>NZ_JBICUE010000007.1:0-316335 GCF_043197955.1 Mycobacterium sp. NPDC048908 | reverse complement strand
CAACTCCCAGAACCGACGACCCACAAACGGATAACGCGGAACCCTCATGACAACCCCTCAACAAGAAGCTGTTGCACCCAGCGCTAGAAACCGCCGCCGCAAATTGGACAGTTTTGCGTCTGCTCGCGCCAAGAGGTGAGCTAATCCTCGGCGCGGTCGAGCAGGTCGGACGACCCGAGCACCCGCTCCACGCGGACCTCGATGACCACCCGCTTGGGATTGACCCTCGGCGTGCGATAGCGCTGGGCATACCGCAGTTCGGCGTCCCGCACGGCCTCCGTCTCGGTGTTGACCACCGCCTTGCCCTCCAGCGACAACCATCGGGCGCCGTCGACCTGGCTGAGCACCGCGACACCGCGCTCCTGCGCGTTCACCGCCTTCTGCGAGCCGCCCGTGGTGATCACCCGCGCGATGTGTGTCTTGGGATCGAAGGTGAAACCGACCGCCACCACATGCGGTGAATGGTCCGAGCGCAGGGTCGTTAACATGGCCAAATGCCGTTCGGTGAGAAACGCGAGCGCGTCGTTCGTGAGCCGGGTGGTTGCCTTCGCCATCAAGGCTCACGGTAGCGCAGGACATAATCGGGGCCGTGAAGGACACGGACCCGGGGCTGGTCGTGATTTTCGGCGGCCGCAGCGAGATCGGGCTCGAATTGGCCACCCGGTTGGCCTCGGGGACGACTGTGGTGCTCGCGGCGCGCCGTGCCGACAAGCTCGACGACGAGGTGGCAGCCGTGCGAGCGGCCGGCGCCGCCGCGGTGCACGTCCGTGAATTCGACGCCGACGACCTCGCGTCGCACGGCCCGCTGGTCGAGTCGATCGTCACCGAACTCGGCCCGATCCGCACCGCTGTCGTGGCGTTCGGCATCCTCGGCGACCAGGCCCGCGCCGAGAAGGACCCCGCGCACGCCGCCGCCATCGTGCACACCGACTACCTCGCGCAGGTCAGTCTGCTCACCGTGCTGGCCAACACGATGCGAGGCTCGGGCTGCGGCTCACTTGTGGTGTTCTCGTCGGTGGCCGGGGTGCGGGCACGGCGCGCCAACTACGTCTACGGCTCGGCGAAGATGGGGCTCGACGGGTTCACGGCCGGCCTCACCGACGCGCTGCACGGCAGCGGGGTCCACGTGCTGCTGGTCCGGCCGGGCTTCGTCATCGGGCGCATGACCGAGGGCATGTCACCCGCACCGCTGTCCAGTACCCCGTCGCAGGTCGCCGAGGCGGCCGCCCGCGCACTGGCCGAGGGCCGCCGCGCGATCTGGGTGCCCGCCCCGCTGGGCCTGCTGGCGTTCGCGTTCCGGATGACTCCGCGTTTCATCTGGCGAAGGATGCCGCGGTGATCGTGGTCGTGGGTATCGGCGCCGACGGCATGGCCGGGTTGGCGCCGGCATCGGCTGCCGAATTACGCAGGGCCACTGTCATTTACGGATCACACCGCCAGCTCGAGCTGCTCGACGACACAGTGACCGCCGAGCGGCGGCAGTGGCCGTCACCGATGCTGGGCGCGGTGCGGGCGCTCGGCGATGTCGACGACGACGTGCACGTGGTCGCCAGCGGTGACCCGATGCTGCACGGCGTCGGCAGGCTGCTGATCCGGCTGCTGGGCGCCGACAACGTGAGGGTGCTGCCGCATGTGTCATCGGTGACGCTTGCGTGTGCGCGGCTCGGGTGGGCGGTGCAGGACACCGAGGTGATCAGTCTGATGACTGCCGACTTGCCGACCGCGGTGCGGAGCAGCGGGCAAGCGATCGTGCTCTGCCGCGACGGCCACGGCCCGGAGGCATTGGCCCGGCTGCTCACCGACGCAGGCCGCGGCGACTCCGAACTGACCGTGTTGGAACAACTCGGCGGCCCTACCGAGCGCCGACGAGACGCCACCGCCCGGGCGTGGGCGGCCAACCCGCCGGACGCCGTCGACGACCTCAACGTGGTGGCCGTGCGCTACCTGCCCGACGATGCTCGGCTGTCGGTGTTGCCCGACGACGCGTTCGCGCACGACGGTCAGCTCACCAAGCAGTCGATGCGGGCGGTCACCCTTGCCGCGCTGGCCCCGCGAAAGGGTGAGCTGCTGTGGGATGTGGGCGCTGGATCGGGCAGCATCGCGATCGAATGGTGTCGCAGCGGACCACGTTGCAGGGCAGTGGCATTCGAACGTGACGGGCAGCGCCGGGAACGCATCGCCGAGAACGCCCTGGCGCAGGGAGTCGTCGTGGACGTACGCGGCGCCGCGCCAGCCGCATTCGACGAGGCCGTCTTGATCGACGGTGGTATCGACTGGGTGCCACGGCCGGCGGCCATTTTCATCGGCGGTGGCGTGACTCAGCCGGACTTGATCGAGGCCTGCTATGGCCGGCTGCCGACGGGCGGGCGACTGGTGGTGAACGCAGTCACTGCGGAGTCTGAAGCCGTTGTGGCCCAGTGGTATTCCCGGGTCGGCGGCGAACTCCGACGATTTCAGCACTATCGTGGCGAGCCGCTGGGCGGTTTCACCGGCTGGCGGCCCGCGATGCCCGTCACCCAGTGGTCGGTGACCAAAGCATGACGATCTACTTCATCGGTGCTGGACCCGGCGCCGCCGACCTGATCACCGTTCGTGGCCAGCGGTTGCTCAGCAGATGTCCGGTCTGCCTGTACGCCGGATCCATCATGCCCGAGGACCTGCTGGCGCTCTGCCCGCCGGACGCACGCGTGGTCGACACCGGCCCGCTGACACTCGACCAGATCATCGCCGAACTGGCCGACGCACACGCGGCGGGTCTCGATGTGGCGCGATTGCATTCCGGTGACCCGTCGATCTACAGCGCACTGGCCGAGCAACGCCGTCGGCTTGACGCGCTCGGCGTCGACTACCAAATCGTGCCCGGGGTACCGGCATTCGCGGCCGCTGCCGCCGTGCTGGGCCGCGAGCTCACCGTGCCGGGCGTCGCGCAGACGGTCACCTTGACGCGGGTGGCGACGTTGTCGACGGCGATGCCGCCGGGGGAAGACCTGCAAACCCTGTCGGCGTCGGGTTCGACGCTGGTGCTGCATCTGGCAGCGGCGCAGATCGACACCATCGTCCCCGACCTGCTTGCGGGTGGCTATCTACCCGAAACACCCTGCGCCGTCGTGGCTTTCGCTACGTGGCCGCAGGAGACGGTGCTGCGTTGCACGCTGGCCGATCTGGCTGAGGAGACCAAAGCGGCCGGCGTCACGCGCACCGCCGTCATCGTCGTCGGTGATGTGCTTGCCGCCGAAGGGTTCTCCGACAGCTACCTCTACTCGTCGGGTCGGGTGCGGCGAGGGCGCCACTGATGCGCGTTCTGCTTCTCGGTGGCACGTCGGAGGCGCGGGCGCTGGCCGCGTGCCTGCATCCCGAGGTGGAGGTGATCAGCTCACTGGCCGGCCGTGTTCCTGACCCGGCGTTGCCAGTCGGCCAAGTGCGCGTCGGCGGCTTCGGCGGTGTCGAAGGTATGTGCCGCTGGCTGTCCGAGGCCGGCGTCGACGCGGTCGTCGACGCCACGCATCCCTACGCCGCCAACATCACCGCCAACGCCGCCGCCGCGTGCGGCCGACTCGGCCTGCCGCATCTCGTGGTGGCCAGGCCCGGCTGGGACCCCGGCGACGCCGTCGTCGTAGCGTCCGACGTAGACGCCGCGAAAGTCGTGCAGACAGAGCACTATTCGCGTGTATTCTTGAGCACCGGCCGATCCGGCACCGCGGCGTTCGTCGACGTCGACGCCTGGTTCCTGATCCGCACCGTCACCGCTCCTGATGCCGACACGTTGCCCCGCAGGCATCACGTGCTGTTGTCCCGTGGGCCCTACCGCTACGCCGACGAACTGGCCTTGCTGCGCGAACACCGCATCGATGCCTTGGTGACCAAGAACAGCGGGGGCGCAATGACGCGCCCGAAGTTGGATGCCGCCGCCGCGCTCGGGATTCCGGTGCTGATGGTGGCTCGTCCGGCCTTGCCGGCGGGGGTGACGATGGTGACCACGGTCGACGCCGCCGCGGAATGGGTCAGAGCGACGAATAACTGTTGATCAACTCCAGCGTGTCGAGTTCGCGGATCGCTCGGCAGCCGCGATGGAACATCGCCAGCATCATCTCGTCGCCGCGCTCGGTGGACGCCGCGAACGCGAACCCCAAACTACTGAGCAGAGGCGCTTGGAGGACGCCGAGGCGGTAGTCGCGCCAGCAAGTGTCGGCGTCGTAATCCGTGACACCGTAACCCAACAGCGTCGCGCAATACCGGTCCACGAGGTCACGTTCGATCTCGGCGCGCATCTCTGGCGCCAGACTGGTCGCGGTGAAGTATGCGAGGTCTCTTGCGGGCAGGCCCAGGCCCATCGTCTGCCAGTCGACAACTGTGATGCGGCTGCGATCGGGATCGAACAGCATGTTGTCCAACCGGTAGTCGCCGTGCATCAGTGAGTATCGTGCCGGTTCGGCCAGCAACCATGGCGTCACCAAGCTCATTGCTGCGCTCAGTGTTTCGCGATCCTCAGGGCTCATCCGCGCGCCGAGTTTGTCGAGCGTGATGTCGGCGGCCATCACCGAGATGTCGCCGAGGCCTTTCGCGGCAGCCTCGTCGCCCGGCTTGGGCATGGAGATGGCGGTCAAGTCAAGCCATGTCGGGTCACACCAACTCGGGCCGTGCAAGCCGGCTAGCGCCTCGACTGCGAGTTGCGCCTCCCGCGGTGTACAGCCCGCGATCTGATCGCCCTGCGCGGCTGGCGCCATGTCGGCCAGGACCAGTACAAAATCCGCTCCGGTGGCGCTGATGTCGCTGTAGTAGCAGCGTGGCACCGGGATCGTCACCTGCGCGGCGACGTCGGCGTAGAACTCGACCTCGGAGAGGTACCCGAGCGCGACGCGCTCACGGACCGCATCGTCCTGTGCTGCGAGCTTGACCGCGAAGGTATCGGGTAGGCCCGTGTCCGCGGCATACGTTGCGCGCACGCGGTACGTCGCGCCCGTCTGACCTGTGCCGATCGGGGTGACGGTGACACGGCGGACGTCGGCTCCCAACACCGGGCCGAGCCATGCCGGCGTTACATCCGACGGCCCGCGTGGAATGTTCGTGGTCACGGGCCGGACGTTAGCATTGTGTTTGCGCCGAGACTGCCGGGAGATCGCAATTCGGTGACGAATCGCGATCTGTCCGCAGTGTCGGCGACGTGGGGCCAGCCTGCTAAGTCGGGTAGCGGCGCGGGGTGAAGACTCGGTCTCTGGCTTCGGCGGTGTGCCACTGCGTCTGCGACGACCCGACGATGAGCAGACAGCGCATGTCGACATCGGCGGGGTCGAGGTCGGCGAGCCTGACCACCTTCACCTCTTCGCGCGGCCCCGACACGTCGCGCCCGATCACCACCGGCGTGCTGGAATCGCGGTGGTCAAGCAGCAGGTCTCGCATTGCGGCAACCTGCCAGGTGCGGCTCTTGGATGCAGGGTTGTAGATCGCCAGCACCAGATCGGCTCGTGCGGCGGCGGTCAACCGCTGCTCGATGACCTCCCACGGCTTGAGCCGGTCGGACAGCGAAATGACCGCGTAGTCATGGCCCAGCGGCGCGCCGACCCGGCTTGCGACGGCCTGCGCGGCGGTGATCGCCGGGATCACTCGGACGTCGACGCCCGGCCACTGTTTGGCTTCCTCCAGCACGGCCGTCGCCATCGCGAACACGCCGGGATCGCCGGAGGACACCACCGCGACGGCGTGTCCCTGTTGGGCCAGTGTGCAGGCCAACCGGGCGCGCTCGGGCTCGTCGGTGTTGTCGCTTGGGTGCTTGCGCTGACCGTCGCGGGCCGCAATCCGGTCGAGATACGGGCCATAGCCGATCAGGTCGGTCGCGGCGGCCAACTCGCGGCGACTCTGCGGCGTCATCCAGTCGGTATCGCCGGGACCAAGGCCGACCACGACGACGCTGCCGACGACGGCGCGCCGGCGAGCGCCGCCGGGCAGCATCGCCAGCGAGAAATACGGAACACTGTCGTCGACGACCTCGCCCGCAGGCAGCACCCGCTGGTTGGGGGTGCTGGCACGCTCGACGTAAAACGCCTCGTCCAGTCGGCTGACCGACGAAAGCGCTTCCCGCACAGTCGGATAAGACCGACCCAGCTTGAGTACCACGGCGGCGTCGGTGTCGGCGAGCCTGCGTTTGAGTTCATCGGCAGGCATGGTGCCCGGAAGTATGGTCAAGACCTCGTCGCCCTGCACGAGCGGCGTCCCGGTCGCGGCCGAGGCGGCGCTCACCGAGGTCACGCCCGGCACGATGACGGCGTCGAAGCGCTCGGTGAGCCGGGTGTGCATGTGCATGTAGGAGCTGTAGAACAGCGGATCGCCCTCCGCCAGCAGCGCCACGTGGCGGCCCGCGTCCAGGTGCGCGGCGATCCTGTCGGCAGAGTCGCGGTAGAAGTCCTCCATCGCGCCGGCGTAGCCGCCGGGATGGTCGGTGGTCTCGGTGGTGACCGGGTAGACGAGGTGTTCCTCGATCTGGCCAGGCCGCAGGTACGGCTCGGCGATGCCGCGCGCGATGCTGCGGCCATGGCGGGCGCTGTGGTAGGCGACGACGTCGGCCTCGCCGATCACCCTTGCGGCCTTGACGGTGACGAGTTCGGGATCACCGGGGCCGAGTCCGACGCCCCAGAGGGTGCCCCTCATTCGTCGCGGCTCGCGATCGCGTTGACGGCGGCGGCGGCCATAGCGCTGCCGCCGCGGCGGCCCTGCACCAGCAGATACGCCATGCCGCGGGGCCGGTCGATCAACTCCTGCTTCGATTGCGCCGAGCCGACGAAACCCACGGGGCCGCCCAGCACCGCGGCAGGCGCCTGCGCGCCGTCGTCGATCAGCTCCAATAGCCGGAACAACGCCGTCGGCGCATTGCCGATGGCCAGCACCGCGCCGCCGAGCCGGTCTGCCCACAGCTCCACCGCGGCCGCCGATCGTGTCGTGCCGGTGCGACGAGCCATTTCTGGAGCCCGCGGATCGGCCACCAACGACACCACCTCATTGCCGGCGGGCAGCCGCGACCTGGTGATGCCCGCGGCCACCATCGACGAATCACACAACACCGGCGCGCCCGCGCTCAGCGCGGCCTGACCCTTTGCGACCACGTCGTCGGTGAATGCGACGTGCTCGGTGATGTCGATCTGTCCGCAGGTATGGATCAACCGAACCACCACGCCCGCGACGTCATCGGGGAACCGTGACAGGTCCGCCTCGGCGCGGATCGTGGCAAACGACTGCCGGTAGATCTCGGCGGCGTCGCGGATGTAGTCGAGCACCCGCTCACCCTACGGGGAGGGCGTACGCAGCCGGTATCCGTCTCCGGTGGCCACCAGCACATCACCGGCGGGCGGACTGCCGCACGCCCGGTCACACCCGACGAAGTGCCGGTGCTTCTCGGTCGGGTCGGACAATGCGGCCGTCGCGTCCGCGCGAACGTCGGCGGCCGAATGTTCACAGCCGGGGCTGCCCGTGCACGCACTCACCGAGAGCCATGGTGAGTTCTCGTCGAATATCAACTCCATCGGCGCCAGAACCCGAAGCGCGGTGTCGGCGACGCCCTCCTCGAGGTCGAACACGAGCACCGAGCGCCACGGCGTGATCGCCATCGGTGCCTCGATCGCGGCGAGGAATTCGGCCACCCTGGCCTGCAGGACGCCAAGGGGCACCGCGGCGCCGAGCGCGATGCGCCCGTCGTCCTGTGGCAGCCAGCCGACGGGCGGTCGAGTGACCGGCGGCCACGTTGCGCCCGCGGGCGCCACCGGACTGAAGGGTTCCAGCAGGGCAGCGGTGTCGGCGACTTCGGCTATGCGCCAAGCCTTTCCGCGGGTGGCGACGAAGCGAGTCGCGACGTCGACGACCGCGGTGACCACGTCCGCGATCGGCAGTAGTACCCCGGTGTCCCGACCCGCCACCAGCAGGGCGGCCGTCGACGGGTCGACAAAATGCGCCGCGACGTCGGCGGCAAGACCCGATACATCGCCTCGGCCGTCATCGATGCCGAACAGGAACCGGCCCGGCAGGTCGGCCAGTGCGGGCTCGCCCTGAATCGCATCGTCCAATTCGCCGACCAGTGCTCGGATGTCGGCGATGCCGTCGATGCGACCGGACAACGGGGAGGCGACGATGTTGCGCACCCGCTCGTGCGTTTGAGAAGGCAAAAGCCCTAGTGCGGCGACAGTTTCAGCGACCGCCGAGGTATCCGTGATGGCCCGCAGTTGAATGTTGCCGCGTGAAGTCAATTCCATGGCAGGCGATCCGAACTCGGTCGCGGCGCGCGCCAGGCCCTCGAGTTGACTGGCCGTGATCATGCCGCCGGGAAGCCGCACCCGTGCCAGCGCACCGTCCGCGGCCTGATGCAGTTGCAGCGCACCGGGGCAGGCATCGTGATCGCGGAAACGGGCCACCAGATCACGGTACGTGCTGCCGGAAGGCGACACCGCAACGCGTCGGTTGGCGTTGCTGAGATCCCGTCACCCAGGCGCGCGGGCGGATTTCAAAGTTGCCGAAGCGTTGCGTCGGCAGCGATCGGGATAAACAGGTAGTCGGATACTCGTGAGGATCGCTAACGACCGATCGACGATTTCAACCATCCAACAGCCGCACTCACCGGCTCAGGGTCAACAGGGGGAGAAGTGAAATGACCGATCTGATAGCACCTTTCGGTGCTGAGCCGGGCGCCGCCGAGCGGTCCGCCGGTGACGAGGTGGCGCCGCGCACACCAGTTCTGATCACCGAGCAGCAGGTGCTGTTCGCCACCGCCGCCGCGGTTCTGTTGCGGCCGACGAAGCGGCACTGGATCGAAACCGCACGCGCAGTCCTGCTCGCCGCTTTCGTGGAGTCGAGCAACGAAAAGCGGCCGAAGCCGCGTCGCTACCCGTCACGCATGGACTATCTCGAAGATTCGCGCATGGCGCGCGAGATGACCAGGCTGTGACCGGTGCCCGAACCGGGGCTGATTTGCCACAGCGGCCTGTGGTGCCTGAGATATGGCACCGTGTCAGTCCGAGTTTCGCGTCCCAGCGCACGTCACCACCGCGGCCATGGGCACAGGTCGAGTGCGTGGCGTATGACTCCGGAAGTTAACCGAATAAACAGGTACTCGTCTACGCGTGAGAAGCATTTAGCACCGCGTTAATTTTCAATCATGAGGTGACCCCGGCGAGCCGGACCTCACCGCACCTCGAGTGGGAGCAAACGAAATGACTGATACGGCAACGACCTATCGCCAAGGGCTCGACGGAAGCCGCGAGCACCTGTCGGAGACCGCGACCCAGACGCCAACGTTGATCACCGAACAGCAGGTGCTGTTCAGCACGGCCGCGGCGGTGGCGCTGCCACCGGCGAGAACCCGCCGGTGGAGCGACACCCTGTCCGCGATGACCGCGGCTGTCGGCGGCTGGTTGACCAGCGCGGTGAAGCCGCCGAAGCCGCAGTACCCCAAGCGGCACGTCTGGCTTGAGAACGCTTTGATGTCACGCGAAATGGATCGGTTGTAGTCAGCTCGCAAGCGCGATGGGACTGACGACATCCGAATACTGGGACGCGTCACCGACGACGACGCGACTGCGCTGGCCGTAGATGTCCACCGGAATGTCTCCGGCCAGCGTCACGCGGCTGAGCCGCCGGTACTGGTCGTCGTAGTCTGCGACCGCGTAGTGCTGGGTGGCGCGGTTGTCCCAAATCGCGACATCACCGGGGAGCCAACTCCAACGAATGGTGTTCTCCAGCTTGGTGACTCGAGCCTGCAACAGGTTGAACAGCGTGGTCGACTCGGTCGGGCCCAGTCCCAAGAACTGCTTGATGAAGTGACCGAGCAACAGCACCCGCTTGCCCGTTTCGGGATGCACCCGCACCACCGGATGCTCGGTTTCGTAGTACTCGCGCACGAACTCTTCGCGGTACTGTCGCACCGAATCCGTCAGTTCCTCGCGCCGGTCGTAGTGCTCGCGGACGTAGTCGTATTGATTGGTGTGCACCGCCCATAAGTTTTCGGTCAGCACCCGCAGCGGTTCCGGCAACTGGTCGTACGCGGTTTCGGTCGACGCCCACGCCGTGGTTCCGCCGTAACTTGGCAGCGAAATTGCGCGCAGCAGTGACGCTTTGGGGATCCGGTCAACAAAGGTGACGTCGGTGTGCCAGCTGTTGGCCTTGTCGTAGCGGGAGTCGATCGGCAGTACCGACTCGCCCGCGGACAATGTCGGGTGTGCGGTCGTTGGCGTGCCGAGTTTGGCTGCGAAGCCAAGCTGACCATCGTCATCCAGGTCGTGCTGGTCACGAAAGAAGATCACCTTGTGTTCCAGCAGCGCGGCGTTGATCGCCGCCACGGTGTCGGCGTTCACATCGTCTGCCAGTCGGATGCCGTCAATGCGGGCACCGATGTTCGCGCCCAGTTTCACCACGTCGAATAGTTCAGTCACGCGTCCATTCCCGCAGGCGCCGGTCGCCCAGTAAACGGTTTGGCTGACCGCGATCCGAACTCGCGACCAGCTGACCGCCTGATGTGACGGCCGCCACAGTGTCACCTGTAGTGATCCGTCCCACACAGAAGCATCGATACAGGCCGGCAGCGCGTTAAGTTCTGGCTACTGCACGCGTGTGTAGTAACCGAATGTCACAGAAAGGAACGACGATGTTCGCACTCATCGCCTTCGGCGTTGTCCTGCTGGTGCTCATCGCCGGACTCGGACTGCCGTACCCGCAAACATGGCACGGCCGCTGGGGCAGCGGCAGCTGAACCACCGACCGCACCGCTCGACCGGGCGGTGCGGTACGAATGGTGGGTGAGCGAGCCAACCGTCGTGCTGCTGTCGACGTCCGACACCGACCTGATCACAGCGCGGGCGAGCGGCGCGAACTACCGGTGGGCGAACCCGTCGCGACTGGTCGAGGGCGAACTCGAGGAGCTGCTGACGGGCGCCGACATCGCGGTCGTGCGCATTCTCGGCGGTTACCGCGCATGGCAGGACGGCATCGACACCGTGGCGGCCAGTGGCATGCCCACCGTCGTGGTCAGTGGCGAGCAGGCACCCGACGCGGACCTGATGGGCCATTCCACGACTCCCGCGGGCGTCGCCCTGCAGACGCACATTTACCTCGCCCAGGGCGGCGTGCCGAACCTGCGTCAGCTGCACGCATTTCTGTGCGACACGCTTCTGATGACCGGTTTGGGTTTCGCCCCGCCCGAGACCACGCCGAGCTGGGGGTCCCTTGACCGCGTAGCGCGTGACGTCGAGGGGCCGACGATCGCGCTGCTCTACTACCGCGCTCAGCACCTGGCGGGCAACACCGACTACATCGAGGCTCTCTGCCGGGCCGTCGAAGATGCGGGCGGCAGGCCGCTGCCGGTGTTCTGCGCCTCGCTGCGGACGGCCGACGCGGACCTGTTGGAGCTGTTGTCGACTGCCGACGCGCTGGTGACCACCGTGCTTGCAGCGGGCGGTGCGACGCCAGCCACCGTCACCGCAGGCGGCAACGACGACAGCTGGAACGTGGCGCACCTGGCCGCACTGGACGTTCCGATCCTGCAAGGCTTGTGCCTCACCAGTTCTCGGGCCCAGTGGGTGCACAACGACGACGGGCTGTTTCCGCTGGACGTCGCCACCCAAGTTGCGGTGCCCGAGTTCGACGGTCGCCTCATCACGGTTCCGTTCTCGTTCAAGGAAATCGACGACGAGGGCCTGATCTCCTACGTCGCCGATCCCGAACGCTGCGCCCGCGTCGCGGGCCTGGCGGTGAGACATGCTCGGCTGCGGGCAATTCCGGCATCGCGCAAGCGGGTGGCGCTCGTGTTCTCGGCGTACCCCACCAAACACGCCCGTATCGGCAACGCGGTCGGGCTGGACACGCCGGCCAGCGCGGTCGCGCTGCTGCGCGCCATGCGGGACGCGGGTTACACGATCGACGACGTTCCGGGCGTCGACGCCCAGGACGGGGACGCGTTGGTACATGCGCTGATCGCCAGAGGCGGTCAGGACCCGGACTGGCTCACCGACGGGCAGCTGATAGGCAACCCGATCCGGTTGTCCGCCAAGGACTATCGCGAGTGGTTCGACACCCTTCCCGCCGCGCTCACCGAAGCCGTCGTCCAGCATTGGGGCCCGCCGCCGGGCGAGTTGTTCGTCGACAGGAGCCAGCATCCCGATGGCGAGATAGTGATCGCCGCCCTGCAGGCGGGTAACGCGGTGTTGATGGTCCAACCGCCGCGCGGCTTCGGCGAGAATCCGGTCGCCATCTATCACGATCCCGACTTGCCGCCCAGCCACCACTACCTGGCCGCCTACCACTGGATCGGCAACAAATTCGGCGCGGACGCCGTCGTGCACCTTGGCAAGCACGGCAACCTGGAGTGGCTGCCGGGCAAGACCCTCGGCATGTCGGCGGCGTGCGGCGCCGACGCCGCGCTGGGCAACTTGCCGCTGATCTATCCCTTCCTGGTCAACGATCCCGGCGAGGGCACCCAGGCCAAGCGGCGCGCCCACGCCACCCTGGTCGACCATCTGATTCCGCCGATGGCCCGCGCCGAAACCTACGGCGACATCGCCCGATTGGAGCAGTTGCTCGACGAGCACGCGACGATCGCCGCGCTCGACCCCGGCAAGCTGCCCGCGATCCGGCAGCAGATCTGGACGCTTATGCGCGCGGCGAAGATGGACCACGATCTGGGGCTGGACGAACGGCCGGAGGACGATTCCTTCGACGACATGCTGCTTCACGTTGACGGCTGGCTGTGCGAGATCAAGGACGTGCAGATCCGCGACGGATTGCATGTTCTCGGCCAAAGGCCCACGGGCGCAGCCGAACTCGACCTCGTGCTGGCCATTCTGCGCGCGCGTCAGCTGTTCGGCGGCGAGCAGACGGTGCCGGGTCTGCGTCAGGCGCTCGGCCTGGCAGAAGACGGTAGCGACGAGCGGGCCGCGGTCGACGCCGCCGAGTCGGCTGCCCGCGAACTGGTGGCGGCGCTGCAGAAAACCGGCTGGGACGCCGCCGCCGCCGACACGCTGACCGATGATCCCGCCATCGCCGCGATCCTCCGATTCGCCGCCACGGAGGTGGTGCCGCGCCTGGCCGGAACGGCGGGGGAGATCCGTCAGATCCTGCGGGCACTGGACGGCCGCTTCATCGCATCGGGGCCGTCCGGGTCGCCGCTGCGGGGGCTGGTCAACGTTCTGCCAACGGGCCGCAACTTCTACTCTGTCGACCCCAAGGCCGTGCCGTCGAGGCTGGCGTGGGAAACCGGTGTGGCGATGGCGGATTCGCTGCTGGCCCGCTATCGCGACGACTACGGTCGCTGGCCGCAATCGGTCGGGCTGTCGGTGTGGGGCACGTCGGCCATGCGCACCGCGGGTGACGACATCGCGGAAGTCCTCGCCCTGCTCGGGGTCAGGCCGGTCTGGGACGATGCATCGCGTCGGGTGGTCGATCTCGAACCGATCACCTTGACCGAACTCGGCAGGCCGCGCATCGACGTGACCGTGCGCATCTCTGGGTTTTTCCGCGACGCCTTCCCGCACGTCGTCGCCATGCTCGACGACGCCGTGCAACTGGTCGCCGGCCTCGACGAGTCCGCGGCGGACAATTACGTGCGGGCGCACGCGCAGGCCGACCTCGCCGACCACGGCGACCAACGCCGGGCGACGACAAGGATTTTCGGCTCCAAGCCGGGAACGTATGGCGCCGGTCTTCTGCAACTGATCGACAGCCGCAACTGGCGCGACGACGCCGACCTCGCGCAGGTCTACACCGCCTGGGGTGGCTTCGCGTATGGCCGCGGGCTGGACGGCAGGCCCGCCGCAGACGACATGAACAGGCAGTATCGACGAATCGTCGTGGCCGCCAAGAACACCGACACCCGCGAGCACGACATCGCCGACTCCGACGATTACTTCCAGTACCACGGCGGCATGGTCGCGACGGTGCGCGCGCTGACCGGCGAGTCGCCCGCCGCCTACATCGGCGACAACACCAGACCCGATGCCGTGCGAACCCGCACACTGTCGGAAGAGACGACCAGGGTGTTCCGCGCCCGCGTCGTCAATCCCCGATGGATGACCGCGATGCGACGACACGGGTACAAGGGCGCGTTCGAGATGGCCGCCACCGTCGACTACCTGTTCGGCTACGACGCCACCGCCGGCGTGATGGCCGACTGGATGTACGAACGGCTGTCCGCGGAATACGTGCTCGATGAGCAGAACCGCAAATTCATGGCGGAGTCCAACCCGTGGGCGCTGCACGGCATGGCGGAACGCCTGCTGGAGGCGGCAGGCCGGGGCATGTGGGCACAACCGGAGCAGGCCACCCTCGACGGGTTGCGCCAAGTGCTGCTCGAGACGGAAGGCGAACTCGAAGGCTAAGTTGGGTCCGTGTCGACCACCTTCGCTGAGGTTGCGAAATCCGAGTACATCCTGCTGACCACGTTCACGAAGGACGGCAGGCCCAAGCCGACCACCGTCTGGGCCGCGCCCTCAGGCGACGGCCTCGTCGTCATCACGCAGGAGCAGTCGTGGAAGGTCAAGCGGATCCGCAATACCCCGCGCGTCACCATCGCCGTCAGCGACCGGCGCGGCAATCCGAAGGGCGAGGCGGTTGAGGCGATCGCCTCGATCCTGGACAAGTCGGCCAACGGCGCCACCTACGACGCGATCGGCAAGCGCTACGGGCTTCTCGGCAAAACGTTCAACGTTTTCTCCAAGCTACGTGGGGGAATGACGAACAACGTGACCATCGAGTTGCGAGCCGGATAGCCAACGAAAGCGACCTTCTGCCCATGTCTGACACGTTCCACGACATCGCCGATTCGAAGTACCTGCTGCTCACCACGTTCACCAAGGACGGAAGGCCCAAGCCGACTCCGGTGTGGGGAGTGCGGGACGGCGAAAGGCTGCTGATCTCCACCGACGACGGGTCATGGAAGACCAAGCGGATCAAGAACACCCCGCGGGTGACCATCCAGAAGTCCAGCGCCCTCGGCAAACCCAAGGGTGAGCCAGTGCAGGCAGTGGCCAAGAACCTGCCCAAGTCGGAAAACCGGCGCGTCTTCGACATGGTCACCAGGAAGTACTGGTGGCATGCGTGGTGGTGGGTTCCGCAGGCGATCGTCCGTGGCGGCATCGACAAGGTGCACAGCGCGATAGAGGTGACCGCGGCGTAGTTGTCGGCCATCTAGCACGCTCAAAAACCCTTGCGCGAAGCCGGCCGCGGCGATCCAGCCACCCCACGGAACCCAGCCACGCCCATGGACGTTGCCTTTGCATGGCGATACGGCTGTTTCTGGTGTACATGGTCGTCGAGTTGGCGGTGATCGTGGCCCTGACGTCGACGATCGGCCTCGGCTGGACCATCGTGGCACTGCTTGCCACCTGGCTGGTCGGCGTCACCCTGGCCGGATCCCAGGTCAAGCGACATATCCGCAGGCTGCAGTCCGGCCTGAAACCCGCCACCCTGCAGGGGGCGGCCACCGACAGCCTGCTCGTCGCGCTCGGTACCGTACTGGTCGTGATCCCGGGTCTGGCCAGCTCCGTGCTCGGCGCGCTGTTCTTGCTGCCGCCGACCCGGGCCGCCGCACGCCCGCTGGTCACCGCGCTGGCGGCGCGCCGGGTGCCGCTGGTGGCGGCAGCAGTCGGTCCGGTCGCGGCCACCGGTTGGGGCTATGACGCCTCCCGGCGCGGTGACTACATCGACGGCGAAGTCATCGAGGTGCAGCCCAACGCCGTGGAGCGCAAGCCTGAATAGTGGCGACTCTCCTGCTCAACGGGCGGGTGCACAGCCCCGCGATGCCCGACGCCACCGCGATGGCGGTCACCGATGGCGTCGTGACCTGGCTCGGCACCGATGACATTGGGCGCCAACAGTTTCCGGGCGCAGACGTCGTCGATCTGGAAGGCGGTTTCGTCGCACCAGCATTCGTCGACAGCCACGTCCATCTCACCGCGACCGGGCTGACGCTGGCAGGTTTGGATCTGCGCACCGCCGCCTCGCTCAGGCACTGCCTGGAATTGCTCGCCGACTACGTGCGCGCCCACCCCGAAGGTCCGGTCTGGGGCCACGGTTGGGACGAATCCGGGTGGCCCGAGCGCATCGCGCCCAGCACCGATGACCTCGATCGAGTCGTCGGCAACCGGCCCGTCTACCTGGCCCGCGTCGACGTGCATTCGGCCGCCGCGTCGACGGCGTTGCGGGATCTCGCAACCGGCCTTGCCGGTGTGGCGGGCTTCGATCCGCAGGGCCCCTTGACCAGCGACGCTCACCACATGGTCAGGGCCGCCGCCCGCGACCGACTGACCGCGGCGCAGCGCCGGGAGGCCCGTACGGCCGCTCTCGATGCCGCCGCCGCGTTCGGCATCGCGGCGGTGCACGAGTGCGCGGGGCCCGACATCGGCGGCATCGACGACTGGGTCGAGGTCCGTGACACGCGCCATGGCGTCGAGGTCATCGGCTACTGGGGTGAGCACGTGACGACGGCCGCCGCGGCTCGCGAACTCATCGAGAAGACCGGCGCCCGCGGACTTGCCGGCGACTTGTTCGTCGACGGCGCCCTAGGCTCACGCACCGCATGGTTGCACGCGCCATACGACGATTCGTCCAACTGTTGCGGCAACACCTATCTCGACGTCGACGCGATCACCGCGCACCTGCTTGCCTGCACCGAGGCCGGCATCACGGCAGGCTTTCACGTCATCGGCGACGCCGCGGTCAGCGCCGTCGTCGCCGCGCTCGAACGTGTCGTCGACCAGTTCGGTGCCCCGGCTGTCGTGCGCTGCGGCCATCGGCTCGAGCACCTCGAGATGGTGACGGAAGAGCAGGCGACCAAGCTCGGATCCTGGGGCGTGTTCGCGAGCATGCAACCGAATTTCGACGCTCTGTGGGGCGGCGAGGACGGCATGTACGTTCGCCGCCTCGGGCTCGCCCGAGGCACCAGGTTGAACCCGTTTGCGCTGCTAGCATCCCAAGGCGTGCCAATCGCGTTCGGCTCCGACAGCCCGGTGACGGGTATGAATCCGTGGGCGACCGTGCGCGCCGCGACGCGGCACCGCACCCCGGGCAGCGCGGTGTCGGCGCGGGCGGCGTTCGCAGCGGCCACCCGGGGTGCATGGCGCGCGGGTGGCGTGCGCGACGGCGTCACCGGAACCCTCGTCCCCGGAGCCCCGGCTTCGTATGCCATCTGGGAGACCGACGCCCTGGAAGTCAGTGCGCCAGCCGACGCGGTACAGCGTTGGTCGACCGACCAGCGGTCGCGGGTGCCAGCCCTGCCGCGACTCGACGACCCGTTGCCGCGCTGCAGGCAGACGGTTCATCGAGGTGCCGTCATCCATGGCTAGAACGTCCGGCCGTCGACGCCGTGCCGTCGAGGACACCGAGGTGTTCCCGCCTATCGTCGACGACACCGAAGAGCCTGTGGAGGGCGAAGACTACGCCGAGCTGGCGCCGTCTGACCACAGCAACTGGAAGGCTGGACTCCGAACGCGGGCAAAGCGTTTCGGTCAGGCCGCGGTGGACCGGCTGGCCCAGCTTTCCGCGACGATCGTGGCCGGGCTTGCGCTGTGCGCGAGCTTCCCGCCGTTCGGGTGGTGGCCCATGGCGTTCGTGGCGTTCGGCTTGCTCGCCTGGGTGCTCACCCGGGAAACCACCACCAGGGCCGGAGGATTCGGGTACGGATTCCTGTTCGGATTGGCGTTCTATCTGCCGCTGATCCCGTGGATCAGCGGCCTTGTCGGTCCGGTCCCATGGATCGCGCTGTCGGCTGTGCAAGCGCTGTTCACCGCGGTGTTCGGGTTGGCCGCTGTCTACGTTCGGCGGCTCGCAGGTTGGGCATTCTGGTTCGCGACGCTCTGGTCGGCTCAGGAGTGGCTCAAGTCCACGGTGCCGTTCGGTGGATTCCCTTGGGGGGTAGTCGGTTTCAGCCAGACGAACGGACCTCTGCTGGCGCTCGCCCAATTGGGCGGCGCGTCACTGCTGTCGTTCGCGGTGGCTTTGACGGGGTTCAGTCTGGCGGCGATAGCTGTCGAAATCGCCGCGTGGTGGCGCCGCAAGGGGAACGAAGCGGGTGCACCGACCGCGGTGGTGCTGCCGGGGGTGTGCATCAGCGCGGTACTGCTGTGCACCGCGCTGGCGTGGCCACACGTCCGGCAGTCCGGACTCGGGGTAGGCGACGACCCGGCGATCACCGTCGCCGCGGTGCAGGGGAACGTGCCACGGCTCGGACTCGAATTCAACGCGCAGCGCCGCGCCGTGCTCGACAACCACGTCCGCCAGACCCTTCGGTTGGCCGACGACGTGCACGCCGGTCGCGCGCCGCAGCCGATGGTCGTCATCTGGCCGGAGAACTCCTCCGATATCGATCCGCTGACCAATCCGGACGCCCGCGAACAGATCAACAGCGCCGCCGCGGCCATCAACGCGCCCATCTTGGTCGGTGGCGTCGTCGCCGCCCCCGGTTACAGCCCGGACAACCCGGTGGCGACCAACTCGGTGATCGTCTGGAATCCCGGGACCGGCCCGGCCGACAGGCACGACAAGAAGATCGTGCAACCGTTCGGCGAGTACCTGCCGTGGCGCGGTTTCTTCAAACATCTGTCGTCCTACGCCGACCGCGCCGGCTACTTCGTGCCAGGCAGCGGTAACGGCGTGGTCACCGCGGCCGGCGTGCCGATCGGCGTGACCACCTGCTGGGAGGTGATCTTCGACCGGGCCGCCCGCGAGGCGGTGCAAAACGGTGCACAACTGCTGGCGGTGCCGTCCAACAACGCCACCTTCACCGAGGCGATGAGCGAGCAACAACTGGCGTTCGGCAGGCTGCGTGCGGTCGAACACGACCGGTATGTCGTGGTCGCGGGCACCACGGGAATCAGCGCAATCATCGCTCCCGACGGCCGTGAGCTGTCTCGCACGGGATTCTTCGAACCCGACTACCTCGACATGCAGGTGCGGCTAAAGACGCAGCTCACCCCCGCCACGCGCTGGGCCCCGATCGTCACGGGGCTGCTGGTCGCCCTCGGCGTTGCCGCTGTGCTCATCGCCATGCTGCACAATGGGAGTTTCGTGCGGCGGCTTGGCCGGCGCGGTGAGGACTAAAGGAGCCCCATGACCACCGGTCAGCGCCCGAGTGAGCGCACTCTGGTCATCATTCCCACCTTCAACGAGCGGGAGAACCTGCCTCTCATCGTCGGGCGGGTCCACGAGGCCCGGCCCGACGTGCACATATTGATCGTCGACGACAACAGCCCGGACGGCACCGGTGCCCTGGCCGACGAGTTGTCGTTGGCCGACACCGACCGCATCCACGTCATGCACCGCACGGCGAAGGGCGGCCTCGGCGCGGCGTACCTGGCGGGGTTCGCGTGGGGCCTGAACCGCGAGTACTCGGTGCTCGTCGAAATGGACGCAGACGGCAGTCATCCGCCCGAACAACTGCATCGGCTACTGGACGCCGTCGATGCAGGCGCGGACCTGGTCATCGGCTCGCGCTATGTGCATGGCGGGGAGGTGCGCAACTGGCCGCGGCGCAGGATGGTGCTGTCGCGCACCGCCAACGGTTACTCACGCATCCTGCTCGGCGTGGACATACACGACATCACGGCCGGCTACCGGGCCTACCGGCGTGAGGTGCTGGAGAAGATCGACCTGGCGGCGGTGGACTCCAAGGGCTACTGCTTCCAGATCGACCTGACCTGGCGCACCATCAACAACGGCTTCATCGTGGTCGAGGTGCCGATCACGTTCACCGAACGCGAGTTCGGCCAGTCCAAAATGAGCGGATCCAACATCCGCGAGGCCATGTTCAAAGTCGCGGAATGGGGTATCCGCGGGCGCATTGACCGCGCCCGCGGCGTTGGGGTGACCCGCTAAGCGCGACGGGTCAGTTGCCCCGGCGGCGTGCCTTGATCAGGTCGAGGCGCTCCTTGAGCAACTCCTCGAGCTCATCGATCGACCGGCGCTCGAGCAGCATGTCCCAGTGGGTGCGCGGCGGCTTCACCTTCTTGGGCTCCGGCGCGTCGCCCTCGATCAGGGTGCCCTCCATACCATTGCGGCACAGCCAGGTATGGGGGATCTCCGCGTCATCGGCGAACGGAACGTCGAACTCCTCACCGTTTTCGGTGCGGTAGCGGGCGACCTGACGGGGCGCCAGGTCGTGGTTGCGGTCAGTCTCGTAGCTCACGGCTCCGAGGCGACTGCCCCTCAAGACACGATCAGCCATCGTCATCACTCCTCAGGTCACTAATTTGTCCGGAGAAACAACGCAGCAACGTGACGCGTAGTTCCCGACTCGACGGTCAATGATACCGGGATCGTCGGCTCAGCCGGTTTACAGTCTGCTCCGTGGGCCACGGAAGAAGAAGTGTGAAGCCTCAGCCCTGTCGGTGGTGTGGTCGTGAGGTCGCCGACGCAGGGCTCGGCAGGCGCAGGCAGTACTGCAGGCAGTCCTGCCGGCAACGCGCTTACGAGCAGCGCGCCATGGTCAAGGGCACCTCGTTGGCGCCGGATTCCGTTGTGCTGAGTGCTGAGGAGGCCTCCGAGCTCTCTGACCGGGTCTACCAGGTCAGATGCGCCGCCGAAGACGTGGCGACCGCCGTCGAGGAGGGCGTGAAGAGCGCGGAACTGCGTGAACTGTGCGACGCGCTGATGCGCGCGGCGAAGGCGGCCGACGGCTGGCGCTAGCCAAACCGTTGGTTGCGCGGTGAACATCGCCGGGCGGACACCCGTTCAACGAATGCCAGTGACGAAAACCCGAGATGGGGAACGCGGTCTCCATTTCAGCTCCAGAAACCGGCGTGTGGCGCTTCGACGCCTTCGTCCTCGCAATACGCGTGTAACGGCACCGACGACGAAGCGTGATTCTTCGGCAACCAGACCGACGGCAAGCTCGACCTCACGTCTCGCTTCCGCGACACGTTGAGAGCCGAGTTCAACGGCACCGACGTCGCGGGTGATCTGCCGATGAACGGTGTGGTCTACGAGTTCACCGCCGCGCCGGTGTCGGGCGTTGCCGGCATGTCACCGCAGATTCCGACGGTGTGCGCTCATCGTGGGTGGTCCGTGCGGACGGCTCGGCGATCGGCGTTCAGTTCACCACGGGCAGCGTCAGCGGCCGCGACTTCGAGCAGGCCGAACTGCAGCAACTCAACGAGCAGCAGTTCCGTGACGGCGTGCGCAACAAGCGGCAACTTCAGCAGGCCTCACAGATCCAGTTCCTTCAGAACAAGAGTGCGAGGTCCACCATCAACGGCCACGACGTGACGCCGACTCTCGTCACCGGGACTTTCCGATTGGGCTGAAACTTCAATAGCGTTCTCGCGCAACGGCCGAGCGATCGATCGGCGTGCGCCGTGGCCTTCGCATCACCCAGAATCAAACTATTCAGCAGTGTTCCGGCTACGCGTAGCGTCGAGCAACCGTGACCGTCTCTGTCGACTCGGCCGTGCCTGCGGCGCCGGGTACCGCTGCTCGGGGTGACCGGTGGACCCACCGCAAGTGGGGATTGGTCCGCCTGCTGTCACCGCTCGTCCTGCTCGTCGTGTGGCAGTTCGGTAGTGCACTCGGCGCCATCCCGCAGGACGTCCTGCCCGCCCCCTCACTGATCGCCGAGGCCGGCATCGAGTTGATCCAGAACGGCCAACTGGCCGATGCCCTACGGGTGTCGGGACTTCGGGTCATCGTCGGTCTGCTTCTCGGCGGATTCCTAGGTGTCGCATTGGGAACGGCTGTCGGATTGTCCCGATGGTTGGAGGCCACCGTAGACCCGCCGATGCAGATGATCCGCGCGTTGCCGCACCTGGGGTTGATCCCGTTGTTCATTCTGTGGTTCGGAATCGGTGAGCTGCCCAAGGTGCTGCTGGTCGCGCTCGGGGTCAGTTTTCCGCTCTACCTGAACACTTTCTCGGCGATTCGCCAGGTCGATCCGAAACTGTTCGAAACCGCCCACGTGCTGGGGTTCTCGTTTGGGCAGAGGTTTCGGAACATCATCCTGCCCAGTGCGGCGCCGCAGGTGCTCGTCGGTGTGCGGCAGTCGCTGGCGATCGCCTGGCTGACCCTGATCGTTGCCGAACAGATCAACGCGGACAAGGGAATTGGCTTCCTGATCAACAACGCCCGCGACTTCCTTCGGATTGACATCATCATCTTCGGGTTGATTGTCTACGCGCTCCTCGGGATCGGCACCGACGCCATCGTCCGCACCTTGGAAAACCGAGCGCTGAGGTACCGCTCGTGACCATGACTTCGAGACAGCGAACCGCGATAGCGGGCGCACTGAACCACGTCGACAAGTGGTACGGGGACCACCACGTGCTCGTCGACGTCTGTGTGCGCGTCGGCCGCGGCGAGATAGTTGCGCTGATCGGGCGCAGCGGTTCCGGAAAATCTACGGTGCTAAGGGTTTTCGCCGGATTGTCGACGGACCACACCGGTGACCGGGTGGTTGTCGGCGCTCCGGCGCTGGCCTTCCAGGAACCGCGGCTGTTTCCGTGGCGTGACGTGCGGACCAATGTGACGTACGGCCTGACTCGCAGTGGGTTGCCGCGGGCCGAGGCGCAGGCCCGTGCGGAGCGGGCGCTTGCGGATGTGGGGTTGGCCGACCGCGCAGGGGTATGGCCGCTGACGTTGTCCGGCGGTCAGGCGCAACGTGTTTCGCTGGCCCGGGCGCTGGTGGCCGAACCGGAACTGTTGTTGCTCGACGAGCCTTTCGGGGCGCTCGACGCGCTGACCAGGCTGAGCATGCGCACGTTACTTCTGAACCTGTGGCGCGAGCATGGTTTCGGCGTGCTGCTCGTCACGCATGACGTAGACGAAGCGCTCGCGCTCGCTGACCGGGTTCTCGTGCTCGAGGCGGGCCGGGTGATCCACACCTTGGCTGTCGACGAACCGCGGAACTCACCGGGCGCACAGACCGAGCGTTATCGCGCCGAGCTGCTCGACAAACTCGGCGTCCAGATCTGAGGGAGGCGAACCTTGTCCAAGACGCGTTTGGTCGCTGTGCTGATCACCGCGGCCGCGGTGCTCGTAGGGTGCGTATCGCGCACCGACAACTCGGGTGCCGCGGCGGTCCCCGCGACCGTGGCATTGTCCGAATTGACCGGTGTGACACTTCAGGTCGGTGATCAGAAAGGCAATACCGAAGCGCTGCTGCGTGCGGCGGGTGCGCTGGACAACCTGCCTTATCAGGTGGCGTTCTCGACATTCACCTCAGGACCGCCGCAAGTCGAAGCGGCGACGGCGGGCAAGATCGATTTCGCGATCACCGGCAACACACCACCGATCTTCGGCGCGGCGTCGAACGCCAAGGTGAAGGTGGTGTCGGCGTACGACGGCGGCGGCGTCGGCGACCAAATCCTGGTACACGCGGAGTCACCGATCAAGACAATGGCCGACTTGCGCGGCAAGACCATTGTGGTCGGCAAGGGCAGCTCGGCGCACGGCAACATCCTCGGGCAGCTCGACAAGGCGGGCCTGTCGCCGTCCGACGTGAAATTGGTGTTCCTGCAACCTGCCGACGCGCTGTCGGCCTTCACCCAACACCAGGCGGACGCGTGGGCGATCTGGGATCCCTACACCGCACAGGCCGAGGCGCAGTTGCCGTGCGCAGCATCGCGCAGGCGAAGGGCGTGACCAACGGCTACTGGTTCGGCGTCGCATCGGATCGGACCTTGGCGGACCCGAAGCGCAACACCGCTTTACAGGATCTCCTGGTGCGCTTCGAGAAGGCGGTGCGCTGGGCGCAGGACCACCCCAAGCAATGGGCGGACAGCTACGCTGCCGCGGTCGGCCTCGATCCGAAGATCGCCGCGGTGGTCCAGGGCCGGAGCCTGCGGCTGCCCACGGAACTGGACGACGAGACGGTCGCCTCCGAACAGAAGCTGGCTGACCTGTTCGCGGCGTCGGGCCAGATTGCCTCTCCGGCACCGAAATTCGACAACTGGGTGGACCGTCGGTACAACGATGTGCTCCGTCCGCTGTTCCTCACGACGAATTAGAGAGAGTATGCCAGCGAAATTCTTTTGGTTCCTGCCCACCAACGGCGACAGCCGCTCGATCGTCGGCGCATCGCACGCGTCGTCGCATCACACGGTGCCCGCGAGCTATCGCGCTCCCAGCCGTCGGTATCTCGCCGAAGTAGCCCGCGCTGCCGACCGCCTCGGCTACGAGGGTGTGCTCACGCCTACCGGAACATGGTGCGAGGACGCCTGGTTGACGGCGTCGGCGCTGCTCGCCGAAACGGAACGGCTGAAATTCCTTGTCGCTTTTCGGCCTGGGTTGGTGCCGCCGACCTTGGCCGCGCAGCAGACCGCGACGCTGCAGCGGTTCTCCGAGGGCCGCGTATTGCTCAACATCGTCAGCGGCGGCGACGACTTCGAACAGCGCCGGTTCGGTGACTGGCTCAGCCACGACGAACGGTACGCCCGCACTGGGGAGTTTCTGCACATCGTCAACTCGATCTGGCGCCAGGACTCTGTCGACTTCGACGGCAAGTACTACTCGGTTGCGGATGCGCGGGTGTCGGCACCGCCTGATCCGTTGCCGCAGATCTACTTCGGCGGCTCGTCGCCTGCCGCGCTGCCGATCGCCGCGCAGTACGTCGACGTCTATCTGACCTGGGGAGAGCCGCCACAAGCCGCGGCCGCAAAGATTGCGGCAGTACGCAAGCTGGCCCAGGAAAGAGGTCGCCGCGTGCGCTTCGGCATCCGTCTGCACACCATCAGCCGCGACACCTCGGCGGCCGCGTGGGCCGTCGCGGACGACCTGCTGGCCGAGCTCACGCCCGAGCAGATCGCCAAAGCCACTGAGCTGCATGCTAAATCGGAGTCCGAGGGGCAGCGCCGGATGACCGCGTTGCACGGCGGGCGGGTGGACCAACTGGAGATCTATCCGAATCTGTGGGCCGGCGTCGGGCTTGTTCGCGGCGGGGCGGGCACCGCACTGGTCGGCAGCCACGAAGAGGTTGCGAACCTCATCTACGAGTACCACTCGCTCGGCTTCGACGAGTTCATCCTCTCGGGCTACCCGCATCTGGAGGAGGCCTACTGGTTCGCCGAAGGTGTGCTGCCGCTGCTGAAGCAGAAAGGCGTCGCCTGACCTCGGCGAGCAGACACAAACCTGTCCATTTTTGGCCGAAATCGGGCAGGTTTGCGTCTGCTCGCGCATAGAACTAGAGCCGTGGATGAGTGGTTTGAGCGCAGCCGGTTCATCGGCTTCGCGCCGTGGATCATCTATTGGGTTGTCGCCGACGGGCCGAGCACCTGGATGTTCGGCGCGATGTGCGCGGTGATCGCGGCGCTGTCGCTTCGAGTTTCGGCCGGCCGCGGCGGACCGCGCCTGCTGGAAGTGGTGACCATCGGGTTCTTCGTCGCGGTGACGATCGCCGGCATGGTGGCAGGAGCCGAAGACCGCGACTGGATGGACACCTACGCGACCACCCTGTCCAGCGGCGTGCTCGCGGTGATGTCGTTGGTTTCGCTGGCGTTCGTGCCGTTCACGGCGCAGTACGCGCCTGAAGGCGGGCCGCGAGAGGACTGGGAGAAGGCGGCGTTTCGCCGCAGCAACCGGGTACTCACGCTGATGTGGGCGCTGGTCTTCGCACTCATCGCCGTCCTCGGCTACGTCGCAGTCGACGCACCCGAGACCGCGGGTTGGACCAAGGCCGTGATTCCCGTCGTCGTGGTCGTCGGGGCGATCGGCATGACGCAGATTTATCCGGCTCGAGCGCGAGAGGACGCCAGGCCGGCCTGAGCAACCGCTATTATCTGCGTATGGATGCAGATAAGCAGGTCTGTGCGCGACGGCTGGCCGACGAACAGGCCGCCCTCGTGGTCGAGGTGTTCCGGATGCTGTCCGACTCGACGCGCGTGCAGCTGCTGTGGGCACTGGCCGACCGCGAGCTGTCGGTCAACGAACTGGCCGAGCGGGTCGGCAAGCCGGGGCCGTCAGTGTCACAGCACCTGGCGAAACTGCGGATGGCGCGGCTGGTGCGCACTCGTCGGGAAGGTACCCAGGTGTTCTACCGGTTGGAGAACGACCACGTGCGCCAACTGCTGACCGACGCCGTGCACAACGCCGAACACGCGGCAGGGGGTGTGCCCGCACACCACCTCGACGACAGCGAGCTGAGGGTGTTGCACCAGGAGGCGACAGGCTGATGGGTCTCAAGCACAGTCACGACCACAGCGTCTCCGTCGATGACGCTCTGCGCGACAGCGACGCAGGCATTCGTGCGGTCAAGGTCAGCCTGGCGGTACTGGGCCTGACCGCAGTCGCGCAACTGATCATCGTGGTGATGTCCGGTTCGGTGGCGTTGTTCGCCGACACCGTGCACAACTTCTCCGATGCACTGACCGCGGTGCCGTTGTGGATCGCGTTCGCCATGAGTCGGCGCGCCGCCACCCGTCGGTACACGTACGGCTTCGGCAGGGTTGAGGATCTGGCCGGGCTGTTCGTCATCGCGATGATTGCGATCTCCGCGGTGATCGCGGCGGTGGAGGCGATCAACAGGCTCGTCGCACCCGCCCCACTTATGCACCTGGGTTGGGTCGCGGCGGCGGGCGTCGTCGGGTTCCTCGGCAACGAAGTGGTGGCGCTGTACCGGATCAGGGTCGGCAACCGAATTGGCTCTGCCGCTCTGCGGGCCGATGGAATGCACGCGCGCACAGACGGTTTGACGTCGCTGGCCGTGGTCGTCGGTGCCGCCGGCGCAGCGCTGGGATTCCCCGCGGCCGACCCGATCGTCGGCCTGGTCATCGCCGCGGCCATCGCCGTGGTCCTTGTCTTCGCCGCGCGTGACGTGTTCGGCAGACTGCTGGACCGTGTCGATCCGGACCTGGTCGACAACGCTGCCGCGGTACTGGCCGCACGACCGGGCGTTCGTGCGGTTCGCCGGGTCAGGATGCGCTGGGTCGGCCACCATCTCGAGGCCGATGTGGAACTCGACGTCGAGCCGTCGCTCAGCCTCGCCGAGGCACACCGCATCGCCCACAGTGCCGAGCATCAACTGGCCCACAGCATTCCGAAGCTGAGTTCGGCGGTGGTGCACGCCTATCCGGCGCACGGGGTAGCGATCAGCAGCTGAACATCTCACCGATCTGCGGTGGGGCAGTGGTCGGCTGTAGACACCCGAAGGTCTGTACGCCTGCGTCGCTGAACCGCGCGGCGGACTGGTGGGCGTAGTTGACGCAGACCAGTCCCGCCTGATCGCTGCGGCAGCGGAAATCGCCGAACGCCAGCGACTGACCGTACGGCAGTTCTGCTCCGGTGCCCGCGTCGAACCGGCCAGGGTCACCGTGCACCGATCCGACTTGCACAGTCTGGCCGTCGTAGTCCACCCAACCGCCCTTCCACTCGCCGTAAGCGTCGTCGGGCCGCGGCGGCGGGTTCGTCAAATCCACCAGGCACGCCAATGCGCCTGCGGTGTGCGTCTCATCGGTCATGCAGTTGGTTTTGCCCGACGGCGTGACGAACGCGACGTCCGCGCCGAGATCGGTCGTATCGCCGCCCCGCGTCGCGGAGTGAAACTGCGCAGGATCGGCGGTGGCGCCTGCCTGCACCCAGGCGATGACGTCGCTCATCGGCGCGCTGGCAGCGGGTGCCTTGGCTGACGTTGTCGGGGCGGGCGACGTCGTTGGAGTGGCGCTCGTCGTGCTCGGTGGCACTGTCAGCGAGGGAGTTGCCCGTTCGGCGTCCCCCCCGACCGAGTGCGAACATCCAGCCACCAGCACAGACGCCGCGATCAGGGCAGCAATCCGCATAACGGCCAAGGCTAGCGGGCGGACACGCAATCGGAGGCCAGGCGCGGCGGCGAGGCTGTTTCGATACGGTCGGGGTCATGCACCAGCACGTTGTCCGCGCAAATATCGAGTCGGGCACGGTCGAGGGCTTCACCCGCGATGGAGTGAACCGGTGGCGGTCCATCCCGTACGCGCGGCCACCGGTGGGTCCACTACGGCTGCGCGCGCCGCAGCCCGTCGAGCCGTGGCGCGGCGTGCGGTACTGCCACGGCTTCGGCTACTGCGCCCCACAACAACGGATGTACACGATGCTCGCCCCCGGCAAATATCAGCCCATGGGTGAGGACTGCTTGACGCTCAACGTCGTCACGCCGAAACGGCCTGCAGAACCGCCGCTGCCGGTGATGGTGTTCATCCACGGCGGCGGTTACTTCATGGGCAGTTCGGCGACGCCGATCTACGACGGCGCGGCGCTGGCCCGCACGGGCTGTGTGTACGTCTCGGTCAATTATCGGCTCAACGCGCTGGGTTGCCTGGACCTGTCGTCGTTGTCCACCAAGGACATCGCGTTCGACGACAACCTGTTCCTGCGCGATCTGGTGATGGCGCTGCGTTGGATACGTGACAACATCGCGGTGTTCGGCGGCGACCCGGACAACGTGACGATCTTCGGCGAAAGTGCGGGTGCTCACGCCGTCGCGACCCTGCTAGCCGTTCCCGCCGCGAAAGGTCTTTTCGCGCAGGCGATTTCGGAGAGTCCCGCGGCCGGATTGGTCCGGTCCCCTGAGATTGCGGCCGAATATGCCACCAAGTTCGCCGCACTGCTGGGCGCCAGAAGAGAAGACGGCGCCCAAGCGGTGATGGCGGCCCGGCCTGCCGACCTGGTCAACGCGTTCGACCGGCTCGTTCGGCAGGGCCAACGCGAGATGCTCGGCGCGTTCGCGGCGGGCCCCACCCGCAGCACCGAGTACCTGCCTTTGGACCCTGTTCAGGCAATGCGGACCGGCACGGCGCATCGAGTACCGCTCATCGTTGGCACCAACGCCGAGGAGGCGCGGCTGTTCGGCCGATTCCTCAAGCTGTTGCCGATGACCGAGCCGACCATCGAGCGGCTGCTGGCGGCGGTGGAACCCGATGAGCGCGAACGTATCACCGCGGCATACCCCGGTTACCCCGACTCCGCGGCGTGCATCCAGTTCGGCGGCGACTTCGCGTTCGGGTCGGCGGCGTGGCAATTCGCGGAGGCGCACAGTCAGCACGCGCCGACCTACCTCTATCGCTACGACTATGCTCCGCGGACGCTGCGCTGGTCGGGTTTGGGCGCCACCCATGCCACCGAGTTGTTGGCGGTGTTCGACGTCTACCGCACGAAGTTCGGCCGCCTGCTGACCGCGGCGGCGGACCGCCGGTCGGCGTTGCAGGTGAGCGATGATGTGCAAGCTCGGTGGCACGCGTTCGCCCGTACCGGCGTGCCGGGTCGAGATTGGCCTCCCTACACCACCGACGACCGGGCGGTGATGGTGCTTGACCGGCGTGCCCGCGTGGAATACGACCCGCACGCCGACCGCAGACAGGCGTGGGCGGATTTCTCGCTGGCGACCGGATGAGACCCTCGGTCGAATCGGCTGCGCACCGGGAAGCGGATGTGATTGCGTAAGTTGGTGGCTCACCCCCTGGATCCGCTCACCGGCGACGAGTTCAGCACCGTGGCGTCCATCTTGCAGCGCGAACACGGCGTCGGGCCCGCAGCGGGAGGGCAGGCGACGTCGGACCTCGGCTGGCGATTCGCGTCGATCGAACTGGCCGAGCCGAGCAAGGCGGAGCTTCGCGCCTTCGACGACGGGGGAGCGCGGCCACCGCGGCGGGCGGTCGTGGTCTGCCTGCAGCGGTCGACGAACGCCACCTACAAGAGCTTCGTGTCACTGACGGATGACCGGGCGGAGTCCTTCGAACACATTCCCGGTGTGGAGGCCAACTTCACGGTCGACGAGTTCGTCGAATGCGACCGGTTGCTGCGCAGTCACCCCGACGTCGTCGCGGCCTTGGCGCGGCGCGCCATCACGGACATGGATCTGGTGTTCTTCGACACCTGGACATACGGCGCCGCCGTGATGCCCGAGGAGTACCGCAACCGGCGGCTCGGCTGGTCGGACAGCTGGCTCAAATCGGCTCCAGGCGCGAACCCGTATGCGAACCTGGTCAGCGGGCTGCACTGCGTGATCGACCTCAACTCGATGGAATTGCTTCGGGTAGAAGACTCTGGCCCATTCTCTGGAGCCGGTGTCGAGATCCCCGGCGTGATGGGCGAATACGTGCCCAGCCGCGTCCCGGAGCGGATCCGGGCCGAATCGCGGCGCGAACCGCTCAAGCCACTGCACGTCACCCAACCCGACGGACCGTCGTTCACGCTGGACGGCAACCTGCTGCAGTGGCAGAACTGGTCGCTGCGGGTCGGGTTCAACTACCGCGAGGGCCTCATCCTGCACAACGTCCGCTACCGCGACGGCACCAGGAACCGATCAGTGGCACACCGATTGTCGTTCGCCGAGATGATCGTCCCGTATCGCGATCCTTCCGTGGACCATTACCGGCGCACCGCATTCGACATCGGTGAGTGGGGGCTTGGCTTCATGACCACCTCGCTGGAGTTGGGCTGCGACTGCCTCGGTGAAATCCGTTATCTGGACGCGGTTCTGCACGACAGCAAGGGCGAGCCATACACCATCACCAATGCGATCTGCATCCACGAAGAAGATGCCGCCGTGCTGTGGAAGCACGTCGACCACGACATCGGCGCCGAGGTGCGCAGGATGCGGCGACTGACCATCTCGTTCCACGTCACCGTCGCCAACTACGAATACCTGGTGTACTGGCGGCTGTATCAAGACGGCAACATCGAATGCGAGGTTCGAGCCACCGGGATCATGGTCACTACGCCCCTGGCACCCGGACAACCGCACCCGAACGGTACGCTCGTCGACGAGCGGACGTATGCGCCGTTCCACCAACACTTTCTGGTCGCGCGGTTGGACATGGACGTCGACGGCACCGACAACACCGTGTACATGACCGAATCCCATCCAGAACCGGTCGGTCCGGACAATCCGCACGGCCTTTCACTCGTCGTGCGTAACGTACCGTTGCGCACCGAGAGCCAAGCCAAGCAGGACGTCAACTTCGCAACCCAACGCAGCTGGAAGGTGGTCAACACCAACGTGGTGAACGGTCTCGGCAGCCACCCGTCGTACAAACTCGTTCCCAACGGCGCGATTCCGCCGATGTTCGATCCTGAATCACCGGTGCTCGAGCGTGCGAGCGTGATCGGCCATACCCTGTGGGTGACCCCGAACCGGCCCGAGGAACGTTGGCCGGCAGGCGAGTTCGTGAACCAGTCGACACACGACACCGGTCTGGGTCGATGGACGTTGGCCAATCGATCGATCGACAACACCGACGTCGTGCTGTGGTACGTGTTCGGCATTCACCACATCACCCGGCCGGAGGACTGGCCGGTGATGCCCGTCGATGTGGTGTCATTCTGGCTCAAGCCGTTCGGCTTCTTCGACCGCAACCCGTCACTCGACGTTGACGGCGCGCACACGGGAGCGACAAGTGCGCACCACTGACGTCATGGAGCGGCCCGCCGATCTGACGGTCGACTGGCTCACGGCCGCACTCGGTGCGCCGGTGCGCGACTTCACCTTTGACCGCATCGGCACCGGCCAGATGAGCGAGTGCTACCGCGTCGAGCTGAGCTACGCCGACGATTCGGACGGCCCCGGCTCGGTGGTGCTCAAGGTCGCCGCCACCGACCCGGTCAGCAGGCAAACGGGCCTGGCGTTGGGCCTTTACGAACGTGAGGTGCGGTTCTACACCGACATCGCGCCGGGTATCGACGGCCCGATAGCACGGTGTCATCACGCCGGGTTCAACACCGAAACCGGCGCGTTTCACCTGCTGCTCGGCGACGCCGGACCCGCTGTCGTCGGCGACGAAATCCGCGGGGCGACAGTAGAACAGGCCAGCCTCGCACTGTCAGAACTGGGCCGGGTGCATGCACCGCTGATCGGTGACGCCGCGATGGCGAACGCCGACTGGCTCAATCGCGAGTCGCCGATGAACCAGGCGTTGATCGGTCAGCTGTACGCCGGGTTCGTCGACCGCTACCGCGACCGCATCGCCGCCGGACACCGGGAGGTGTGCGAGCGGTTGGTCGCCGGCTTCGACGCCTATGTGGCCGGCGAATCCGCGCCGCAGCGGCCGCACGGCCTCGTGCACGGTGACTATCGACTGGACAACATGTTGTTCGGTGAGCCCTCGGCCGATCGGCCGTTGACCGTGGTGGACTGGCAAACGGTCACGTGGGGCCCCGCCATGACCGATGTCGCCTACTTCCTCGGCTGCGCACTGCCCGATCAGGTACGCCGGGATCACTACGAGCAGTTGCTGCGGGCATATCACGGGGCACTCGGCGAAAGGCCTGCGCTCAGTCTCGACGAAGTGCGCGACGGTGTGCGCCGACAGAGCTTCTTCGGGGTGATGATGGCCATCGTGTCGTCGATGTTGGTTGAACGAACCGACCGTGGCGACGAGATGTTCATGGTGATGCTGGCGCGGCATTGCCAGCATGTGCTCGACACCGAGGCATTGGCCGTCCTGCCCGACCCGGTGACGCCGGAACCGCTGACGCCGGCCCCTCGAGACGAGGGCGCACACGAGGCGACCGACGAACCGTTGTGGAATGAGAGTTGGTACTTCGACTTCGCCGATCTCGGTCAGGGATTGGGCGGCTGGATCCGGTTGGGGCTGTATCCCAACCAGGGAATCGCGTGGATCAACGCGCTGCTGTGCGGGCCCGACATGGCCACCGTGGCGATCAACGACTTCCAGGCGGCGCTGCCCGGCGATGTAGGCGCGGTGCAGACGGACCGCGTCGCACTCACCCTCGATGCGAGTGAACCGCTGCAGACCTACCGGGTGACGGTGCGTGGACAGGGTCAGGCGTACCAGGATCCGGCGGCGCTGCTGCGCGGCGAGACAGGTGAACCGGTCGAGATGACGATGGACCTGCTGTGGTCGACCACAGGAGCGCCGTACCTCTACCGGATCACGCCGCGTTACGAGATCCCGTGCACGGTGTCCGGCACGGTCACCGTCGACGACCGCGAGGTGATTCTCCGCGAGGTCGCAGGCCAGCGTGACCACTCGTGGGGCGTGCGCGATTGGTGGGCGATGGACTGGGTGTGGAGCGCACTGCATCTCGACGACGGCACACACCTGCACGGCGTGGACATCCGCATCCCTGGCGCTCCTCCGATGGGCATCGGATACGTGCAGCAAGCCGGCATGCCGCTGGTGGAACTGCAAGCCGTCGAATCGCGAGAGGCGTTCGACGACAACGGCTTACCGACGACGACCACCATCGCCTACCGCGATGTGACGGCTACCATCGACATCCGCGGGCACGCGCCGGTGCTGCTGACCGCTCCCGACGGCCGGATCAGCCACTTCCCGCGAGCCTGGGCGACGGTCACCACCGACGACGGCCGCAGCGGCGTCGGCTGGATCGAATGGAACCGCAACCAGTCCTGACCCCTTCTCCGCGAGCGCGCGTGTTTGTACGTCGACACGCCGCGAGATCCCGTGCAAAAGCGGTCGCTCAGCGCGGCCAGTCACAACCCGTCAACTCTGCGGAAAGCTCCCACAGTCGGCGGGCCGCCGCCGGATCGCGGGCCTTCTTGCGTAACCGGGTGACACGCGGCTTACCCCACTGATTGAACCGCGGCGCGAAATACGTACCGCTCGGCAAGTCGGTATCCACCGCCGCCAACGTGGCGCGCGCACCTTGAGCCGAGGTATGCATCATGTGCCACACCGGATTTCGTTCGCCCACGGGCAGCCCCTCGGCTGCCCGTCTGGTGATGCCGCTGTCGGTCATACCCGGGTCCGACGCATAGGCACGAACGCCGCGGGCCGAGAGTTCCCGCACGAACAGCAGATTGGCCAGCTTCGATTCCGAGTATGCCAACGTGCGTACATATCTCCTGTGCTGCCAATTCAGATCGTCGAAGTGGATGCGCGCGAAGTGATACATGGCGCTGGCCACCGAGACGACCCGGTCGGCGATCCTGTCGGCGAGCAGACACGTCAACGCAAAGTGGCCGAGATGGTTGGTTCCCATATGCGCCTCGAAGCCGTCCGCGGTCCGCGTCAACGGCAGATTCATCACCCCGGCGTTGTTGACAAGCACGTCAACGGTTTTCACCGATTCGGCGAAGGCTCGCACATTGGCCAGATCAGCAAGGTCCAGTTCAGCGACCGTGACATCACCGGACATGCCCGCGGCGGCTCGTTCGGCCTTGTCGATGCTCCGGCACGCGAGCACGACGCTGTGGCCCTTGTGGGCCAGGGCGGCGGCCGTGGCCTGTCCGACGCCGCTGTTGGCGCCGGTGACGATGATCCGCATCAGCGCGGAGCGTACATCAGCAGGCCAACGCCGATCAGGCTCACGACGGCACCCGTGATGTCCCAGCGGTCCGGCCGGAAGCCGTCGGCGACCATTCCCCAGATCAGCGAGCCAGCGATGAACACCCCGCCATACGCGGCCAGTACCCGTCCGAAATGGACGTCGGGCTGAAACGCCGCGACAAAACCGTAGGCACCCAGCGCGATCACCCCCGCGCCGGCCCACAACCATCCTCGATGTTCGCGCACGCCCTGCCACACCAGCCAGGCGCCCCCGATCTCCAGCAGCGCGGCGAGCACGAACAGAGCGACGGATTTCAGCACGATCACGTCCTCAGCGTGCCGTGAGCGTGCGCGAAATGTACGCAGAAGGCGGCGTGTCGGTGCGCAGACCCGCACGGTCGCGGGAAATCAGGGGAGGTGGGCGCTGTCGTCGTGCAGGTCGTCGCGGTCAAGGCCCATCGGCGTCGCGGCGGGCACATCACCTGCGGCGACCACCTTGCGCGTGATCGGCGTGAGCACTCGAAACAGTCGCTCGACCTCGTCGTCGGACAGCGCGTCGAGCGCCGACAACGCCAGCACGTCGGTCATGTCCTCGATGCGTTGCTTGAAGTCGCGGCCCGCGTCGGTGAGCGCACCGTCGTCGTCGAGCAGCCCTCGCTCAGACAGCTGCGAACAGTACCGCTGCCATTGCGCGTCGTCGTAGTCCCGGCTCCGCATGATCATCTCTTTAGGCACTCGGCCCGCTGCGGCGTGCAGGACGTTGCACTCGCGGCCCGACAGGCCCAGCGTCGCGAGCACCGCGACATGACCGTCACCCCGCTGTTCGCGCAGCAGAGTCACCGCATGCCACAACCGGGCGACGGGGTCCTCCGGCCAATCCAGGGCCAGGTTCGCCGCGAACAACGGCCGCCCATCCAGCGGTGCGTTACGCGCGGCCTTTTCAGCCAGCTCGGCCGCGGCGGCGGCTTCCTGGTCTGTCACGCCGTAACGGCGAAGCGCCTCGGCTGCGGATTCCTCGCGCACGCGCAGCGCATCCGCGGGCGTCGCGACGTCCCACGCCGCGGGTAGCGCCTTGGCGACGCGTTCTGGCGCGAAGTTGTAGAACGTGGCGGTGACGACCTGCGCCGGCACTGTGCCGAAAGGCGCGGACCGAGCCGCGAAGTAGCTCATCCAGAACCCGCGAAACCCCAGCCCGTCGAGGGCTGTTCGAGCTTCGGGGGCGAAATAGGTGACGGCGTGTACGGGTTCGAAGCGATCAAAGAACCGGCGGGCAAGCGATGGTTGTCTGCGCACGTCTGCAGTTAACCATCACGTCGTCGGGGCGCTGGTCTCGCCCTGAGATGCGGCTGTCGGCACGACGCCCTGAAGCCCTAGTTCGGGTCGGAAAACTCCTCGGCCACAGCCGAAACCGCCTCGTCGATGATGGCGCGCATGGCGCGCTCGGCGCCGGCTTCGTCGCGGAGCCGAACTGCGCGCGCGACCTGGTCGTGCAGTTCGATCGCGGCGGGGTTTGGCGTGTCGGGCATCATGCCGTGGTGGGTTCGGCCCGCCAGCACCTCGGCCACCACGCCGTTGAGCGCACGGAACATCTCGTTCCCGCTGGCTTCCAGCATGGTCTGGTGAAAAACCTTGTCCGCCAACAGGTATGCCTCGAGGTCGCCAGAGCGGCCGTGCATCACCATGTCTGAGACCGCGGCCGCCATGATCCGGCACTGGTGCGGATCGGCGCGTCTGGCGGCCAGCGCTGCGGCGGCGGGCTCGAAACCGCGACGCAGTTCAGACAGCGACACCAATTGCGCGGCGCGGTCGCCGGCCTCGAGCCGCCATCGAATGAGCCTGGGATCAAAAACATTCCACTTCAGCGCCGGCTGAATGGTGATGCCCACCCGGCGGCGCGATTCGACCATCCCCATCGACTCCAGCACGCGGATCGCCTCGCGGGCGACGCTGCGTGAGACCCCGTGTTCTGCGCCTACCCCGTCGAGTGTCAGCACCTGCCCCGCCGGGTGCTTCCCCGACACGATCGAGGTGCCCAACGCGGTGAGCAAATTGCCGTGCAGTGCGCCGACGTTTGCCTCGGAGGTCACACATACATCTTGTCATAGCTTTGCTGGCAGGGCTTAAACCATATTTTTTCGTGATTAGGTTGCAATCGTATGATCATTACTGCATGCTGTGTGATGTCAAGCACAACTGGGTAGGTGGAGGGAATGGCGTCACCAATCGTCGTCATGGGCGTTTCCGGCTCCGGAAAGTCGACGGTCGGTGCGGCGTTGGCACAGCGTCTGCGCGTGCCCTTCGCGGACGCCGATGACTTTCACCCGGCCGCCAACATCGCCAAAATGACCGCCGGTGAACCGCTCGACGACGATGACCGCTTCCCGTGGCTGGAGGCGATCGGGGGCTGGCTCGCCGAGCATTGCGGCAGCGGCGGGGTGGTGAGCTGTTCGGCGCTGAAGCGTAAGTACCGCGACCAATTGCGCCACCACTGCGAGAGCGTCGAATTCTTGCATCTCTCGGGCACACCCGAAGTCATCGGTCGACGCCAGGCCAGCAGGCCGGGCCACTTCATGCCCGCGTCGCTGCTGGCATCACAATTCGCCACCCTCGAGCCGCTCATTTCCGATGAACGTGGCATCGCCATCGACGTCGACCAGAACATCGACTCCATCATCGACAACTACGTCGCGTTATCCGCCGCGCGCACAACGGAACAGGAGAACTGATGACTTCCGATATCGGACAGGCGCTCACTGTCTTGGCGGCCGACGCCGAGCTACCGGAACCTGTTGCGCCCGGTTGGCAGCTGGTGCTGGCCGCGTTGGCGGGCATCGCGCTGATCGTCGTGTTGATCACCGTCACCAAGTTGCATCCGTTCCTTGCACTGATCTTCGGTGCACTGGCCGTCGGTATCGTCGCCGGCGAGAACGTCGGCGACGTGCTCGACTCGTTCGGCGACGGCTTCGGGACCACCGCGGCGGGGGTGGGCATCCTGATCGCTCTTGGCGCCATGTTCGCGAAACTGCTCGCCGACTCCGGCGGCGCCGACGAAATCGTCGACACCATCGTCGGCCATGCATCGCCGCGGGCGCTGCCGTGGGCGATGGCGTTGGTCGGCGCCATCATCGGGTTGCCGATGTTCTTCGAAATCGGCCTGGTGCTGTTGATGCCGGTCATCTACCTAGTTGCGCGGCGATCTCAACTGTCGCTGATCACGGTGGGAATCCCCGCGCTGGCAGGTCTTTCTGCCATGCACGGGCTGGTCCCTCCACACCCGGGGCCGTTGACGGCGATCGACCTGTTGAAGGCGGATCTGGGTGTCACATTGGCGCTGGGCGTGCTCGTCGCGATCCCGACGGTGATCGTCGCGGGCCCGCTGTTCGGCAGGCTGGCCGGGCGCTGGGTGGTCATCGACATTCCGGACCGGTTCGATGCCGACGACTTCTCGCGCGACGGCGGGGGATCGGTGGTGACCGCCGCGGACGTCGCCGAGGGAGAAGCCACGGCGACCAAGACGGCGACCCGCGTTGAACGGCAACGGCCCAGCTTCGGTATCACACTGTTCTCCGTGCTGCTGCCCGTCGGGTTGATGATGGGCAAGGCTTTGGTCGACATCTTCATAGACGAAAAGACGAACCTGTTGCGGCAGGTTTTCGACATTCTCGGCCGCCCGCTGATGGCGCTGCTGATCGCAGTGGTGGTCGGCATCTTCACACTGGGCCGCGGCGCGGCGATGACGCGCGATCAGATCGTCAAGTGCATCGAGACATCGCTGCCGCCGGTGGCGGGCATCATCCTGATCGTGGCGGCGGGCGGCGGGTTCAAACAGGAACTCGTGGACAGCGGAATCGGCACACTCCTCGCCGACTGGGCCAAGGGTGCCAACATTTCAGTGATCCTGCTGGCCTGGGTGTTGGCCGTATTGATCCGCCTCGCAACGGGTTCCGCGACCGTCGCCACCATCACCGCGTCGTCGCTGATGCTCGGGCTCGTCGAAGGCATGAGCACCGGCCAGGTTTCGTTGGTCGTGCTCGCGGTCGGCGCAGGCTCGTTGTTCTTCTCGCACGTGAACGACGCCGGCTTCTGGTTGGTCAAGGAGTTCTTCGGAATGAGCGTCGGTCAGACCATCAAGTCGTGGTCGATCATGGAGACCGTGTTGTCGGTGACCGGCCTGGTGCTGGTGCTGGTGCTCGGGATCTTTATCTGACGACCGCCGCTAGGCCTTGACGACCTGGGTGCCGCCCGCGAGTTCGTCGTGCTTGCCCTGCTTGGTCGGGCTGCCGTTGATGGTCACCGCGATCACGATGACCGCGATGAGGGTCAGCAGACCGCCGATGAAGGGCACGATGTTGAGCAGCGTCCACACGTTACGGATCGCGGCCTGCTTGAGATCGGGTTTCGCGGCGCCGCCAGGGCCGTGCACGCTCAAACCGAGCACCTTTTTTCCTGGCGTCCAGCCCTGACTGGACTCGAACGCCACGAAGTACAGGAACATCAGTAGACCGGAGAACAGGCCGGTCACCCAGTAGTTGTTCAGGGAACCGATGGCAATCGCGATCACAAACGCGACGATGTTGACGATGATGCCGTCGATGAAGCGCGCCACGAATCGCGGAACCAATCCGCCCGGTTCCTGACCACCGGGAGGCGGATATCCGCCGGGTTCGCCGTACTGCCCGGGCTGGGGTTGATACTCACCGCTTGTCATGCGGCAAATGTACCGCTCACGTGCGCAATTGCCGGCGGTTTGGCGCGCAAGCACCGCAACAGCCGATCATGGCGCGCAACGGAATTGGAGGTCAGCTCCAGGCGCGACGGCGCTGCTTGGCCTGGGCGCGCGCGGTTTCGGCCAACTCGCCCGCGCGTTCACGGGCGGTATCGGCCAGTTCGGGGGCGCGATCCCGGGCCACTTCTGCCCATTCTGCGCCTCGCTCGCGCGCCACCTCGGCCAGTTCTGCGCCGCGTTCGCGGGCCGCCTCCGCAAGGACGGGCGCGCGTTCACGGGCGATCTCGGCCAGCTCCGCACCTCGCTCGCGTGCCGCTTCGACAACGACCGGCGCGCGGTCGCGGGCGATCTCCGCCCATTCGGCGCCGCGTTCGCGAGCCACATGCGCCAGTTCCCGGCCTCGTTCGGCCCCGACCTGCAGGCCGTGCCCCACCTTCTCCGCGAAAGCGCTGTCCGTCAGCGCGCCGCCGGTGGCCGCACCGACCGGCAAGGCGGCGCCGACCGCCTCGGTGACCTTGTGAGCCGCACGGCGCCCGCGCCAGCCGAGCGAGGGTTTACCTTCGGTGTCGAGCGCGGCAATGATCAGGCCGCCGATCAGGCTCACGTCGGTGAAGAACGCGCGACGTTCGTCGGCTTTGCGTTGTGGATCTGTCTCACTCCAAAATGTATGTCCGCCAAGGCTTCCCGGCACAACGGAGAAGGCCAGCGCGGCAGATGCCAGGCGTGGCAGCTTTCCGCTGGCGAGCAGCAACCCGCCGCCGATCTGTACCGCGGCGTTGACGCGGGCCACCGTTTCGGCGTTGGACGGAACGTTGGTACCTACCGGATCCGGCAGCTTGCTCAGGCCCTCGAGGGTGGGTCGGGCCGCATCTGCCGCGGGTTTGGGGCTGCGAAGGGCATCGACGCCGCGGCTGATGAAGACTGCCGACAGCATGGGGCGCGCGATTCGTCGGATCAACATGGGCCCTGAGTTCCCCGGCCCACCATGACGCAAACGTCAGTAGCGGTTGTTCCGGCCGCGTCGACCGATCAGCGGCATGGCGTACCAGAAGGCCACCAACGCAATCAAGGTCAGGCCGCCTGCGATCCATGCTTGTGCCCCACCCACCACCGCGTCAAAGATGACGACGGCAACGCCTGCCAGCGCCACACCCAGCAGAACCAGGCCGACCATCGCGTAGCTGTGCGCTGCCGACACCAGCGTGTCGAGGCGGTGCCTGCGAAACAGAAGTCGGTGCATGCTCACCGGCGCGACCAGCAGTACCGTGGCGCCGATCGAACACCCGACGGTGATGAGGTAGACGGTGCGCATGACGTGATCGAGTTGGGTGAACCGTTGCTGGAACGGCAAGGTCAGCAGGAAGCCGGTGAGCAGCTGGACGCCGGTCTGCGCGACCCGCAACTCCTGAAGCAGGCTCGACCAATTCCGGTCCAGTCGTTGGGCTTCCGTCTCGTCACGATCCCGGTCCCACTTCTGGGCCTCCGGATGCTCGATGTCCGACACCAGGTAAGTGTGACAGTCGATGCGACGGCGCCTACCTTGAACGCGGCAATCACGCGGCGTAGCGCAACAGCGTGATGCCCGAGCGGAACGATTTCGGCGCTCCGATCGGTGTCAACCTGTCGATTGCCGTGCCGTCGGGAAACAGTCGGCGGCCTCGTCCCTGCACCGTGGGATAGACGAACAACCGGTACTCATCGACCACTGCGCCGGCGATCAGCGCGTGCGCCAGGCTGATGCTGCCGGTCACTACGATGTCGGAGCCGGGGTGAGACTTCAGCGCGGTCGCCTGCTCGACGGCATCCCCGGTGAGCACGGTCGAGTTCAGCCAACCGGGTTCGGTCAATGTCGACGACACCACGTATTTCCTCACGCGGTTGAGATAGTCGGTCACGCCGGTCGGGTCGTCGATCTGCTCGGGCCAGTAGCCGCGGAAGTCCTCGAACGTTTGACGCCCGAGGAGCAGCGCATCGGCCTGCGCGTCTTGGCGATGCGACTCCTCGAGCAGGTCCTCGTCCTGCAACTGCGGATCGAACCAGTCGTCCAGCATTTCGATGGAGCCGTCGAGTGTGACGTTTTCCGTGATCACGAGTTTCCGCATACAACTACTGACAACGCGGTTCCCGCGAACTCATCGGCCGGCGAGAAGCAACTCCGCCAGGTGTGTCGTGGTGGCGACCCCGTCGTCGTAGCCGCCTGCCCGGCGTAGATCGTTCATGATCGCGAGCGTGTACCGCTGCCCAGGCCCCGCGAAGCCGACGGAGTTGACCACCCATCCGGAGTCCTCCAACGACCAGCCGTCCTTGTTGCCGGGCGCCATCGCCGGTCCCGCACCCCACACGCCCCACTGCTGATTGGCATCGACGTGTTGCAGCTGAGCGACGATGCTTGCGGTGTCCGCTGGATGCAGTCCGGTGAGCGTGTAGTTGATCAACCGGTCGAGGTCGTCCGGGGCGGCCTTCTGAAAGCCCCAGTAGGGGAAGGTGTTGCTGTATCCGCGCTGCGGCCGAAGGCCCGACATCCCGTAGGCCGGGAAGTCTTTGTTGTAGGCCAGGTGGTCTGTTCCGCCGTAACGCGACCACAATGCGTCGGCCGCGTCATCGTCGGAGGAATGCAGCATGGCCGCGATGAGGCGGTTGTCGGTGTCTGTCAGTGTGATCGCGCCCGCGCGCTGACGGGTGAGCAGATCGACCACCATCGCGAGCTTGATGGTTGACGCCGTCCACACCGGGTCGGCGGCATGGGCGTTGCGGAATACCGCCCCCGTTACGCGGTCCCGCAAGACGTAGCCTGCGGTGCCCGGACGGGTGCGCAGATAGGAGTCCGCCGCGGCAACCCTGGCCGTCATGTCGTCGTCCCCGTGCGCGACGGGCGCCGCTGCCACGGTGAGCATCAACACCAGGATGGTGACCAACAGCCGTCGCACCGTAGTAGCTTCGCAGGCGTGGCTCTCGTTGCGGGAATCGACTCGTCCACCCAGTCCTGCAAGGTGGTTGTCTGTGACGCGGATACCGGTGAGATCGTCCGGTCCGCGTCCTCACCGCATCCGGACGGTACCGAGATCGATCCGCGGTTGTGGTGGTCGGCGTTGGAGGCGAGCATCACCGCCGCGGGCGGCATCGACGACGTCGCCGCCGTATCGGTCGGTGCCCAGCAGCACGGCATGGTGTGCCTGGATGGTGGGGGCGCCGTCGTCCGGGACGCGTTGCTCTGGAACGACACTCGATCCAGTGACGCGGCGGCGGCTCTCGTCGAGGAACTCGGCGGGCCCGGCGAATGGGCGAAACGGATCGGCGTGGTGCCCGTCGCGGCCATCACCGCCACCAAGTTGCGGTGGTTGACCGACCATGAGCCGGCCCACGCGGATTCGACAGCAGCGGTGTGCCTGCCTCACGACTGGCTGGCGTGGCGGCTGACGGGGTCGACGGACATTGCCACGTTGCGCACGGACCGTAGCGATGCGAGCGGCACCGGGTATTTCTCGTCGGAGACCGACAGTTACCAGCTCGATCTGCTCGAGTTGGCAATGCGCGGCCGGCGGCCGTCGCTGCCTACCGTGCTCGCGCCATCGGAGCCCGCGGGCCAGACTTCGACCGGCGCGGTCCTCGGTCCCGGAGCAGGTGACAACGCCGCCGCGGCATTGGGCCTCGGGGCGGCCACCGGCGACTGCGTCGTTTCCCTTGGCACGTCTGGGGTGGTCAGCGCCGTCGGGGAGGTCGCGCCCCACGATCCTGAGGGCATAGTCGCCGGATTCGCCGACGCAACCGGTCGACAACTACCCCTGGTGTGCACGCTCAACGGCGCGCCGGTGCTGGCGGCGGTGACGATGATGCTCGGCATCGACTTCGATGAGTTGGACAGGTTGGCGTTGTCCGCCCCTGCCGGCGCCGAGGGGCTCACCCTGGTGCCGTACCTGGAAGGCGAACGATCGCCGAACCTGCCCGCGGCGGCAGGCGCATTTCATGGTGTGACGACTCGTAATCTGTTGCCCGCCAACGTGGCTCGCGCGGCCGTCGAGGGACTGTTGGCCTCGATGGCGTATTGCGTCGACAAGATCGCCGGACAGGGGGTCGACGCCCAACGCATCATCCTGATCGGCGGTGGAGCGCGCTCGGAGGCGGTGCGCCGTATCGCCCCTGCGGTGCTCGGCGCACCGGTACATGTGCCCATCCCCGCGGAATATGTCGCGATCGGAGCGGCTAGGCAGGCGGCTTGGACTCTGTCGCAGCAGGATTCGCCGCCACAGTGGTCCGTGCAAACGACCGCGTCCTACACCGCTGACCCCACGCCGCAAGTCATCGAGCAATACCGGGCCGCGCAACCGCTGACGCTGGGGCAATGAAGTGTGACACAGGTCAATCTGCGAACGTGATTCAGATCATTGCTCGAGGCAGCGATCGTCGGGAACGCTACCGCGATGCGCGATCTGGATTTCTCATTCGACCTCACTTTTGATGAGGGCCGCCGTCGTGCGGCGGTACTCGAGGCGATCGGCGACGACTGGGACCCCGTAGCGGTGCTGGCCGAGGAGGAGAAAGCCCACGACATGCTGTACTCCGGCCTCGACGACGAGCAGCAGCGCATCTACGACGACCTTGTCAGTGCGGGCGTCCTGCCGGATCGGACGGCGAACTGTGTTGCCGATTGATCCAACCGCGGACCGCTGCCGCCGAGCCTGGCTGCCCTGCCCCGCGTGCGACCAGGGCGCAGACTGCGCCGATTGCCAAAGCACAACAAACTGCCCATCGCACTGGCAGTACTTGTTGAGCAATGAGGCGACCGTGGTGCATTTGCAGTGCCCGAACTGTGCCACGTTGTGGTCGACCGACACCCGCGAGCGCAGCGTGCGTCGCTACAGGGCCGCCTGACACTCACCGCTGCGGCGGCCTCCGGCCTGTATATGGTGGGCGATCATGAGTCGCCGGCAGTCGCAAGTGTCGTGGGCGCTGTGGGACTTCGGCGCGACGGGCGTGAACGCGATTGTGGTGACGTTCGTCTTCTCGGTCTATCTGACCAGCAGCGTCGGCGACGATCTGCCAGGGCAGACCAGCGCCGCCAGTTGGCTCGGCCGTGCGCTGGCCGTTGCGGGTCTCGTGGTTGCCGTACTGGCGCCTGTCACCGGGGTCTGGGTCGACGCGCCATGGCGGCGTCGCCGCGTCCTCGCCATGCTGACCGGTGCAGCAGTGCTGCTGACGGCCACCATGAGCCTGATCCGCGATGACTACCGCTACCTGTTGCCGGGTCTGATCCTGCTGGCGTGCACCGCCGCGTGCAACGACTTGGCGACGGTCCCGTACAACGCAATGCTGCGACAGGTGTCGACGACCGAGAGTGCCGGCCGAGTTTCCGGATTCGGTTTGGCCATGGGCTTTTTCGGCAGTGTGCTGTTGCTTCTGATCGTGTACTTCGGGTTCATTTCCGGCGACGGCGATCGGCATGGACTGTTGGGAATCTCAGGCGCCGACGGACAGAACGTGCGGGCGGCGGTGTTGCTCGCGGCCGTATGGTTCGCCGTCTTCGCGCTACCGGTGTTCATCGGCATGCCCGCCGCCGAACCGGGGGTTCGCCGCGAGTCGGTCGGATTTCTCGGGGCATACCGGGCGCTGTGGACCGAGATCGTCGGCGAGTGGCGGCGTGACCGCAATATCGTCTACTACCTGCTTGCCAGCGCGGTGTTTCGCGACGGAATCACCGGCGTCGCAACGTTCGGCGCGGTGCTCGGTGTCAAGGTCTACGGCATCTCGGCGGCCGACGTGCTGTTGTTCGGGGTCGGCGCCAGCGTGATCGCCGCCGCGGGCGCGGTGCTCGGTGGTTTCCTCGATGACCGACTCGGGTCGAAATCAGTGATCGTCGGGTCGTTGCTGGCGATGCTCGCGGTCGCGACCACTCTGATGGCCCTGTCAGGACCTGCGGCGTTCTGGCTGTGCGGGCTGTTGCTGTGCCTGTTCATCGGCCCGATCCAAGCGTCGGCGCGGACGCTGATGCTGCGCATGGCGGCCGACGGCAAGGAAGGCGTGGCGTTCGGCCTGTTCACCACGACGGGGCGGGCAGTGTCTTTCCTTGCGCCATGGTTGTTTTCGGTGTTCATCGACGTGTTCGGCACGGATCGCGCCGGGATGGGCGGAATTTGCGTGGTGCTCGCCGTCGGTCTTGCCGGCATGCTGGCCGTGCGGACACCGGCCCATCGCAATTCGGTTGCGGTGGTGCAGCCGAAATTGCCAACATAGTTGTGCACGGCTGTCGATCAAGCCAGCGACACGTGAGTTCCAGCGAGTCTGGGGGTAACTGAGATTCGGTACCGCAAAGGAGATCCCATCGTCGCTCGCCGGCGGATTGAGGGGATGAACGTTCCGGAAGTCCCTGCAGGCTCTGTCGGGACGGTGGAGTCCACCACCGTTCTCGGCAAACCGAAGACAGTTTACTTCGCCCTCGCCACAGGCTGGGGTCCGAAGCGATTCACCGTGGATGTCCGGCGTGGGGACGTCGAGGCAGTCAGCCAGACAAGCGCTTGACTGGATTCTGCCGCGTGCAGACACCGTCTATGTCGCGGGGACCGGGCGCGGCCATTTCGGCTGGGGCAGCGTGGCGCCGGGGGGTGATCGCATCCGGTCGAGAACAGTGCGCAGTGGTGGCCAGGTCGCCCGGCCACGCCGGATCACCGCATATGCGGTCAGTATCGCGGTCGGGTCCGATAGCGGCAGCACCTTGACGCCCGCCGAGGTCGGCCTTCCGATCGGCAACAGTCCGACGCCGTAGCCGGCGATGATCAGGTCCTCCACCAGTTCCAGGCTGTCGATCTCGTGTGCGATGCGCGGCACGAATCCGGCGAGCGAGGCCAGCGTGCGCACGGCGTCCTCGTCGGCGGTGTTGCGGGAGTTCACGATCCAAGTCCGGTCGGCGTAGTCGGCGATTTCTGCAGGCCCGTCCGGAGTGTCGGCGGGAACGCCGAGACCCCACGGAACTGTCCACAGCGCAACCGTTTCCAGCACCGGGCCTGGCGATGCGGGCGCCAGGTTGTAGTCATACGTCAGTGCGAGGTCCAGGTCGTCATTGGTCAACAGCGCGAACGCCTCGATGGGCTCGTACTCACTGATCACGAAGTGGACCTTGGGGAACTCCTCGGCAAGTTCGCCCACGATCGGCAACAGCGACAACCGGATGCCCGTCGCGAACCCACCGATCCGGACGGTGCCTGCGGGATCGGCGTCCGGATCGAGATCCAGGCGTGCACTGTCGACGGCAGCCAAGATCGTCACCGCGTGCTCGGCGAGACGCTGTCCGGCGGGCGTGAGCCGCACCCGACGTCCTGCGGGCTCGATCAACTGGGCCCCGGTTTCCTTGGCGAGCGCAGCGATCTGCTGCGACACGCTGGACGTGGTGAGGTGGTGCGTCTCCGCGACGGCCCGCATGGATCCGAGCCGCGACAGCGACAGCAACAGTTGCAGTCGACGGGTGTCCATCGCACGTCATTGTTCAGCATCTGTGAACGATGCAACCGCAATTCATCAGATTCAGGCCGACCTTCAGCGGTTTCGCAGGCATCCCTCTGGACAAAATGGGATAAACAGCCCAAATTAGTGGGTTGGATGTCCCAAAAACCGACCTGCCATGCGGACGGCTTATGGCCGCGATCGCCGATCGCAATTGCGGGCCGTCTTCATTCACCGGGCGGGAGGCGTTCAGGTAATCGGTGGCACGCAATGGGAGGAACAATCATGGAGACACCATCTGACCGCTACGACGTGATCGTGTTGGGTGCAGGCCCGGTCGGCCAGACTGTCGCGGCGCGTACCCGTGCCGCGGGTTTGACGGTAGCGGTCGTCGAGCGCGAACTGGTCGGCGGCGAATGCTCCTACTGGGGCTGCATTCCGAGCAAGTCTCTACTGCGACCGGTGCTTGCAGTGGCAGACGCCCGTAAGGTCGACGGTGCCCGTGAAGCGGTGACCGCGCCCGTCTCGGCGCAAGGCGTGTTCGGCCGCCGTGATCGCTACGTCACGCTGTGGGACGACACCGGCCAGGCCAATTGGGTCAAGGAGATCGGCGCCGACCTCATTCGCGGGCAGGCGAGACTGCACGGCCCCCGACGCGTCGCCATCGAGACCGCCGACGACGAACTCCTCGTGCTGACGGCCCGGCATGCCGTGGCGATCTGCACCGGAAGCACCGCGGCCCTGCCCGATATCCCGGGAATCGCCGAAGCGCAGCCGTGGACCAACCGCAAAGCCACCGACAGCAGCGAGGTACCGCGACGCCTTGCCGTCGTCGGAGCGGGCGGTATCGGCGTCGAAATGGCGACCGCCTGGCAGGGTCTCGGCTCACAGGTCACCCTGCTGGCTCGCACCCATGACCTGTTGCCCCGCATGGAACCTTTCGTCGGTGAACTGGTTTCCGCGGGTCTCAGGGCCGCCGGTGTCGATGTGCGCACAGGAGTCTCCGTCACCGAACTGCGCCGTCCCGGCGGCTTCGGCCCGGTCACGGTGATCCTCGACAACGATGAGGAACTGCACGTCGACGAGGTGCTCTTCGCAATCGGCCGGACCCCGAACACCGGCGACATCGGCCTGCACACAGTCGATCTCGCGCCGGGGTCCTGGCTCAACGTCGACGACTCCTGCCGAGTGGCTGGGGCTCACAATGAATGGTTGTATGCGCTCGGTGATGTCAACCATCGCGCACTGCTCACCCACCAGGGCAAATACCAGGCCCGGATAGCAGGCGCCGCGATCGCGGCATCGGCTGTTGGCGCGCCGTTGGACCGCGCACCGTGGAGCGCGCACATGGCAACCGCCGATCTGCACGCGGTGCCTCAGGTGTTCTTCACCGACCCAGAAGCAGCGGCTGTCGGACTCACCGCGAAAGAAGCCCAGCGCGCCGGCTACCGAGTACGTGTCGTCGACCTCGACATCGGCGAAAGCGTCCCAGGTGCAAACTTTTACGCCGACGGATACATCGGCCGGGCCCGCATGGTCGTCGATCTCGACGGTGGCTATCTGCTCGGGGTCACCTTCGTCGGCCCGGGCGTCTCGGAACTCCTGCACTCGGCGACGATCGCGGTCGCTGCCCGGGTTCCCGTGGACCGACTGTGGCACGCGGTGCCGTGTTTCCCGACGATCAGTGAGGTGTGGCTGAAGCTGATGGAGGCAAACCGGGACATGGCACTGGAGGGTCGTTCGTGAATCCGCACAAGCGCCGGTTCACGCGGGTGGCACGGCGCGCAGCCATCGTCGCGATGATCGTGATCACCGCTGGGTGCGCACACACCAACACCCCGACGCCAACGACCACGCCGCCGACCACGACAACCCCCTCGACCACCGCGTCGCCCGCACCGCCGACCGAGAAGAACATCAACCCGACGAGCGGCAATATGTTCACTCCTCAGGTGATCGCTCCGGCGGCGCCAACGGAACCTCCTGGCGTCCACCGCCACCGCCGAGGCTAACCGCGCCGACGGGCCGGAGAACTGGACAATTATTTGCTCGGCCCTGTCGACGTTTGCGTTGCGGCGCTGGACGGTGCCGGACCGGAGGACCACGTAGGGTTGTCGCGTGGACTTGCTGCTCGGCATCGACATGGGCACCGGGAGCACAAAAGGCGTCCTGGTGGACACCACGGGTTCGATCATGGCGTCTGAGGCCATCTCGCACACGATGGATCTGCCGCGGCCAGGGTGGGCCGAGGTCGATGCCGAGGCCCTGTGGTGGCACGAGGTGTGTTCGATCAGCGCCTCGCTGATGGCCAAGATGCCCGCAGGCGCAAAACTGGCTGGGATGTGTGTCAGCGGCGTCGGACCCTGCCTCGTGTTGTGCGACGACGACCTGCGACCACTGCGCCCGGCGATTCTCTACGGCATCGACACCAGGGCCACCGCCGAGATCGAGTCGTTGACCGCCGAGCTGGGCGAGCAGAACATCCTGGACCAGGCGGGCACCCTGCTGTCGAGTCAGGCCGTCGGCCCGAAACTCGAATGGGTCCGGCGCCGCGAACCAGAGGTGTTCGACAGGGCCACCGGATGGTACGGCTCCAACTCCTACATCGCGGCCAAGCTGACCGGTGAATACGTGATGGACCATCACACCGCCAGCCAGTGCGCCCCGCTGTATGCCGTGCGCAAATTCGACTGGAATCACCACTGGGCACAACGTATCTGTGGACACTTGCCACTGCCAAGACTGGTATGGCCGAGCGACGTGGTCGGCTCCGTGACCCCGGCCGCCGCGGAAGCGACGGGAGTTCCTGTCGGCACTCCGGTTTCGGCGGGCACAGTCGACGCCTACTCCGAGGCGTTCTCGGTGGGCGTGCGACAGCCAGGGGACCAGATGTTGATGTACGGCTCGACGATGTTCTTGGTGCAGATCATCGATGAGTACCACAGTGACCCGACGTTGTGGACCACGACCGGTGTGGAGCGCAACAGCTTGGCGTTGGCGGCGGGCACCTCAACGGCGGGCAGCCTCATCTCGTGGCTGCAAAAGGTCACCGGAGAACCGTCGTTCGACGAGCTGACGGCCGAGGCACAGGGCGTGCCACCCGGCAGCGAGGGCCTACTGGTGCTGCCCTACCTGGCGGGCGAGCGAACGCCGGTCTTCGACGCGCGGGCCCGTGGCGTTGTCGCGGGGCTGACCTTGCGCCACGGCCGCGGACATCTGTTCCGGGCTGCCTACGAAGGGATTTCGTTCGGCATCCGGCAGATCCTGGAGCGCTTCGACGACGCCCACAGCGCGACAAGGACAGTCGCCGTTGGCGGCGGGCTGCGCAGCCCGGTGTGGGCGCAGGCGGTCAGCGACATCACCGGACGCCCACAACTCGTTCCCGAACAGGCCATCGGCGCCAGCTACGGCGACGCGCTGCTCGCAGCCATCGGCGTCGGGCTTGTGGACGGCGACACCGATTGGGCGAAAATCGCCCGCGAGGTCAAGCCCGACGCACGCAACCGCGAGCTCTACGACGGCCTCTACTCGACGTGGCGTGAGCTGTACCCGGCCACCCGCGAACAGGTGCACCGGCTCGCCGAACCCGACATCGGGCAGCGTCAGCCCATCGTGTAGCCACCGTCGACGGGGATGTCGACGCCGTTGATCATGCTTGCCGCGTCGGACGCCAGCCATACCACCGCATCGGAGACTTCCTGTGGAACGGCAAAGCGGCCCAATGGAATCCGGTCGAGCATCGGTGCGGCTTTCGTCTCTTCGCCCCACACTCGCTGCCCCATCTCGGTGAGCACCACGGTAGGACACACCGAGTTGGCGCGGATACCGTACGGACCCAGTTCACGCGCCAAGACCTTGGTCGCCATCACAAGCCCTGCCTTCGACGCGCAGTACGCATAGTGGTCTGGCAGCGGAGCCAACGCCGCCGCCGACGCCACGGTGATGATGGATCCGCCAGTGCCCTGCTCCACCATGGCGGCGCCGACTGCGGAAGCCAGCAGCGCAGGGGCCCGAAGGTTCACCGCGATCGTCACGTCGAACAGCGCCGGATCCGTCTGCAGTACCGATTGCGGATGGGACACGCCCGCATTGTTAACCAGGACGTCGAGGCCGTCGAACACGTCGCGGGCCACCTGAGCCAGTTGCGCGGCCCCGTCCGGCTGCGCCAAATCCACTGCGGCGGTGTGTACTTCGGCGCCGAAGTCGACTTCCAACGCCTTCTTGGTGACCGCCAGCTCACCTTCGTCGCGGCCACTGAGCACCACGCGCGCACCTGCCGACGCGAACGCCTTCGCGATGTCGGCGCCGATGCCCTTCGTTGCACCGGTGATCAGTGCGCGCTTGCCGTCGAGTCTCAGGGCGCCCGCATAGCGCCGTTCCGCCGTCGTTGTCACGGGCCACCTTTCGCAGGCTGGTGGTCGGCGTCCACACTGGCCAGAATGGCCGCCGCGGTAGCCGGATCCGTCACCAGCTGGTTGAAATAGCCACCCCGCGCCCCGGCGATGATGGAGTCGATCTTTTCCTGCCCGACCGCCACCGCGATGGTCACCGGAACATGACGAAGGGTCTCGAGTTCGACGGCGATCAGACGCTCGCGTCCCTCGAAATCGACTTCGTCACCGGCACGGTCGTAGAACCGCGAGCAGACGTCGCCGACGGCAGAGCGTAACGACGTGGAATCCGTTGGCACGAACCGCGGAATGTCCGAACGCAGCAACGGTGGCGCGCCCACACCCATCAATGCGCAGCGGGCACGCGGCCACAAGTGGAGTACTCGCTGAATACTCGGGTCCTTCAACAGCGACGGGTACAGGTCTGGTCCCGGCAACGCGGGCGCGAACAGGTAGTTCGGCCGTCCGCCCACCCGGTTGGCGACCCGGCGGGTGATCTCGTTGGTCTGGTACCACTCCTCGGGCTGGTCGTTGCCGCCGACCGTCGGCGCCACCAGCACACCAGGTAGCGAAACCAGCTCATACTGCGCGACTTCGTAGACGGTGCGGCCGGACGACACCAGCAGCGCGTCGCCCGGCAACAGCCCGGCCGCCGCCAACGCGCGACCAACGGCGGGCGCCAGCGCGCCGCCCATCACGTCGATGATCGTCCGGCCCGGGCCGGGCGCGGGAAGCGGATGGCTGAGGAACACCGTCGTCAGCGACAGCGCGCGAACAAGCCGATCGGCGAGATCACCGGCTGCCACCTCCTCGGGTGGAACGACCTCGATGCGGACGATCCCGCGCCGCTTAGCCTCGGCGAGCAACCGGCTGACGGTGGCCCTGCTGGTGCCCAGTTGCGCTGCAACCTCGGCTTGGGTGGCCTCTTCGGTGTAGTACAGCTTGGCGGCCGTGTACAGCAACGATGGCTGGAAATGCCCGGCGTCGACCTCGGAAACGGCGCCGTCGACGCCGTCCGCTGGGGTGGGGTGTGCAGACCCTGGCACGTGACGAGTATGACACTGAACATCCGTTCGGAGTCAATTTTCTATGAACATCTGTTCTGGACATTTGTGCACCAGCTGTTTTAGTGTGACTGCAACCACATCGATATGGCGCTGTGACCGGCCGGTTAACCGACATCGAAGGAGCATCAGATGTCCGACCAAATTCCCGAGAAGATGCAGGCCGTGGTCTGCCACGGGCCACATGACTATCGCCTCGAGGAGGTGACGGTCCCCGACATCGGCCCCGGCGAGGCCCTGATCAAAGTCGAGGCCGTCGGCATCTGTGCCAGCGACTTGAAGTGCTACCACGGTGCGGCGAAGTTCTGGGGCGACGAGAATCGGCCTGCTTGGGCGGAGACCATGGTGATTCCCGGTCACGAATTCGCCGGGCGTGTGGTGGCACTCGACGAGGCCGCCGCCGCGCGATGGGGCATCACGATCGGCGACCGAGTGGTTTCCGAGCAGATAGTGCCGTGTTGGGAATGCCGCTTTTGCAAGCGCGGCCAGTACCACATGTGCCAACCGCACGACCTGTACGGCTTCAAGCGGCGCACCCCTGGGGCGATGGCGAGCTACATGGTGTATCCGGCGGAAGCGTTGGTGCACAAGGTCTCCGGTGATATCGCTGCACACCACGCGGCGTTCGCCGAGCCGCTGTCGTGCTCACTGCACGCCGTCGAACGCGGCCAGATCACCTTTGAAGACACCGTCGTGGTGGCGGGCTGCGGACCGATCGGGCTCGGCATGGTCGCCGGGGCCCGCGCCAAGAACCCGATGCATGTCATCGCGCTGGACATGGCGCCGGAGAAGCTCAAGCTGGCGGAGGCCTGCGGCGCCGACATCACGATCAACATCGCCGAGCAGGATCCGGTCAGCGTGATCAAGGACCTCACCGACGGTTACGGCGCTGACGTCTACCTGGAGGGGACCGGCCACCCGTCCGCGGTTCCCCAGGGTCTCAACGTGTTACGCAAACTCGGTCGCTACGTCGAGTACGGCGTCTTCGGCAGCGAGGCATCGGTCGACTGGAGCATCATCAGCGACGACAAGGAACTCGACGTCCTCGGTGCGCATCTGGGCCCGTACTGCTGGCCCGCCGCGATCAAGATGATCGAGTCCGGCGTGTTGCCGATGGACCAGATCTGCACACATCAATTGCCGCTCACCGACTTCCAGAAGGGGCTCGACCTGGTCGCAAGCGGCAAGGAGTCGGTCAAGGTATCGCTGATTCCGGCGTGATCACCCGAGTCGAAGCGAAGGACGAGAGATGAGTCGAGAACTGTCGCGTCGCGACATCTTGGCGGCCATGGGTCTTGCGGGCATGGCCGCGGTCAGCCTACCGGTGTTGTCGGCATGTGGCGTCGGAGGAAAAGCCAACGCCTCCAACGGGGCCGGCGAAGTCACCGGCGGCTTCGACTGGAAGAAGGCGTCCGGGTCGACCATCAACATCCTGCAAACCCCGCATCCATACCAGAAGTCCTATCAGCCCCTGCTCAAAGAGTTCACCGAACTCACCGGGATCAACGTCAACGTCGACCTGGTGCCTGAGGCCGACTATTTCACCAAACTGAACACCGAATTGGCCGGCGGCAGCGGCAAACACGACGCCTTCATGCTCGGTGCCTACTTCATCTGGCAATACGGGCCGGCCGGCTGGATCGAGAACCTGGACCCCTGGCTGCAGAACTCCTCAGCCACCGGGCCCGATTACGACTTCGAGGACATCTTCGAAGGGCTGCGGACCTCGACACGATGGGACTTCGTCACGGGCAACCCGTTGGGCACCGGCGGGCAGTGGGCGATCCCATGGGGATTCGAGAACAACGTTGTCGCCTACAACAAGAAATACTTCGACCAACGAGGCATCAAGAAGCTGCCGGACCGGTTCGACGACTTCATTCAACTCGCCGTCGACCTCACCGACCGCTCACAGAACCGCTACGGCATCGCCACCCGCGGCTCGAAATCATGGGCCACGATCCACCCCGGGTTCATGACGCAATACGTACGCGAAGGGGCAGTGGACTACACGTTCGACGGTTCCGACCTCGTCGCCCAGATGGCCAGCGATAAAGCGATCGATTTCACCAAGAAGTGGATCGAGATGCAGCACCAGGCGGGGCCGACCTCATGGACCTCGTATGACTACCCAAACGCCACAGGCGATCTCGGCGACGGCACGGCGATGATGGTGTACGACGCCGACAGCGCGACCTACCCGAAGAACAAGCCGGGCGCCAGCGCGCTTGCCGGCAACCTCGGCTGGTATCCGGGTCCGGCGGGCCCGGACGGCAACTACAAGACAAACCTCTGGACGTGGAGTTGGGCGATGAGCGCCAACTCTCGCAACAAGTTGCCTGCCTGGCTGTTCATCCAGTGGGCCACCGGTAAGGACTCGCTGAACAAGGCCGTGGAAGGCGGCACGTACGCCGATCCGGTTCGCAAATCGGTGTTCGACACCACGTTCAAGCGGGTGGCCGCCGACCAGTTCGGCTACCTGGAGGCGTTCGAGACCGTGATCGGGTCGTCGAAGATCCAGTTCACGCCGCAGAAGAAGTTCTTTGACACCACTCAGAATTGGGCTGTCGCGCTGCAGGACATCTACGGCGGGGCGGATACCGCGTCGCGACTGCGCAGCCTCGCCAAGACCAACACCTCCAAGGTCAACCTGTAGGAGTCAGGCGCACCATGACAACGCAGACGTCCAAGGCCGCACAGTCCGCACCCGAGCAACCCGACACCACTTCACGCCGCCCGCTGCCGGAGATCCCGCGGTGGCGCCGCAAGTTGCGGCCCTACCTGCTGTCGATCCCCGCGCTGGTGATCGTGATCGGCATCCTCTACCCGTTCGTGTTGGGCGCCTACTACGCATTCCTCAACTACGCGGCGGTCAACCCCAGCCCGCACTTCATCTGGTTCGACAACTTCAAGTCGGTACTGGGCGATCAGGTGTTCTGGCAGAGCGTCAAGGTCACCGGCATCTTCGCGGTGGCGGCGACAGCGATCGAGACCGTGATCGGCGTCGGCCTGGCTCTGCTGCTCAACCGGTCCAGCATGATTGGGCGGCTGTTCGAGAAGGTGCTGATCGTTCCGCTGATGATCGCGCCCGTGATCGCGGGTGTGATTTGGAAGCTGATGTTCAATCCGCAATTCGGCATCCTGAATCACGTTCTGGGGCTGGGGAGTACCTTCGACTGGCTGTCCGGCCGAACCGCCCTGATGTCGGTCATCCTTGTCGACACGTGGATCTTCACCCCGTTCGTGGCGATCCTGGTGCTGGCCGGCATCCGGTCACTACCCAAGGAACCGTTCGAAGCCTCCGAGGTGGACGGCGCCAGCTGGTTCTACATGTTCCGCAAGCTGATGCTTCCGATGCTGTGGCCCTACATCCTGGTCGCGGTGATCTTCCGGTTCATGGACAACCTGAAGGTGTTCGACCACATCTACGTCCTGACCGCCGGCGGACCCGGCGTGGCCACCCGAACGCTGCAGATCGGCGCATTCGAGGATTCGATCATCAACCTCGACTACTCCCGCGGCAGCACCTACATGCTGCTGCTGTGGATCATCGTGTTCATCACCGCGCGCTACCTGGTGAGCGTGCTCGGCAAGGCGCAGCGTCGGGCTGCGGGAGCGGAGTCGTAGACCATGGCCAAACAAGAGTTGCTGCCCGGCCAGAAGCGTTTCTCCGTGGGCGCCGCCGCCGCCGACCTCGGTCTGCTTTTCTGGTTCCTCTTCTCGCTCTTCCCGATTGCATGGATGTTGTTGTTGGCGTTGAAGAATGACGAGCAGCAGACAACCACCTACTTCCAGTTCAGCCCCACCTGGTCCAACTTCGCGACCGTGGTGAGTGACAAGGGCACCCAGATGACCAGTGTCGACTTCAAGGCGTCCCTGATCACCAGTCTGGTCAATTGCGGTGGCGCGGTGATCGTGTCACTGGTGATCGGCATTCCGGCGGCGTACGCCGCCGGGCGGTGGCGCTACCGCGGCAGCGAAGACCTGATGTTCCAGATGCTGTCCTTCCGGTTCGCGCCCGAATTGATGGTGATCGTGCCGTTGTTCGTGATCTACAACCAGATCGGGTTGTTCGACACCAAAGTCGGCATGATCTGGGTCCTGCAGCTCGTGACGATGCCATTGGTGGTGTGGATCCTTCGGTCATATTTCCAGGATCTACCCGAAGATCTTGAACAGGCTGCGCTGCTCGACGGCTACACCCGCACACGGGCGTTCCTGATGGTCGCACTGCCGATCGTGCGGCCAGGCATCGCCGCGGCGGCCTTGCTGGCCTTCATCTTCGCGTGGAACAACTATGTGTTCCCGTTGATCCTGGCCGACACCAACGCCGGCACCGTCACGGTCGCGATCACGAAGTTCCTCGGCGGCGGCGGGCAGGCGTACTACAACCTGACGGCCGCGGCGGCCATCATCGCCGCACTCCCGCCCCTGATCCTGGCGTTGACCATCCAGCGCTATCTGGTACGGGGCCTGTCGTTTGGGGCGGTGAAAGCCTGATGGCAACGGTGACGATCTCCGATCTGCGCAAGTCGTTCGGCAAGACCAAAGCCGTCGACGGCATCTCGGTCGACATCGACAACGGCGAGTTCTTCGTGATCCTCGGCCCCAGCGGGGCGGGGAAGACCACGACGCTGAAGTCGGTCGCAGGATTGGTCGACGTCGATGCCGGCGCCGTGACCATCGGCGGCGTCGACGTGACGCGCGTCGAGCCTTACCACCGCAATGTCGCAATGGCGTTCGAGAGCTACGCGTTGTACCCGCAGAAAACGGTCAGCGAAAACCTCGCCTCGCCGCTGAAGTCCGGACGCACCGGCAAGTACACCGAGCGGCAACGCGCCGAGCGGATCGACCAGGTGACCACGACACTGGGAATCAACCACCTGCTCAAGCGATTTCCGCGCGAGTTGTCGAACGGTCAACGACAGCGGGTGGCGTTGGGTCGTGTGCTGGTGCGTCCCGCGGACATCTACCTGCTCGACGAGCCGCTCAGCCACCTCGACGCCAAGCTACGGGCGTCGATGCGGGCTGAACTCAAACAGCTCGGCGCAATGTCGAACACCACCACGCTTTATGTCACACACGACTATCAGGAGGCGCTCGCGCTCGGTGACCGCATCGCCGTGATGCGCGAGGGGCGGTTGATCCAAATCGGTGCGCCCGAGGAGATCTGGCGGCGACCGGCGGACACGTTCGTCGCGCGTGCGCTGGGTCAACCGGAGATCAACCTCCTCGACGGAGTTGTCGACGACGACCGGGTCAGGCTGGGAGACGGATCGTTCGACGTCCCTGTACCGGATGGCGTGCGGTGCGACAGGGGTGATCGCGTGCGGGTGGGGCTGCGGCCCTGCGATATTCACGTAGCCGATCCGGATTCGGCCGCGATTCGCGGACAGGTGGTGCTAGCCGAGCGGCTTGGCCGCAACATCGAGCTCACCGTCGACGTCGCAGGAGCGCAACTGATCGTCCTTGCCTCCGGGCGTGACGGTGTCGGCGAAGGGGCGCGGGTAGGGCTGACGGTGGCCGACTCGAACATCCATGTGTTCGCCTCCGGCGCGGGGGATACGCCGCGACTGAATGCAAACGACTCGGTGGAGGTGGCACAGTGACCGCGACGCTCGACAAGTCAACGACTGCCACCGCACAAAGTCTCACGTTGACCGACCTGGTGAAAACTTATGCGTCACGAGGGCGGGAAAGCGTGACCGCGGTCAAGGGCATCAACTTGGCGATCGAACCCGGTGAACTGGTGGCCCTGCTGGGGCCGTCGGGTTGCGGGAAGACCACCACGCTGCGGATGATCGCCGGACTGGAAACCGTGACAAGCGGTTCCATTCGGATCGGCGAGCGTGAGGTGTCCGGGCTGCCTGCCGCCAAGCGGGGAATCGGAGTCGGCTTCGAAAGTTACGCGCTGTATCCGCCGCTTTCGGTCCGGGAGAACCTGCTCTACGGTCTCAAGGCCCGCAAGGTCAAGGGCGCCGAGCAGATGGTTGCCTCGATCAGCCGTCGGCTGGAGATGGACGACATGCTCGAGTTGCGCCCCGCTGGGCTGTCCAGCGGCCAGAAGCAGCGGGTCGCACTGGCCCGCGCGCTGGTGCGCAACCCTCCGGTGCTGCTGCTCGACGAACCGCTGTCACACCTCGACGCCTCGGCCAGGCAGCGGGTCCGTCGCGAACTCAAAGTGCTGCAGCGGGAATTCGGCTACACCACGATCGTCGTCACGCACGACCAGGTGGAGGCGCTGTCGCTGGCCGACCGCCTCGCGGTGATGGATGCCGGCGTGGTGCAGCAGTTCGGCACCCCCGACGAGGTGTTCGACGATCCGGCGAATCTGTTCGTCGCACAGTTCGTCGGTGAGCCGCAGATCAATGTTTTGCGCGGGGTGGCGAAGGTCGCCGACGGCACGGTGTGGGTCGAGATCGGTTCCAACGCAGGTGGTTTGGCAACCAACGTCAAGGGCGTGGCCGACGGCACCCGTGTCGCGGTGGGTATCCGCCCGCAGGACTGTGCGCTGACCTCGACGGCGGACACGGGCATCACCGCCACCGTCGCGTACTTCGAGCACCTGCTGGAGTTCGGCCTGGCGACCAGCACCGTGGCAGGCATGGAGGAAGGCATCATCGTGCAGACGCCTGCGGCCGATACCTACGAACCCGAACAGCGAGTCGTGGTGACCGCGCCGCCGGAACGCGTCTACCTGTTCGACACCGAAACCGGAGAGCGGTTGCGATGACCAAACTTTTCAACGATCCGGCCCGCTTCACCGAGGACATGCTCGTCGGCTTCCTCGACGCCAATGCGAAGTACGTCAGTGGTGTCCCCGGCGGCGTGGTGCGTGCACACAAGACGAGGCCGGGCAAGGTCGCGGTGGTGATCGGCGGCGGGTCGGGGCACTATCCGGCGTTCTGTGGCACGGTCGGGCCCGGATTCGCCGACGGTGCCGTGGTCGGCAACATCTTCACTTCGCCGTCGGCCGAGGAGGCCGCGTCGGTGGCGCGCGCGGCCCACGGCGATGCGGGCGTGTTGTTGACGACAGGGAACTACGCCGGCGACGTGATGAACTTCAACCTTGCTGTCGCGCAGTTGCGCAGTGAAGGCATCGACGCGCACTACTTCGCCGTCACCGACGACGTCGCCAGTGCGCCGAAGGGTGAGGAGAGCAAGCGTCGCGGGATCGCCGGAGACTTCACGGTTTTCAAGTGTGCAAGTGCGGCGGCCGAACAAGGGCTCGATCTCGTCAACGTGGTGCGGGTGGCCGAGAAGTCGAACGACGCCACCCGTACCCTCGGGGTCGCGTTCGACGGCTGCACCTTGCCGGGCGCGGATGAGCCGCTTTTCACCGTTCCCGACGGCCGGATGGGACTGGGACTGGGCATCCACGGCGAACCGGGTGTCGCGGAACGCGACATGCCGACCGCGGCGGGCCTGGCTGCCACGTTGGTCGACGGGGTGCTGGGTGACAATCCAGACGCAACGTCGCGGCGAATCGCGGTGATTCTCAACGGGCTCGGCCGAACCAAGTACGAAGAGCTGTTCGTGGTCTGGGGTGAGGTCGCGCGACTGCTTCGCGAGCGGGGCTACCAGCTTGTCGAGCCCGACGTGGGTGAACTGGTGACCAGCCTGGACATGGCGGGTTGTTCGCTCACGGTGATGTGGCTGGACGACGAACTCGAACGCTACTGGACGGCGCCAGCGGACACTCCCGCGTACAAGAAGGGAGCCGCCCATGCAGCGACCGCTGCGGGGGAGCGGCGGACCGACGCAGACGTTGAAAGCCGCACCGATGCAACGGAGCTGGCCGCACTCGCCGACAACGATGGCCGCAACGGCGGCAGGTTGGTGGCCCGGGCGTTGGAGGCGATGGCCGAGACGCTGATCGCGGCGGAACAAGAACTCGGCCGCATCGACGCGGTGGCAGGCGACGGAGACCACGGTCGCGGCATGGTCAAAGGGGTGACGGCTGCACGTGACGCCGCACTGCGCGCGGTTGACCAGGGCGCCGGTCAGGGTTCGGTGTTGGCACTCGCCGGTGAACAGTGGTCGGCAAGGGCCGGCGGCACCTCCGGGGTGTTGTGGGGTGCGTTCCTCAAGGCGCTCGGCGCGCGGTTGGGAGACACCGGAAGACCGGATGCCCGCACCGTTGCGGCGGGCATCCGTGATGGTTATGACGCCTTGATCCGACTCGGCGGCGCCGCGCCGGGAGACAAGACGATGCTCGACGCGTTGCTGCCGTTCGTCGAAGAACTCGAACGCCAAGTGGTGGATGGCACGGCCTGGCAGCGGGCGTGGGCGTCGGCCGCCGATGCTGCGACCGAGGCGGCGCGCGGCACGGCCGAGATGCGACCAAGAGTCGGCAGGGCCAGGCCGCTCGCCGACCGCAGCGTCGGGACGCCCGACGCCGGGGCGGTGTCCCTTGCCATGTGCGCGGTCACCGTCGCGGACTGCTTCACTCTGAGCGCCAAAGGAGAACGCTGAAATGACCGAAAATGCTTCGGGTTTGCGGATCGTGGTCGGCTCCGACGATGCCGGTTACGAATACAAAGAGGCGCTCAAGGGTGACCTGCTCGCCGATGACCGCGTCGCAGACGTGATCGACATCGGCGTAGGCGCCGACGACACCACCGCTTACCCGCATGTGGCGGTGGCGGCGGCCAGGATGGTGGCCGAGGGCACCGCCGATCGGGCATTGTTGGTGTGCGGCACCGGGTTGGGCGTGGCCATCAGCGCCAACAAGGTGCCCGGTGTCCGCGCCGTGACCGCCCACGACAGCTTCTCTGTCGAGCGGTCCGTCCTGTCGAACAACGCCCAGGTGCTGTGCTTCGGCCAACGCGTCATCGGCTTGGAACTGGCAAGGCGGCTGGCCCGCGAATGGCTGGGATATGAGTTCGATCCGCAGAGTTCATCGGCGGGCAAGGTGGAGGCGATCGGCGAATACGAACCAGCCAAACGAGCCAGTGCGGGGTGACGATGGCCGACACCCTCCTCGAATGTTCGGAAATCGCAAAGGGGTTCGGCGGTGTGCCGGTCCTCAAAGGTGTCACCCTGCATCTCGAACCAGGCACGGTGACCGCGCTGGCGGGTGAGAACGGCGCGGGCAAGTCGACGCTGATGAAGATCATCAGCGGTCAGTACAGCGCCGACGCCGGCACCGTATCGGTGTCCGGCACCGCACTGACACCAGGAAGTCCGCGCGACGCCGTCCGCCACGGCGTGGCCATCGTCCCGCAGGAACTGGCCTCCATCGAGGACATGACGGTGTACGAGAACATGTTCGTCGGGCGGGAGTTGCGCCGCGGACCGCTGCTGAATCGGCGTGCGATGATCGCCGAAGCCAAACAGACGCTCGGCTTGTTCGACGTCGCCATCTCGCCGACCGCGCGCATGGGCAGCCTGCCCGTCGGACTGCGACAGATCGTCGAGATCGTGAAGGCGGCTAGGACCGGTGCACGCGTGATGATGCTCGACGAGCCGACGTCGGCGATCTCCGAACGCGAGGTGGAGGGCCTCTACCGCATCGTGCGCCGCCTGCGTGACCAGGGCGTGGCGATGGTGTACACCACGCACAAGATGGCCGAGATTCGCGCCGTCGCAGACCGCGTGGTGGTGCTGCGCGACGGCGGGCTGATCATGGACAGTCCGATCGCCGAGGTGTCTGACGACGAGATCGTCACGGCGATGATCGGCCGTGAACTCGACGCCCTGTTCCCGCAGCGTCCCCAGCCCGGCACCGACACCGTGCTCGAGGTGCGGGATCTGGAGGTGACGGGCGCCGCGGGCGCGGTGTCGTTCTCGGTGCGCGCCGGTGAAATCGTCGGCCTGGCAGGGTTGGTCGGCGCGGGCCGGACCGAACTGCTCGAGGCGATCTTCGGCTCACGGCGCAGCACGGCGGGCTCGGTGCTGGTGCACGGCAAGCCGGTCAAACGCAACCAACCCGCGGCCGCCATCACCGCGGGCATGGCGATGGTGCCCGAGGATCGCAAACTCAACGGAGCTGTGTTGTCGATGAGCGTGCTCGACAACGGTTCGCTGCCGCGGCTGTCGTCGTTCTCGTTGGCCGGCTGGCTGCGCGGAAAAGCGCGCACCGCATCGGTTTCTGAGGTGATGACGTCGGTGCGTCTGCGCAGCCGCGGCCTCGGCCAGGAGGTCGGCACCCTCTCCGGGGGCAACCAGCAGAAGGTGGTACTGGCTCGGTGGCTGACCGGTGACGTCAACGTGCTGCTCCTCGACGAACCCACCCGTGGCGTCGACGTCGGCGCCCGCAGCGAGATCTACCGCATCATCACCGAATTCGCGGCCAACGGCATGGCGGTGGTGATGGCGTCGTCAGATATGCCCGAGATCGTCGGCTTGTCGCATCGCGCGTTCGTCATGCGCGCGGGGGTGTTGGTCGGCGAACTCGACCGCGACGCGCTGGACCACCCGGCAGTCCAGGAATCGGTTTTCCGTCTGGCCACCGCCCTGGACGCATCACCAACTCAGGAGGCCGCATCGTGACCACCCAGCTCGACAGCGAAGAAACCGCGCCCGTACGGGCGCGCAGGGTCGCCTCGCCGGCGACAGGAGAGCCGGTCCGCCTGTTCTCCCGCGAGTGGTTCGCCGGTTTGGCGCTGCGGTACGCGATGGTGCTGGTGATGCTGCTGGTCATCGCCTACTTCAGTTACCGCAGTGCGCGATTCAGCACCGTCGACAACCTGGTCACCATTCTGGTCGCCGCCGCCCCGTTCGCGCTGATCGCGCTCGGCCAGACGCTGGTGATCCTCACCGGAGGCATCGACCTGTCGGTCGGCAGCGTGATCGCCGCGTCGGCGATGGCGTCGGCGGCCACCGCCAAAGCCAACCCCGGGCAGGTGTGGCTGACGGTCGTGGTCGCGATGGCTGTCGGCCTCGCCGTGGGCTGCGTGAACGGAATCCTGGTGTCGCGCATCAACGTTCCGCCGTTCATCGCGACGCTCGGCACCCTGACCGCGGGTTCCGGGTTGGCCTACGTCATCGGCGGCGGCGCACCGATCAACGGGCTACCGCCGGAGTTCGGGTCCATCGCCAACACCAAGATCCTCGGGCTGCAGATCCCGGTGCTGTTGATGATCGTCGGCATCATCGCGCTCGCGGTGGTGATGAAACGCACCACGTACGGCATGCGGGTCTACGCCGTCGGCGGCAACCGCAACGCCGCCGAGATCGCAGGAATCAACACGAAAAACGTGCTGTTCAGCGTCTACGCGTTCTCCGGCCTACTCGCAGGCATCTCGGGAGTGATGCTGGCCTCCCGGGTGATTTCCGGACCGCCGAACCTCGGCCAGGGCTACGAACTCGACGCGATCGCCGCGGTGGTGATCGGCGGTGCCAGCCTAATGGGCGGCCGCGGCACCATCTGGGGCACCGCCCTCGGCCTGCTGATGATTCAGACGCTCAACAACGGCCTGGACATCCTCGTCGTCCCTGCCTACTGGCAGGACGTGATCAAAGGCGTGTTGATCGTGGCGGCCGTCGCCGTCGACGTGTGGTCGTCGCGCCGCCGAACCGGAACCTGAACGACTTCCCCCGATCCGCCGACTCCAGAAGAGAAAGAGAACCGTCACATGAAACTGGCAACCAAGATCGGCGCCATCGCCGCGGCAGGGGCGCTCACCGTCGGCATGACGGCCTGCGGCGCCGGCGACACCGAGGCCAAGAGCGGCACCACCAGGGTCGGGGTGACCGTGTACGACATGAGCTCGTTCATCACCGCCGGCAAAGAGGGCATGGACGCCTACGCCAAGGACAACAACATCGAATTGCTGTGGAATTCAGCCAATCTCGACGTATCCACGCAGGCCAGTCAGATCGATTCGATGATCAACCAGGGTGTGAAGGCCATCATCGTCGTTCCTGTGCAAGCCGATTCGCTCGGGCCTCAGGTCGCCGCGGCCAAGGCGAAGGGCATCCCGCTTGTCCCTGTCAACGCGGCGCTGAACAGCAAGGACGTCGCGGGTAATGTCCAGCCCAACGACGTGGCGGCCGGTGCGCAGGAGATGCAGATGATGGCCGACCGGCTTGGTGGCCGCGGGAACATCGTGATCCTCCAGGGTCCGTTGGGCCAGTCGGGTGAACTCGACCGCAGCAAGGGCATCGAACAGGTGTTGGCCAAGTATCCCGACATCAAGGTGCTCGCCAAGGACACCGCCAACTGGAAACGCGACGAGGCCGTCAACAAGATGAAGAACTGGATCTCCGGTTTCGGCCCCCAGATCACTGGCGTCGTTGCGCAGAACGACGATATGGGCCTCGGCGCCCTGCAGGCGCTGAAGGAGGCGGGCCGCACCGGCGTGCCGATCGTCGGCATCGACGGCATCGAGGACGGCCTCAACGCGGTGAAGAGCGGTGAATTCATCGGCACCTCACTGCAGAATGGCACCGTCGAACTGGCCGCAGGACTCGCGGTGGCTTCTCGGCTTGCCAAGGGCGAATCGGTGAAAACCGATCCGGTCTACATCATGCCGGCGATCACCAAAGACAATGTCGACGTCGCCATCCAGCATGTGGTGACCGAGCGTGCACAGTTCCTCAAGGGGTTGACCGAGTTGACCAACCGAAACCTCGAAACCGGTGACATCGCCTACGAGGGCATCCCGGGTCAGAAGCAGCCGTGACCCCCCAAACCGAAGTGGGCACAGTCGATCTCGACTTCCGGCTGGATGGTAAGGCCGCCGTGGTGACTGGCGCGGCCGCCGGCATCGGGTCCGCCATCGCCGCGGCCTACGCCGCCAAAGGGGCGCGCATCGCGGTCGTCGACCTCGACGAGACCGGTGCGGTGTCAAGAGCCGGCGGTCTTCCCACGGATAGTCGCGGCTTTCGTTGCGACGTAACCGATCCCGATTCAGTGCAGCGCACCGTCGGCGCGGTGCTGGACATGTTCGGACGGGTGGACATCCTGGTCAACAGCGCAGGTGTCGTCCATCTCGCGCCCGCCGAGGAGTTGTCGGAGAAGGCGTGGGACGCCACCCTCGACGTCAACCTCAAGGGCACCTTCCTGATGTGTCAGGCGGTAGGCCGGTCGATGCTCGACGCCGGCGGCGGAGTCATCGTCAACATGGCCTCGCAAGCAGCCAGCGTCGCACTCGACCAGCACGTGGCCTACTGCGCGTCGAAGTTCGGCGTGGTGGGGGTGTCGAAGGTGCTGGCCGCCGAATGGGGGCCGCGCGGCGTGCGCGTCAACACCATCTCGCCCACTGTGGTGCTCACCGAACTCGGCCGCAAGGCGTGGAACGGGCCGCACGGCGATGCGCTCAAGAAACTCATCCCCGTTGGGCGGTTCGCTTATCCGGACGAAATCGCCGCTGCTGCAGTGTATTTGGGGTCCGACGCGGCTGCCATGGTGAACGGCGCCGACCTGGTGATCGACGGCGGCTACACCATCAAGTGATCGTTCGTGATTCCTGAACGGTATATCCAGGAAAATCACGTGGACGTGAACGGTCGTCGTCCCGTTGAATTCAGGGGTGACCACGAACCAAGCCCGCACCGGCGCGCTGATGGCGATGGGGTCGATGCTGTGCGTCCAGATCGGCCTCGCGCTCGCCGTGACGCTCATCGACCGCATTGGCGTCGAGGGTGCGGCGTGGCTGCGACTGGCGTGGGCGGGCGTGCTGATGCTCATCATCGTCCGGCCCCGGTTCTCGGCCTTCACCTGGGCGACCTTCCGGGTCTGCGTGGCGCTGGGCACCGTGACCGCCGCCGTCACGCTGCTGTTCATGGCCGCGCTCGATCGGATTCCCCTCGGTACCGCCAGCGCACTGGAGTTTCTCGGACCCCTCGGCGTTGCGGTGGCGCACGGTAAGGGCAGCCATCGAGTGATCTGGCCTGGGCTGGCCGCCGTCGGCGTGGTCCTGCTCACCGGTCCGTGGACCGGTTCGGTCGACCCGGTCGGGGTGTTGTTCGCGCTGGGCGCGGCCGCGTGCTGGGCCTGCTACATCGTGCTCACCCAGCGCGCCGGTGACGAGGTGTCGGGCATCAACGCTTTGGCGGTTTCCATGCCCGTCGCCGGCCTTGTCGCCACCATCGCCGTCGGCCCAGCGGTGCTGCCGCGGATGACCCCCGACATCCTGCTGATCGGCATCGGCCTGGCGATCCTGCTGCCGGTGGTGCCGTTCGCCCTCGAACTGCTGGCACTGCGACGGTTGACCACCGCCGCGTTCGGCACCCTGATGGCACTGGAGCCGGCGTTCGCGATGATCGTCGGACTGATTGTGCTGCACCAGATCCCCGGCCCGGCGGGCACCGTCGGCATCTGCTTCGTGGTAGCCGCAGGCATCGGTGCCGCACGCACCGGTGCACGCCCGTCGCCGGTGCCCGCCGAGGTCGGCTGACTACCCTTTGGAGTCATGGCATCCGGACCCTTCTATACGCCCATCGCCGGCATCGTCAACAAGCTGTTCGTCGCTCTGATCGACGCGCCGATCCTGGGCCCGTTGGTGCGGCGCGGCGTGATCAACATCCGTTACGTCGGCCGTCGGTCGGGCAAGACGATCCAGACTCCGGTGGGTTACCGGCGGTCCGGCGATCGCATCGTCATCAATGTGATGTCACCCGACAACAAGACGTGGTGGCGTAACTTCCTTGGCGATGGCGGTCCGATCACGCTGCTCAGGCTCGACGGTCAAGACCGCACCGGACACGCGATCGCCAGTCGCGACGACAAGGGCCGCGTCAAGGTCGTCGTCCAGCTCGGCTAGTCAGAACAGTCAGGCCTCGAATCGCTTGCGCCGGTACAGGGTTCCGACGGCCAGCAATGCCAGGCTGATCACCAGGATCGCGGTCGCAAGCACGTTGATCTGCGGCGGCACCGCGGCCTTGACCGCAGCGTTCACGTACAGCGGGTAGGTCACCGTCGACCCGCTGACGAAGTAGGTGATGATGAAGTCGTCGAGCGACAGTGCGAACGACAGCATGCCCGCGGCCACGATGCCGGGAACGATCAGCGGAAGCGTCACTTTGAAGAACGTGCGAGTGGGGGAGGCCCCCAGATCCATCGACGCGTCCTCCAGCGTCCAGTCGAAGCCTCGCACCCGCGCCCTGACGGTCATCGCGATGAAGCTGATTTCGAAGGCGATGTGCGAGATGACGATCGTGGTGTAACCGGCCGCCCAGCCGAAATCCAGGAACAGAGTCAGCAGCGCGGCGCCGATCACCACCTCTGGCGCGGTAAGGGGTAACACCAGGAACGTGTCGACCGCGGTCTGGCCGCGGAACCGTTGCCGCACAAGCGCTATCGCCACCAGTGTGCCGAATACCAGCGCAATCAACGTCGACACCAACGCCACGTTCAGCGACAGCTTCAACGCGTCGGTCAACGCCGGATACTTGAATGGATGCATCCAGTTCTCGAGCGTGAAGCCCTGCCACGTGTAGTTGAACTTGCCAAGCGGCTTGTTGAACGAGAACAGGATGATCACGAAGATCGGCAGGAACAGGTACAGCAGCACCAGGCCCGCCACGATCCGCAGAATCAGGTCGCCCCACTTCGGGCTGCCCTTGACGACTGTGGTCTCGGTGCTGGCGAGGTCGGTCATGGCCTGAGTCGTCATACCAGGTCCTCCGTCCCAAGCGCCCGCGTGTACAGCAGCACACCGACGAGGATGATCGCCATCAGCACCATCGACAGCGCCGCGGCCGCCGGATAATCCTTGACCACCAGGAACTGTTTCTGAATGACGTTGCCGATCATCGTGGTTTGCGTACTGCCCAGATAGTCGGCATTGATGAAGTCACCGACCGCGGGAATGAACACCAGCATGCTGCCCGCCAGCACACCGGGCATCGCCAACGGCAGAATCACCCTGCGGAAGCTGCGCGGCGCACCGGAGTACAGATCGCGCGACGCCTCCAGCAGTCGTGGGTCGATCTTTTCCAGCGACACGTACAGCGGCAGGATCATGAAGATGATCCAGTTGTAGATCAGCCCGCCGATCACCGCCCATGCCGTCGAAAGCAACCGGCCCTCGTCGGGCAGCAGGCCGATCGTCCCGAGCGCTTTGACCACCCAACCGTCGTCTTCCAGAATCGTCTTCCACGCGATGGTGCGGATCAGGAACGTGACGAAGAAGGGCAGGATCACCAGCCCCAGGATCAGGTTCTTGTACCGGCCGGCCTTGAACGCAATGACGTAAGCCAGCGGAAAGGCGAGTAGCAGGCAGACCACCGTGGCAACCAACGCGTACGAGAACGACCGGATGATCTGATCGCGGTAGGTGCTGAACGCTTCGGCATAGTTGCCGAAATCCCAGTTGAACGTCAGCGTCGGCAGATACACCGAGCCACCGGAACTCGACAACGATGTGCGGGCCAGCGTGAACAGCGGCACCACAAAGAAAATCCCGAGGTACACGAGCGCGGGCAAAATCATCAGGTACGGCGCGATTTTGCTCCGCTGCCGACTGCTGCTGGCGACACCTGCCATCGGATCAACCGCCAGTGACTGCGGCGTACATCGTGTTGAACTCCTGCGTCTGCTCGTCGGTGAGGTCGGCCCAGGACTTCAGCTTGTCGAGGCTCGCCTGCGGCGGGTTGATCAACGGGTTGGCCCCCAGCTTCGGATCGATCTTGTTGAGCTCGTCCGTCATGTCCGAGAGGACGGGAACATACTGAGTGAAGGCGACCAACTTGGCGTAGTTGGGCCGGTCGTAGACATAGTTGATCCACGCCTCGGCGCCCTTCTGGTTCTGGGTCGTGTAGGGGATCACCATCGTGTCGATGAACCAGTCGCCGCCCGACTCGGGGATGACGAACTGCAGGTCGGGATTGTCGGCCTGCAACTGCACCACGTCACCCGAATATGCCTGCGCGACAGCGATATTGCCGGCCGCCAGGTCGTCGGCGTAGTCGTTGCCGGTGAACCGTCGGATCTGGCCCTTGTCCTTCTGTTCCCTGACCAGATCGACTGCCTTCTGGACGGCCTCCGTGGTCGGCTTCTCGATGGAGTTGCCCTGCGACTGCATGATCATCCCGAGCCCGTCCTGCGTGTCGGAGAGCAGGCTGACCCGGCCCTTGAACGCGGGGTCCCACAAGTCGTCGATCGTTCTGATGTCTCGCTTGGTGGCGGACTTGTTGTAGGCCAGCCCGACCATGCCGGTCATGTAGGGCGCGGTCTTCTTGCGGCCGGGATCGATTTGTGAATCCAGCAAGTCCTTACGCAGGTTCTTCCGGTTCGGAACGCCTGCATCGCTGATCTCGTTGAGCCAGCCGAGGCGGTTGATCCGGGCGGCCATGAACTGCGTCGGCACCACGAGGTCGGCACCGATGTCCTGCTTGCGCGACAACGGCTCCTTGACCTTCGCGAACCACTGCTCGTTGTCGTTGAAGTCTTCCTTGTAATCCACGGTCAGGCCGGACGCCTTCTGGAAGGCCGCGACGAAGCCGTCGGCCATGTACAGCGGCCAGTTCGAGATCCGCACCGTGCCGGTGGCGGGACCCTCCTGCGTCGTCGTGGCGCCGCCCGAGGAGGACTTGTTGTCCGAGCTACATGCGGCCAGGAAGGAACCCCCCATGGCCAGCGCCGCGGCCGCCGCGGCACCACCGCCGATGAACCGACGGCGCGAAGTACGGTTCGCGGCAAGACGATTCAGGATCTGCGGATCGAAGTCTCTGGAGGGCATGGCGACTGTGCCTTTCGACGAAGGGAGAGGAGGAACTACAACCAACGGTTAGGAGTCGTCGAGCATCTCTTCGAGATCCTCGGTGGTCGGGATGTCGGCGGCAGGCAGCACCAGCGACGCCTCGGGCAGCCAGCTGACATGAACCTCGTCACCGGGACGCAACATCGGCAGGTCCTGCTCGGCACCGACATGGGCGACGATCGCCGAGTCGTCGGGAGCGGCCATCGACACCCGCAGCACCGGACCTTGAAACGTCAGGTCCGAGACCGTCGCGCGCACGGTTGCGACATCTCCGGACGGTGCGTCCATCGACACCCGCACCCGCTCAGGCCGCACCATCAGCGTGGCGTGGCCACCGGGCTCGATCGTGGTGTCACCTGGGCGCGCCTTCAACTTCGTACCCAACACCTCGACCTCGACGAAGTCGCGGTTGACCCGGCCGGTCTGCGTGCCCGCCCACAGGTTGGCCTGTCCGATGAAGCTCGCCACGAACACCGTCGACGGCCGATCGTAGATCTCGGTGGGGGAGCCGATCTGATCAACATTGCCCGCATTCATGACCGCGATCCGGTCGCTCATCGTGAGCGCTTCCTCCTGGTCGTGGGTCACGTAGATGAACGTGATTCCGACCTCCCGCTGGATGCGCTTGAGCTCGAACTGCATGGCGTGACGCAGTTTGAGGTCAAGCGCGCCGAGCGGTTCGTCGAGCAGCAGCGCGCTGGGGTAGTTCACCAGGGCACGCGCCAGTGCGACCCGCTGCTGCTGGCCGCCGGACAACTGCGCGGGCTTGCGCTGGGCGAAGTCAGTGAGCCGCACGATCTCCAGCAGCTCGTCGACCCGCTTGCGGACTTCAGACTTGTCTTTCTTCTTGCTGCGCGGTCCGTAGGCGACGTTGTCCCACACCGTCATGTGCGGGAATAGCGCGTAATGCTGAAACACCGTGTTGACGTTGCGCTTGTGCGGCGGCACGCGCGACACGTCGGCGCCTTCCAGCCGGATAGCGCCTTCGGTCGGCGTTTCGAATCCGGCGATCATCCGCAGCGTCGTCGTCTTCCCGCAGCCCGACGGGCCTAGCATCGAGAAGAACTCGCCCGATGCGATGGAGAAGTCGGCTTCGGCAACGGCGACGTAATCGCCGAACCGCTTGGTGACATGATCGATCTCGATGACCGGGCCGCCCTTTGTGCGGGCCCCGTCTGATCCCGCCGCTTGTTCGACGGGGGTGTGTGTGCCGGTCAGGGCGAATCCTCCTCAAGACACAGCAGTGAAGCTGTGGGTAAACCTTCGCGGATCGGGCGGTGCTTCGCAAGCGATTCCGCAACGAATTTACATTTTTACAATGGAATCCTTCGTCACGGGCCCTCTGGACCGAGAAAATCCGCGGAATGGGGCGTCGTCCGCCATCGCCTGACCGCTGGGGGCAGGCTGACAGGGAGCGCCGGTGCGCCCCCAGTTTCCCAGCCCTGCACCATGTCGTCGGGGAAACCGCCGACACCGTTTACCTGATGTGCATCGCCGGGTAGTGCTGGAAGATGGCAAAGGTTGATGTGGCGGTGTCGTCGAGTCTGAGTCCGGAGAAAGCCTGGGCGTTGGCGTCTGACCTGGGTCGCTTCGAGGAGTGGCTGACCATCTTCAACGGCTGGCGCAGCGAGGTTCCGTCCCAGCTCGAGGTGGGTTCGTGTGTGTCGTCCTGCATCAAGGTCAAGGGCGTTCGTAACGTGATCCACTGGCGAATCACCCGCTACGACGAGCCAAAGCTGATCGAGATGGTCGGTCGCGGCCGACCCGGCATCCGCATCGGCCTGTGCATTCACGTGGTCGACGATGATCCGGGCACGACGTTCCGCGTGGTTGCCGACCTGTCCGGCGGCGTGCTGAACACGCCAGTGGGGAACTTCGTGGCGAAGCTCATCCGCAACGACGTGCGCAAGTCCGTTGAGAATCTCGCCGCCCTCGGTTAACCCCATTCGTGGTTCATGGCACGAGATTCGTAGCGCGCCTCGACGGATTCGATGGTCGCACGCCGCGGACGTGAGAACGCGATCAACACCATCGCCAGGGCGGCGGTGATCGCACCCCCCGCGAAGATGGCCACGAAGCTGCTCTCCATCGGCACGCCGTTGACGGAGCGACCGAGCAGCACCGCGACGACGGCTGCGGCCAGCGCGCTGCCGACGGTCCTCGCGATCGCGTTCATGCTGGTGGCGATCCCCGTCTCGGCTGCGCCGACCTCCGCGACCACCAGTGCGGGCAGCGCCCCGTAGCCAAGGCTGATGTACGCGTTGGCCAGAATGCCTGCCGCAATGATCTGCCATGGCGCATCGTGGGCCAGCGCGATGAACACAAAGCCGGCGATCCCCGCGACGGCTGCCACCATCAACACCGGACCGGCGCCGAACCGGTCGATGAACCGGCCGCTCGCCAGCGCCACCAGGAAGCCGGTCAGTGCGCCGGGCAAGAGATAGACGACGCTGGCCTGAAGTACGGTCGCCCCGAAGCCGTATCCCGCTGCGTCATGCGAGATCTGGACGAATTGGGTGAGACCGAGGAACGCGAAGTACAGGCCCATGCCGACGAACACGGTCGCCAGGTTGGTGAGCATGATCGGTCGGCGGGTCATCATCCGGGTTGATACCAAGGGCTGGCTGGCGCGACGTTCCCACCACCACCAACCGCAGAGCACCACCCCGCCGCCCGCCGCGCAACTGATCGTCGGGGCCGACGTCCATCCCCATGAGTGACCCTGCGTGATCGCCAGCAACACCGCCGAAAGGCCGGTGGCCAACCCGAACGCGCCGAGCCAGTCGATTGTCCCGGTCGCGGCGCGCTCGCGGGCGGGCACGACGAACACCGCGATCGCGATGACGACGACCGTGAACGCCGTGGTGAGCCAGAAGACCCGGTGATATCCGGCCTGCCCGCTCATCAGCAGGCCGACCACCACCAGACCCGTGCCGCCACCGAACCCCAACGTGCCCGATAGCACCGACATCGCCGAGCCCATCCGGTCGTCGGGCAGTTCTTCGCGAAGGATCGCGATACTGATCGGATACAGGCCGTACGACGCGGCCTGCAGCACGCGCGCGACGACCAGCAGGGCCAGCGACGTCGTGGTGGCCGCCAGGATCGAACCGGCGAGCACCACGATCAGCACGATCAACAGCACCCTTTTCTTGCTGTGCAGGTCGGCCAGTCGACCGATCAACGGGGTGGCCGCAGCGGCGGCGAGAAGGTTCGCGGTGACGGCCCAACTGGCCGCGACCATGGAGACGCTGAGTTGGTTGGCGATGACGCCGAGCACCGGTACGACGGCGGTCTGCAGCACGGCGACGGTCAGCACCACGATTGACAGGCCGGGGATGAGCAGTCCGGCTCTGGCGCCGCCGCCGAGGGCGGACCGCTTCACCTCGGTCTCGACCACGGCCCTGCTCCATCGTCGGCTCATCTTCGGCTCTCGCATTATGTCCCGTTGCCCCATCGCGCCTCGTCCCGCCACCCGGCGTTCGGCCGAAGTGCGGGTAGTCCAGCAGCGTCAGCAACCGGTCATGCGGAAGAGCAGGAGAGCGGTGGCCGTCGCGGCCGACCATGTCGTCGTTGACCACAAGCGCGTTGAGTACCGCTTCCTCGACGGCCTGCACGACCGCGGTGTAGAGGTCGTCCATGCGGCCCCACGGGACGAATCTGAGCGTGCCGAACTCGTCGTCATCAACCGGTCCGACAGGAAACGCGCTGGCCAATCCGGGCACATCAGCTGTCGAGAAGGCAAGGAAGATGTCTCCGGAGAAGTGGCTGCCCGTCGTTCCCGTGCGCGCCAGACCCAGCGGAACACGACGGGCGACCGCCTTGCACTGGCCGGGCAACAGTGGTGCATCGGTGGCCACGATCGCGATAACGGACCCCGCGCCCGGCGGCGGTTTGAGGCCGAGCTCCACCTCGAACCAGTCGCCGGCCATCGGATTGTCGTCGAGTAGCCGTGGACCGACGTGGGTTCCGGCAACGGTCAATTCAGCTCGCGCACCGAAGTTCGCCTGGACGAACGCTGCGACGGTGAACGTCGTGGACCCGTAACCGACGCGCCGCGACGCGGTGCCGTTGCCGCCCTTGAACTCGTAGCAGTTCATCCCGGTCCCGCCGCCGACGGACCCCTCGGCCACCGGTCCCCCCGCGGCCGCGTCGAGCGCGGCCTCGACATGTTCGATCGTGACGTGGCCGGCGTTGATGTCGTTGAGGTAGCCGTCCCACGTCTCGGCGCACACAGGCAACAGCCATTGGCGAGCCAGCCGCGGATTGATCCGGTTGACCCAGCTGACGACGCCGCTGTGGCAGGCGCCGATCGCGTGCGTATTCGAAAGCAGCACAGGCAAATTGAATGCTCCGGCTTCATCGATCCACGTCGTCCCGGTCATCTCGCCGTTGCCGTTCAGCGAATACCAGCCCGCCGCGCACGGTCGGCCGACGCCGTCGCGGCCGCGCGGCAGGATCGCGGTGACGCCGGTGCGCACCGACGCGCCGTCGATCAGCGTCGTCGTCCCGACGGCGACGCCCTCGACGTCGGTGATCGCGTTGAGCGGCCCGGGTTCGCCGGGCAGGCCGATGCCCAGCCCTCGGGCGCGTGGCCGGCCATCCGTGGTGTGGGTCATGGTCACCGGGCGATCCTCTCAACCGTCGTGATCGAATGGAGCAATGAGCGCGCTGTCCGAACCGACCTTCGCAGGCCACCGACCCGCGGCCGCAGGGGATCTATCCGTCGAGACGCACGGCATCGCGCCGATCCCGGAGGATCAGCGATACGGTTCGCCGGTCCGGCTGTTCACAGTATGGTTCGCGCCCCAGGTCAACATGACCGGCGTTTTCACAGGTGCGCTGGCGATCGTGCTGGGGTTGGGCTTCTGGCTTGGTCTGCTGGCGATGGTGATCGGCACGGTGCTCGGCTCGCTGGTGGTCGGCTATCTGTCGACGTGGGGCCCGCGCACGGGCACAGGACAGCTGCCCAACTCGCGAATGGCGTTCGGTGGCGCGGTGGTGTTGCCTGCGGTGCTGCAGTGGCTGGGCACCATCGCGTGGGATGCCCTGGTCGGTTTGTTCGGTGGGCAGGCGTTGTCCCTGTTGGTCGGCGTGCCGTTCTGGCTCGCGGTGTTGATCGTGCTCGCCGTGCAGGCGGCGGTGGGATTCTTCGGCTACGAAGTGATCCACCGTATGCAGGCGGTGCTGACCGTGGTGCTGTTCGTGACGTTCGTGGTGTTCGCGGTGAAACTCATCAGCGGAGAGGACATCATCACGCCTGCGGCTTTTCAGGGCGCCGACCTCGCGGGCGCGTTCGTGCTCGAGGTGACCATCGCGTTCAGCCTCGCGGTGTCATGGGCTACTTATGCCGCCGATTTCAGCCGCTACCTGCCCGCCGACTCGTCGCGGGCGCGGGTCTTCGGTTTCACGTTCGCCGGAATCGTGTTGGCATACACGTTCATCCAGGCGATCGGCATTGCCGCGGGCGACGTGGTCTCCGACCAGACGGCCGAGGGGGTGCGGTCGGTGATGGGCGGCGGTCTGCTGGGTGGGCTGGCCTTGTTGATCATCGTGCTGGCGTCCATCGGCTCCGGGGTGATGAACGACTACAGCGGTTCGCTCGCGCTACAGACGATCGGGGTCAAGGTGCGGCGGCCGGTATCGGCCTTGATCGTTGCGGCCCTGGCGTATCCGCTGATTCTGTGGATCAATCACGTCGACACGGCAGCCCGATTCCAGGCAGTGCTGCTGTTGGTGAGCTACTGGATCCCGGCCTTCGTGTCGATCGTGGTGATCGACTGGGTGCTGCGCGTCAAGGGCAGGGCGAGCATCAACCCGGCCGAGGAAACGACCCGCCGTCGGGATGCGGTGGTCGCGGTGATCGTCTTCGTGCTGGCGTACATCGCAGCGATTCCTTTCATGAACACATCGCTGTTCGAAGGGCCTGTCGCCATGGCCTGGCACGGTGCCGACATCGCGTACTTCGTCAACATCGTCGTCGCGGCGGTGCTCTACGGCGGCTACCGCTGGCTGTCGCGGCCGTCGAACCGTCAGCGCGGCTAAATGTGTTTCACCCCGCGTGTCACCGCTTGCAGCTTGTCGGGGTTGGCGACGTTGTGAACCGTGGCGATGCGACCGTCCGCGTCAAGGTCGACGGTGAGGGTGGCGATGACCCGACCGGCGCCGGTCAACAGGATGCCCGGTCCGCCGTTGATGTCGACCACTTCGGCTGCCATATCGCTGATTTCGACACCCTCGTACGGGCGCTGACTGGCCCCGGCGATCCATCGCGCGACGTTGTCGATACCCGAGATCGGACGTATCGCCTGGCGGACCTTGCCTCCGCCGTCGGTCCACAGCGTCACCTCAGGCGCAAGCAGTTCCATCAGTGAGTTGATGTCGCCGCCGGTGATCGCGGCGAAGAAGCGCTCGGTGGCTTGACGCTTCTTGGCGCGATCGGTTTCGAACCGTGGACGTCGCGCCCGGATGTGTTCACGGGCCCGGTGAGCCGCTTGCCGCACTGCGGATTCCGACCGCTCGACGGCGTCGCCGATTTCGGCGTAACTGAAGTCGAACACCTCCTTGAGCACGAACACCGCGCGCTCCAGAGGGCTCAGGGTCTCGAGCACGACGAGCATCGCCATCGACACCGATTCGGCGGTAGCGACGTTGTCGGACGCGTCGGCCTGCGTGAGGATCGGCTCGGGAAGCCAAGGCCCCACATACGTTTCGCGCTGGTGCCGGGTGGAACGAAGCCGCTCCATCGACAGATTGGAAATGATGCGGGCCAGATAAGCCTTCGGATCGGATACCCGCGAGCGGTCGTTGGCCGACCACTTGAACCACGCGTCCTGGACGACGTCTTCGGCGTCCGCTGCCGAGCCGAGGATCCGGTAGGCGATCGAGAACAACAGGGTCCTGTGGTCGGCGAACGTCTGCTGGTCGGATGTCATCTCGTTGACCGGCCGCCGCGTCGCCACGTCGCCGCCCCGAGGGCGGGCAGCACCTTGAGCAGTCGATATGTGGTCCATGGGCTGGAACTCACCGTTTCTTTGTACGCGACCGCGTACCGGCCCGCCAAGTAGAACCGGCCGGGGCTGTCGTCCGCGTGGGTGAATTGGATGACGCCGTCATGGCGTCCCAGGCTGACCGGTTGATGCACGTAGCCGAAGCGGAACCGCTTGGGCTGCTTGCCTTTGAGTTCGCGGGTGATCGACGCGGCCGCGTGCAGCGCGGTCGGGATGCCGCTCTGACAGGTGCCGTGCATGACCCCGTAACCCTGCCGGATGGCGGCGGCGTCGCCGACCGCGTAGACGTTGGGATGGGATATGGATCGTAGTGACTCGTCGGTCACTATGCGTCCACGGTCGTCGACGTCGAAGCCCGCGGCCGCGGCAATCGGGGACACCCGCACACCCGTCGTCCACAACACCGCCTGGGCGGCGACGACCTCGCCATCGTCGAGCGCGACGCCGTCAGACATCACCTTGACGATTTCGACACCGGAGCGTATTCGCACTCCTAGCCGGTCAAGGCCGGCGTGCAACCGGGTCCGCGCCTTGTCGCCCATCATGGCTCCTGGCAGCTGCCTGCTCAGCAGGATGACATCGAGTTCGGGATGTTGCTCAGCGATTTCGGCCGCGGACTCGACTCCGGTCAGTCCGCCGCCCGCCACCACCACGGTGCCGTTGGCGAGACGGTCCAAGTGGCAGGCAAGAAGCGACGCGTCCTGTGCACTGTTGAGCGTGTAAGCGAATTCCTCTACGCCGGGCACGGTTTCGGTGTCGGTGACGCTACCAAGCGCGAATACCAGTGTGTCGTAGTGCAATATGTCGGTGTCGTCGACGCGCACCGTCTGCGTGTCGGCGTCGACACCGGTCACCCAGCCCTCGACGAAGTCGACGCCGGTGCCGTCCAGTTGAGCGGGGATTTGCAGGTCGGCCAGCGCCTGTCCGGAGGCAATCTGGTGTAGACGCAGTCGTTCGGTGAACTGGGTCTGCGGGTTGACGATGGTGATGTGGACGTCGTCACGATGTTTGAGTCGGCCCACGAGGCCCGCGGTCGCGGCCATGCCGGCGTACCCAGCGCCGAGAATCAGGATCTCGTTCATGTTCTGCCTTCCGTGTCGGCGGTTGATGAACAGGAGACGCGAGACGGGGCGCGATTCGTGACATCGACTCCGGGGTAAATACGGTCATGCAACCAAAGGCACTGGTCAGCACCGTTGGAGCTGTCCTCCTCACCGGGACGGTCGGCGGTTTGGCGAGCCGGCCCGCACAGTCGGGTTGGTATGCCCGTCTGAAGAAGCCGAGTTTCCAGCCGCCGCGCCAGGTTTTTCCGATCGTGTGGCCGCTGCTGTATGCCGATATCGCCGCCGTGTCGGCGTCGACGCTGGATCACCTGCGCGCCCGCGACCCCGGGCAGGCCCGCACGTTCGCGGGGTTGCTCGGCGCGAATCTTGTGCTGAACGCGAGTTGGTCGTGGTTGTTCTTCAACCGCCGACGGCTCGGCACCTCGGCCGTCGCGGCCGCGGCCTTGACGGCGAGCAGCGCCGACCTCACCCGGCGCGCGGTCGCGGTGCGCGGCCCTGCGGCGGGCGCGCTTGTCGCCTACCCGGTGTGGTGCGCCTTCGCGACGCTGCTGTCCACGCGCATCTGGCAGCTGAACCGCGGCCGGTGAGAGCTCAGTAGCGCGGAAAAGCGCCCCGGCGAGCTCCGGTGAAACGGGTCATCTCGGTGTCCTCGCCTGCGACCATGGGAATGCGTCCACCGTGGTGCGGGAGGTGTGAGGCATGGCCAGACGGCTCGTGGCGTATGTCCTCTCGGTGTTGTTGATCTCGGTCGCAGCGTGTTCGGGAGGCGACAACACGGCAACATCGACCCGATCGAGTCCGTCCAGCGGCCCGCCCCGCGCGACGGTAGCCCTCGTCACCCATCAATCGCCCGGTGACACGTTTTGGGATCTCGTTCGCCGTGGCGCCGAGGCGGCCGCCGTCAAGGACAACGTCGATCTGCAGTATTCGCACGATCCGAGTTCGGCGGCCCAAGCCGATCTCGTGCGGTCGGCCGTGCGCGCGAAGGTGTCGGGCATCGCCGTCACACTCGCCGACCCTGTGGTGATGGGGCCCGCGGTACAGGAGGCGACGCGAGCCGGGATTCCAGTGGTGGCGCTCAATTCCGGGATCCGGGCCTGGAAACCGCTGGCGGTGATGGAATATTTCGGTCAAGACGAGATGATCGCCGGCCGTGCGGCAGGTGAGCGCTTCACCAATGAAGAAGCGAAGAACGCGCTGTGTGTGGTCCATGAGCCGGGTCACGTCGGACTCGAAGCCCGATGCGAAGGATTGGCAGAGGCATTCGCGGGAAAGACCCAGAAGCTTGAAGTCGACGGTGTAGACAGGTCCACTGTCAAGTCGGCTGTGGCCGCACGTCTGCATGAGGACTTCAGCATCGACCGCATACTCACCCTCGGCGCCCCGGTGGCGTTGGCGGCGTTGGAGGCGGTCGCCGAGGCGAACAGCTACGCCAAGGTGGCGACGTTCGATACCGACGCCGGGGTCGTCGATGCGATCAAGAACGGCATGATCGAATGGGCGATCGATCAACAGCCTTTCCTGCAGGGCTATCTCGCGGTCGACTCGTTGTGGTTGTACTTCACCAACAAGAATGTGATCGGCGGCGGTCAATCCACGTTGACGGGGCCGTCGTTCGTCGACGAGACCAACATCAACTCGGTGGCAGACCTCGCCCGGGCCGGTACGCGCTGAGCCGACGTGACCGTCATCTTTCTCACCGGCGATGTGATGACCGGGCGCGGGATCGATCAACTGCTACCGCGGCCCGGGGACCCCGTACTGCGCGAACGTGTGGTCAGCGATGCGCGGAGATACATCACGCTGGCCGAACGGGTCAACGGCCCGATCCCCGCACCAATCGACTACGCGTGGCCCTGGGGGGAAGCGGTGGAGATCGTGGACCAGTTCGCTCCCGACGTTCGATTGCTCAACCTGGAGACCAGTATCACCACGTCCAACGACTTCGCGCCTGCCAAGGCAGTGCACTACCGGATGCATCCGTACAACATCGATTGCTTGACCGCGATTCATCCGGACGTCTGCATGCTGGCCAACAACCATGTCCTCGACTTCGGGCATCGGGGACTGGCAGACACGTTACGGGTCATCGCAAACGCCGGAATACGCAGTGTTGGTGCAGGATTGGATGCCGAGCAGGCTTGGCGCCCCGTTGTCGTCTCTGGTGTGGTGATCGCGGGATGCGGAATGGGATCCAGCGGCATCCCGCGTGCCTGGGCCGCGACGGGTGAGCGCCCCGGCGTCGCATTCGTTCCGGAGAGTTCCGACGACGCTGCCGATCTGATCGCCGCGCGCGTGCTGGAACTGCGACGGCCGGGTGAGGTGGCGGTGGTGTCGATACATTGGGGGTCGAACTGGGGTTACGACGTCAGCGAGGCCCAGATCCGCTTCGCGCACAGGTTGATTGACGCCGGTCTGGACGTGGTGCACGGCCATTCGTCGCATCACCCGCGGCCGATCGAGTGGTACCGAGGGAAACTGATCACGTACGGCTGCGGTGACATCATCGACGATTACGAAGGCATCGCCATGTACGAGTCGTACCGGCACGACCTGCGACTGCTGTACTTTGCTTCGGCCCAGGAATGCGCGCTGCGCATGGTTCCCATGCGGATGCGACGGATGCGCCTCGAGCGTGCACCAGAATCAGATGCCGAGTGGCTGCGGACGAACCTGACGGAGATCAGCCAACGGTTCGGCACCAGCGTCGAACGCGCAGCCGACGGCGTGCTCGTCACAGTCGGTTAGCTTTACGAATGGCTAGTACAGTACTGTACGTTCGTAAATCTGGTCTGCCGGGATGAGGAGGTGGCCGGCGAGGTGAAGGCGGTCATGGCGGGCGCGGTGGGCGGCGTACGTCTCGACGACGACGCAGTGCGTGAACATCTTGCAGACGCCGGGCGTCGCACACTGGGGCTGCGCACGCCTCGGCGCACCTGAGGCAATCATCAGTTCGGACAACCGATTCGGAAGGACACGATATGAAGACGGCAGTCGTCACCGGGGGCGGCTCTGGCATCGGGCGGGCGGTCGCGGATCGGCTGCGCGCCGACGGTTATCACGTCGCCACCATCGACGTTAACCCCTCCGAAGACGAGTTCGCCCAGACCGCCGACGTGACCGATCGCGCACAAGTCGAGTCGGCATTTTTTGCTGTGCGTTCGCAGCTGGGACCAGTGACCATTCTGGTCAACGCCGCCGGACTGGACGGGTTCAAGCGATTTGTCGACATCACCTTCGCCGAGTGGCAGAAGGTGATCGACGTCAATCTGAACGGGGTGTTTCATTGCACGCAGGCGGTATTGCCCGACATGATCGCCGCCGGCTGGGGCCGCATCGTCAACATCTCGTCGTCGAGCACCCATTCCGGAACACCCCACATGTCGCACTACGTCGCCGCGAAGTCGGCGGTCAACGGTCTGACCAAGTCGCTGGCGTTGGAGTACGGGCCTGCCGGCATCACCGTCAACGCGGTGCCGCCAGGCTTCATCGACATGCCGATGCTGCGCAGCGCTGAGGCCCGCGGCACCATCCGCGATGTGCAGGCGACCATCGACGCCACACCGGTCCGCCGGATGGGCAGACCCGAAGACATCGCCGCCGCTTGCGCCTTCCTGGTCTCCGATGAGGCCGGCTACATCACCGGCCAAATCCTCGGCGTCAACGGTGGCCGCAACACGTAGCAGGTCGGGCGCTGTGCGACGATGATCGGATGCCGAAGCAACCGGCGCATTTCGCTCTGACAGAGGGCGGCGCTTTCATGCCGACGCCATTCGCGCAGAGCCATTGGGGCGACGATCACCTCAATGGTCCTGCCGTCGTCGGATTGGCTGCGCGGGAACTCGAAAAGCAGCTGGGCGCACCCGGATTCATGCCAGCTCGGTTCACTGCGGATCTGTTTCGAGCCCGCAATGTGCCGACGACGATCGATGTCCGGGTGGTGCGGGACGGCCGACGGGTGCGCACAGCGGAATGCGATGTGCTGCAGGATGGCCGACCGGTTACGCGTGCAACACTTGTGCAGTACCGGCGGTCGTCGGCCCCGCCCGGCCGCGAGTGGACCCCGCCGATGGCGCTTCCGCAACCGCCGACGCCGGACGATTCGATCCTTCCGTTCGTCGGCAGCGACGAGGCGGGATGGACCAGGTCGCCCGCCGCCCATCAGAACGGCTCTCGGAAGTGCTTTTTCAACGACGGAATCAACGTGGTTGAGGGCGAGGGGAACTCGGCATTCGTCCGGGCCGTCATGGTCGCCGAGTCGACGAGTCTGGTCACCAACCTCGGCACCAGGGGCATCGGTTACATCAACGGTGACCTGACAGCTGCGTTGGCGCGGTTGCCCGTCGACAAATGGATTGCGTTACAAGCAGACTCGCACTGGACCGCCGACGGCATTTCGGTCGGCACGGCGACGCTGTTCGACTCTGGCGGTGCGTTCGGTTCAGGTATGGTCACCGCGGTCGCCAATCCGGCAGCGCAAATTGATTTTTCAACTCGCTCAACGCCGGTGGCGGGCCTCAATTACGAGTAGCTGTTGCCTCAGCACCAGCCCGCGCAGCCCGGCTTGTCGCTTTCGCCGAGGGAGTTGCGTTCGGTGGGTTTCCGCGGCACCGGTGCCACGCTGATGGGAGAACGGGTCACTGGCGTGGGCGCCTTGGCGGTGGGCTCCGGCGCGGGACGCGTCCAGTACGGCTCGTCGTATGTCGGCGCACTTCCACCGTCTTGCGGGGACGGCGGTGGAGAAGGTGGCGGTGGCGCTGGCGCTGGCGGTGGTGTCGGCGGTGGCACGTTGATCGGCGTCGAGGCGGCGGTGGTGGGACTGGGCTGCGGGGTCGCGGGCCGGGGTGCAACGGATGTGGACGGGCCGGGGGCGGGTGAGGAGTTGTCGGGCAGGACGAGCACGGCGATCGGCACAATCAGGGCGGCCGCCGCGACGACGAGCAGTGCCACAGCCGCCTGCTTGGTCCGATACCACGGCCTCGGAGGGGGCCGGAAGGTCAATGTGCTGCTGCCCGACGCGCGAAGCTGGCCGTTGATCGTCCAGGTGGACACGGTCGGATTCGTCCTGGCGGGGGCGGGCGGCGAGGGGGCCTCGAAGCGATTCGGCCGCACGGGCGTGACCGGTTCGCGTGGGGGAGCAGACACCTCGTCCACGTATGTCGGGTCAGCGACCCGCTCACCGCCGAACCACCCGTCGTTCTCATACGGGTCGTCCCGCCGGTACTCGAAGCCCAAACCCGGCGGGGCTTCGCGCTCAGTCACACCCCGATGCTAACGGTGTGGTCCACTGACCTATCGAAACGTTGGTCTGTCAGACGGATTCGATGGAGGTCAGTACGCGCCGACCACAACTTCCTCATCAGTGCGTTTCCTGCCCAGACTGCGCAGAGATTGGCCGACGCGGGCGGCCGCTGTCAACGCCTCGCTCGTCCCGTGCGGACGGCCGAAATGAAGCAGCAGCGTGGCACGAAGGGCGCCGGATTGGCATGGCATGTTCCCGTGCAGACTGCGATAACCCCAGAACAAGTAGGCGTTTCCGATTTCCATGTCGACCCTGTGCAGTTTTTCGAGCTTGCTCACAATTTGCTTGCGATAGAAATTACATTGCCCGACGGCTTTGTCGACGATGTTCGTGAGAACAAAACGCCGGAAAGGCCGCTTGTTGAACAGACCCACTAATTCGCCCGCGTTTCCGGGTGGGGCTTGGGGCAGAAAGATGGGCACGACCATTGTCACAATGCTGGCGTCGTAGTGAAACCAGAACGCATCGCCTTCGCCGCGCGGTCCGGCAATAATTCGCAGCGCGGAACCGGTGAGTTGCAAAGTGGCGGGTTCATCAGGGAAGCGGGTGCGCACGATGTCGGTCAGTAGTGACGCCGCCGACGGGCTGTCGGTGAGAACCTTTGCAGCGCTGCGCTCGTCATTCTGAGGTGACCGGATGAAGTGATCGCGGACCCCGTGAGTTCGAAGCCGATCTTCGACATCTGCGCGGGCGTGCGCCAGCCATTCTCGAGGAACGGCATTCGGCAGGCATACCACGGCTGTCTCGTCCAACTGGTCGGCGACTTCATGAGGGTCGCGATACTCGTAATCGGCTGCATCATCGTCGCAGCAGTATAGGTGCGGATGAATTGTGGTTCGCAGACGGACCTCATATGTTGCGTGGGCTAATCGTGACCAATTGTCTTTCGACCACCATGCCGTCACGTGACGCAAGACCGTAAGCCACCACGAATCTTCAATCGATTCAGCCCATGCTGATCGTCCGCGGCGTAAATTCCCTGGCGCGGGACATCCCGTCGTGCAAGGAGCCGAGATGGGTTACGTCAGCTACGTCGGCAGGGTGGGGGCGCTGGCAGTCGCGCTGGGGGTCGGGATCGCGGTCGGAACGATGCCCGGCGTCGCGGTCGCGGAACCAGGCGGTTCGGCCACCGATTCGGTGTCGAACACGTTGGATTCACCCGTCCCGAAGAAAGAACCGAAGAAGAAACCATCCCGTCCGGCCGTGGTGGTCAACGGACCCGCATCGGCGGACGGCGACAGGTCCTCCGGTGCGAATCAGTCCACCGATGCGGATACGAGCGCCGGTCCGCCGAGTGGACACCGCGATACCACCGGGACCGCCGTCGATCAAAGAGACGACACGCCGATTGCGACGAAGAATTCGCCGCGCAAGACCCGCGTGGACGAGACGAGCAAGAAATCATCGCCTAGCGCATCACCGTCGAGCGCCGTAATCCACCACGTCCACGCCGAATCGACAACCACCACGTCAAAACCAGAGCAGCCCAGCGCCTTTCGGGCAGCGACAACAGCACCGAATCCGGCCAAGCCGACGAACACGCTGAGCGCTCCTGTCATTTCGCCAGTGACGGTGGTCTCCCCGATAACCCAGACGACCGCTTCGCACGTCGACCCGCCCACGTTCAGCGGGCCGCTCACCCCGCTGAACATCGTGACAGAGGTGGTTTCCAGCCTTCTTGGTTGGGTTGGCCGGGCCCCGTCGATGACGGCCAGTCCTCTTGCCCCGCTTCAAGAACCGGTGCTGTGGGCCATGTTGGCGTGGGTGCGCCGCGAGATCGAACAGACGCTGCTGACCCTCGCGCCCGCGGCCAATGTCCAGCACGTACCCGCGCTCACGGTTCAGGGCCCCAATCTGCTGGTCAACCCTGGCGCCGAACTCGGCGATCCGTCACTGTCGGGATACAGTTCCGTGACCGTGCCGGGTTGGACGGTGACTGGTACCCCGACCGTCATCGAGTACGGCACGCCACGCCGGTTCCCATGGCCCACCGCCTCGCCGGGCCCGACCTTCCCGGCCTTTCTCGGATTCCCCACCGTGGCCAGCGCGCCGCCCGACAGCGGCGAGCAATTCTTCGGCGGCGGCCCCGTCGCGACATCCACGCTCAGCCAGACGGTCGATCTCCGCGCCGCCGCCACCGAAATCGACAGTGGTGTAGTTCCTTACGCGCTGGGCGGTGACTTCGGTGGCTTCACCGTCGATCCGTCGGCGGCCTCGCTGCGCGTCGAGTTCCTCGATGCCAACGGGGCAACGCTGAGCAGCGCCAGGATCCGCCCGGTGGGTGTGCTCGATCGCTTCTTCCAGACCCGATTCCTCGAACGTGAGATCGCAGGCACCGTTCCGATCGGCGCACGCAGTGCGCGTGTGGTCGTGACGCTGACGGACCTCAATCCGGTGCTCGGCCATTACAACAACGCCTACGCCGACAACGTTTTCTTCAAAGTCGACTCGGCGAACCTCGTCCCTGCGACTCTCACTGCACCGGAGCCGAACGTAGGCCAACTCGATCACGTGTTCATGGTGTACATGGAGAACAAGGGCTTCGCCGACATCGTCGGCAGCCGCAACGCCCCGTACCTGAACAGTCTCATCCAGCAGTATGGATTCGCATCGAATTACTATGCGCCGACCCATCCGAGCGACCCGAATTACTATCCGATCATCGGCGGTTCGGACTTCGGGTTCAACTACAACTGCCCGGCGGACTGTTTCGACCCTGCGTTGAACCTCGCCGACAACATCGAGTTGGCCCACAAGACCTGGGCCGGCTACATGGAAGGTGGCGGCGGCTACAGCACGCCCACCGACCGGTTGCCGTTCCTGGCCTTCCATGACATCTACGACGACCCGGCCCGCGTCGAGGGCCACCTGTTCGACCTGTCGGAGATGGCGGGAGATCTCGTCGTTCCCAGCGCGGCTCCTGACTTCGTGTGGTTCGCCGCGGACGACGCGACCAACATGGAGGGCCCCACGGATACCCTCAGCGGCATCATCCAATGGGCGTTGAGTCAGCTCACGCCGACTTTCCTTGGTGGGCACCAATACAACGTGGCGGCAGGCGACGCATGGCTCGCGGAGACACTGCCGATCATCATGAACTCGAACACCTGGAACGACCCGAACGAGAAGAGCGCGATCTTTTTGACCTTCGACGAGGACTACAACAACATCTCGTTGGGCATCGGTAACGAAGGCAATCACATCGTCACCGTCGTCATCCCGTCCCCGGGCGCGGTCGCAGGCGGGATGCGGCCGGGGCCGTTCATCGCAGATGATCGCTACGACCACTACAGCCTGCTGCGAACAATCGAGGTGTCACTCGGACTTCCACCGTTGACGAACAACGATCGCTATGCGCAACCCATGAACGAATTCTGGACGTAGAACGCCGACGTACGATCCCGGTGTGACCAGCCCGTCCCCGGATGCGCAGCGGCTTCGTGACCTCAAACTGTTGCGCCGCGTCCGCGACCGGATGGACCGTGAGTATGCTCAACCGTTGAACGTCGAGGCGCTGGCGCGCGGTGTGAACATGTCGGCCGGGCACCTGTCCCGGCAGTTCAAACTCGCCTACGGGGAATCGCCGTATTCGTACTTGATGACGCGGCGCATCGAACGCGCGATGGCGCTGCTCCGACAGGGTGACATGAGCGTCACCGAGGTCTGCTTCGCGGTCGGATGCTCGTCGTTGGGCACGTTCAGCACTCGCTTCACCGAATTGGTCGGCATCACGCCGAGCGCGTACCGGGACCAGGCCTCACGTGCGGCAGGCGCACTTCCGTCGTGCGTGGAGAAACAAGTCACCAGACCGATCAGGAATCGAGAAGCCCCGGCCGTGCGGCTGCACATAACCTAAGTCCCCATGGACATCACCATTCACTCCAGCATGTTGCCGCTCGACGACCCGGAAGAGTCGTTGGCGTTCTATCGCGACACCCTCGGCTTCGAGGTCCGCCTCGACGTCGGCAACGGCAAGATGCGATGGATCACGGTAGGGCCCCCGAGCCAGCCCGATACGAACGTCGTTTTGTACCCACCGACGGCGACCCCCGGCCTCACCGACGACGAGCGCCGGGTGATCACCGAGATGATGGCCAAGGGCACCTTCGGCACGCTTCTGCTGGCCACCAAGGACCTGGATGGCACTTTCGAGCAGATCCAGGCCAGCGATGTCGAGGTGGTCCAGGAGCCGACCGAGCAGCCGTACGGGGTTCGTGACTGCGCGCTACGCGACCCCGCAGGCAACATGGTCCGCATCCAGGAGCTGCGCTAGCACATGGGGAACGCGAAGTCGCCGGCCGTGCACGCCGCGGACAGCCACGAGGTGATCCGCGTGCACGGCGCCCGCGAAAACAACCTCAAGGATGTCGACGTCGAATTGCCGAAGCGTCGGCTGACGGTGTTCACCGGCGTATCGGGTTCAGGTAAGAGCTCGCTGGTGTTCGACACGATCGCCGCGGAATCGCAGCGGTTGATCAACGAGACCTACAGCGCGTTCGTGCAAGGGTTCATGCCGACGCTGGCGCGGCCCGACGTCGACGTACTGGAGGGGCTGACCACCGCGATCGTCGTTGGTCAGGAGCGGTTGGGCACCGACCCCCGCTCCACCGTCGGGACCGCCACCGACGCCAACGCCATGCTGCGCATCCTGTTCAGCAGGCTCGGCAAGCCGCACATCGGTTCGCCGCAGGCCTTCTCCTTCAACGTCGCCTCGATCAGCGGCGCGGGCGCGGTGACATTCGAGCGAGGCGGCAAGACCGTCAAGGAGCGCCGCGATTTCAGCATCACCGGCGGGATGTGCCCACGATGCGAGGGTCGCGGCGCGGTCAACGACTTCGATCTGACCGCGCTGTACGACGAGAGCAAGTCGCTCAACGACGGTGCGCTGACCATCCCGGGCTACAGCATGGACGGGTGGTACGGCCGGATCTATCGCGGCTGCGGATTCTTCGATCCGGACAAGCCGGTTCGCGAATACACGAAGAAGGAACTCGACGCCCTTCTGTACAAGGAGCCGACCAAGATCAAGGTCGACGGCGTCAACCTGACCTACTCGGGGCTCATCCCGACGATCCAGAAGTCGATGCTGTCCAAGGACGTCGACGCGATGCAACCGCACATTCGTGCCTTCGTCGAGCGGGCGGTGACATTCACGACTTGTTCAGCGTGTGACGGCACCCGGCTGTCGGAACTGGCCCGATCGTCCAAAATCGACGAGATCAGCATCGCGGATGCGTGTGCGATGCAGATCAATGATCTCGCCGAGTGGGTCAAGGGTGTGGATGCGCCATCGGTGGCGCCGCTGTTGACGGCGCTTCAGCACAGCCTCGACTCGTTCGTCCAGATCGGGCTGGGGTACCTGTCGCTCGACCGCCCCGCGGGCACGTTGTCGGGCGGTGAGGCGCAGCGCGTGAAGATGGTGCGCCATCTCGGTTCGTCGCTGACCGACATCAGCTACGTCTTCGACGAGCCGACGATCGGCCTACACCCGCACGACATCCAGCGGATGAACGACCTTCTGCTGCAACTTCGGGACAAGGGCAACACCGTGCTGGTCGTCGAGCACAAGCCCGAGGCGATCGCGATCGCTGACCACGTGGTCGACCTCGGTCCAGGGGCGGGTGCGGCGGGCGGTGAGGTGGTGTTCCAGGGCACCGTGGCCGAGCTGAGGAAAAGCGACACCCTCACCGGAAGGCACCTCGACGACCGGGCAGCGTTGAAGCAGAGCACGCGAAAGCCGAACGGCGCGTTGCAGATTCGCGCCGATAACACCCACAATTTGCAGAGCGTCGACGTCGACATCCCGCTGGGGGTGCTGGTCGTGGTTACCGGCGTCGCGGGCTCGGGCAAGAGTTCGTTGATCCATGGTTCCGTGGCGGGCAGGGCCGGCGTGGTGGCGATGGACCAGACGCCGATCCGTGGCTCCCGACGGAGTAATCCGGCGACCTACACCGGACTGCTGGAACCGATACGTAAAGCGTTCGCGAAGGAAAACGGCGTGAAGCCGGCACTGTTCAGCGCCAACTCCGAAGGCGCCTGCCCGAACTGCAATGGCGCCGGCGTGATCTACACCGATCTGGCGATGATGGCCGGCGTCGCGATTACCTGTGACGTGTGCGAGGGCAAGCGGTTCGACGCGACGGTGCTGGAGTACAAGTTCGGCGGGCGTGACATCAGCGAGGTGCTGACAATGTCGGTTGCCGACGCGTTGAGTTTCTTCGCCGACGCAGATACCAAAGTGCCTGCGGCGCATAGGGTTCTGGTCCGGCTGGCCGACGTCGGGCTGGGTTATCTGACGTTGGGGCAGCCGCTCACCACGTTGTCCGGTGGTGAGCGGCAACGGCTCAAGCTCGCGACGCAGATGGCCGACAAGGAGGACATCTACATCCTCGATGAGCCGACCAGCGGCCTGCACCTCGCGGACGTCGAACAGTTGCTCGCTCTGCTGGATCGTCTTGTCGACGCGGGTAAGTCGGTGATCGTCATCGAACATCACCAAGCGGTGATGGCACACGCGGACTGGATCATCGACCTCGGCCCCGGCGCCGGGCACGACGGCGGACGCATCGTGTTCGAGGGCACGCCGGCCGATCTGGTCGCCGATCGTTCGACGCTGACCGGCGAGCACCTGGCGGCGTACGTCGGTTGATCGGTCGGGCCAGCGAGTCCCGCGGTGAGTAAGTAGGCTCCGGCCATGGCGAACGTGCTGGCGGTCAATCTGGCTCATCCGCACCCGAATTCCGACAAGGGGACGTTGTTGACCGGCATCGAAAAGCGGCCCACCGATGACGCGGTCACGGTGCGTGCTCCTGGGCCGAAGCAGGGCGGACTCGGCAGCGGCCTAGTGGGTGACTACATCGGCGACCAGCAATATCACGGCGGCGACGATCAGGCGGTGTACGTGTACGCCCGCGAGGACCTCAACGAATGGGAACGAGAGCTGCAGCGCGACCTGAAAAACGGGGAGTTCGGAGAGAACTTCACCACGGAAGGGCTCGACGTCACCGGCGCGCGAATCGGCGAGCGGTGGCGGGTCGGCGCCGCTGGGCTGCTGCTCGAGGTGACCCGGCCGCGCATTCCGTGCCGGACGTTCGCGACGTGGCTGTCGATCCGGGGCTGGGTGAAGACGTTCACCAAGGCGGCGACGCCCGGTGCGTACCTCCGAGTGATCGAGTCCGGTTCGGTGCGCGCGGGCGATTCGATCGTCGTCACCGATCGACCGAGCCACGATGTGACCGTGGGTTTTGTGTTCCGAGCGCTCACGCTGGAACCGGAACTACTGCCGGAAGTTCTTCAAGCCGATGCTTTGGCCGACGAGATCAAGGATCTGGCTCGGCGCCGCATCGATTCGTAACCCCGTCGGTGGCGTTGCTCCGCGATGAGTATTGCCTTGCGGTGCAGTCTTATCTGCATGGGCAAGCCCATCTATGGCTTCAATGTGTCGGTGGACGGGTACATCGCCGACGCACAGGGCAACATCGACTGGTCCGAGCCGAGCGAAGAACTGCACCAGTACTGGAACGACTTCGAGCACGAGACCGCCCTGTCGCGCTACGGCCGGCGGCTCTACGAACTCATGTCCGCGTACTGGCCGACCGGGCGCCGGATGCCACCCCGTTGATCGTCGACTTCGCCCGCATTTGGCGTGACACGCCCAAGGTCGTGTTCTCGCACACCCTGGAGTCCGTCGACTACAACTCCTGCCTGGAACGCGGCGACCCGGTCGAGGTGGTGACGAAGCTGAAAGCCGAAACCGACGGGCAGCTTGAGGTGGCCGGCGCGACGCTGGCCGCGCCGATCGTGCAGGCCGAACTGGGTGGATGAATACCGCGTCGTGATCGCGCCCACCGCTGTGGGCGGCGGCACGGGTTTCTTCCCGACACTACCGTCGTGGTTACCGCTGCGACTGGTGGAGAACCGCACCTTCCCGGGCGGCGCGGTCCTGCTGCACTACCAGACCTGACCGAATCAGTCTCGTTGCGGCGCGGAGAGTTTGGCGCATCTGAATCGTCACCGTGACGTATCGAAGGGCTTGACTGTGTGGATACCGCAGGTGCAGTCGTCGATCGACGGACAGGTGCAACGCATGCCCCACTCGATGATCTGACGTGCGCGTTGCAACTCGTCGATGCGCACGTCGATCTCGGCCAGTTTGGTCTCCGCGAGCGCGCGACTCGCGGGCCGGCCGGAGGCGTCGTCGGCGAACAACAGCTGGATCTCGTCGAGTGCGAATCCGGCGGCCTTGCACAGCCTGATCACCTCGAGGCGCGCGACGATCGACTCGTCGTAGCGGCGCTGACCGCCGACGCGTTCGGGGGAGCGGATGAGGCCGATCCGCTCGTAGTAGCGCAGGGTGGTGGCCGCCACGGCCGTCTGCTGAGCCAGTGCGCCGATCGTCAGGGTGCGGGTCATCGTGATCCTTCAATCCGGGGCTTGACTTAGAGTCAACTCTAAGTCGTTCACTATAGACATGCAGAAGCACCCACAGTCAGTCGACCTTGTCCATGAGTTGAGCCGCGCTCGCTACGCGATGCTGCGGACGTACCGGCGCGACGGGAGTGCGGTCGACACTCCGATATGGTTCGACCTACACGGCAACGGATTGGTCTTCCGGACCAAGGTGGGGCCGAAGACGAAGCGGCTGGTCGCACGCCCCGAGGTCGAGCTCACCGCCTGCGACCACCGCGGACGGATCGTCCGCGGGGCCGGCAGGTTCGCCGGTCGAGCGACGATACTGTCCGGCCGCGAGGCCACGTTGGCCAATGATGCCTTGCATCGACGGTACGGGTGGCAGTGGAACGTTGTGCCTCTGATCAAGATCCCCGGCGTGGCCAACGTGCACAAGGATCTGCGGTGGCGGGAGAAGTTCCGGCGGGCATTCGACCGAAATGTGTGGCCCGACAGCGCAATTGTCCGAGTCGAGTTTCGGTGACGGTCGTCCGTGTGAATGCGGGTCGCGCCGTGCCGTACCCATCCAGGAAGCTTGCAGCTTCAAACTTCCGGTAGCATTCGCCAGCGGGGAATTTGCGCACGAAGCGTCAATTGCCTTGAACGTCAATTCTTTTGGAGGCGACTGTGAGTACCAACCCGTTCGACGACGACAACGGCAGCTTCTTCGTGCTGGTCAACGAGGAGGAACAGCACAGTTTATGGCCGACATTCGCCGACGTGCCCGAGGGCTGGCGGGTGGTCTTCGGCGAAGCGGACCGGGCGGCATGCCTCGACTACATCGAGCGGGAGTGGACCGATATCAGGCCCAAGAGTTTGCGCGATAGGTTGGCCGAAAGCCAGCGTGGCTGAGCATTCCATCGTCGCAATTCGAGGGTAGTGGATGGATTTTGACGACCACGCGTTGCCGATCACGCGCGGACAACTGGACATCTGGCTCGCGCAGGAAACATGCCGTGAGGCAACGGAGTGGCAGCTCGGGCTTTTCGTAAGAATTCACGGTGCCGTCGAGCAGGATGCGCTCGAATGGGCGACCCGGCGGGTGGTCGCCGAGGCCGAGCCTGTTCGCTCGACCTTCTTCGAGGCGGACGGCCAGGTGTATCAGCGGCCGTTCGATCATGCGGATTTCGAGCTGTCCGTCATCGACTTGGGTCACACGACCCAGCCGATGCGCGAAGCGCGGGAGATGGCGTTGTCCATTCAGCGGACGCCGCTACCCATGGACGGCCAACTCTTCCGGTTCCTGCTGTTCAAGGCTCGGGCGGACGAAGCCTATCTGTACGTCTGCTGCCACCACATTGTGATCGATGGGCTCGGTCTCGGACTTGTTTGCCAGCGGATAGCATCTGTTTATTCGGCGGTCGTCTCAGGTGCGCCGATTCCGCCTCCAATTTTCGGAACTTTGCAGGAATTGCTCGACTGTGAGGCCGATTACGAATCGTCGGAATCCTATACCGAGGATGAGGCCTACTGGGCAGAAGTTCTCCGGGGTCAAGCCGGTTCTGACCATCGTTTGCCGGAAGGCGCCAATTCAACCGGATCCGCTGAGCCCGTTCCGCTGAACCCAGCGATACTGGCCCGGGTCGCGCAGCTGTGCGAGGCATGGCACATGCCCCGGTCGACGCTGATCACCGCGGCATGCGCGTTGGTGGTTCGGAACTGGGGCGGTAACAACCGCGAGGTCGTGCTCGATTTCCCAGTGAGCAGGCGAGTGCTGCCGGAGTCGAGAACCCTCCCCGGGATGATCGCCGGCGTGGTGCCGTTGGTGCTGCAGATATCCCCGGAGTCGACGGTGGCCGACTTCTGTGCCCACGTTGATTCACGTATTCGTGAAGCCTTACAACATCAGCGTTTTCCTGTGCAGGCCCTGGAACGCAAGTTGCATCTCCGTGATCCCGGCGAGGTGGCCGACAGGGTCGTGGTTGATTTCCTTCCCGCTGGGTTCAGTGTGCCTTTCGGTGGTGCGGAGGCATCGGCATCTCTGATCTCCGGTCTCGGTCGCAGCTTCGGACTCGTCTTCTCCGGGGCCGGCGACGAGCTGCTGCTCAGCACCTTGGGCGCGGGGCGGGCGGCCGTCGACGTCGAGGGGCTGGCCCGTCAGCTGGAGCGGGTGTTGACCGCGATGACCATCGACCCTGGCCGGCAGTTGTCCTCGGTGCCGGTGCTCGGTCAGCAGGAACGTGCCGGGCTGGAAGAGCTCGGCAACTGGGCGACGTTGAAGCGCGAGTCCGCCGCACCAGTGTCGATTCCGGAGATGTTCGCCGCGCAAGCGGGCCGCACCCCAGGCGCCGTAGCGATCAGCAGCGAAGATCGGTCCCTGACGTATCGAGAGCTGGACGACGCGTCGAACCGGTTCGCGCATCTGCTCATCAATCGCGGCGTCGATGCGGGGCAACGCGTCGCAGTGCTCGTGCCACGCTCGGTCGAGGCCGTGGTCGCGATCCTCGGGATCTTGAAAGCCGGGTCGGTCTACCTGCCAATAGATCCGGCGCTGCCCCCGGCGCGTATCGCCTTCATGCTCACCGACGCCGCGCCCGCCGCGGCGGTCACCACGGCCGAGCTCGCACACCTTGTCGACGGTGTCGGTCTCGACATCGTTTCTGCAGAAGGGGCCGCCGAGCCTACCGCGGAGGTGCAGCCCATCGCGGCGCTGCCTTCGCCCTCGGCCGACGATCTGGCGTATCTGATCTACACCTCGGGCACCACGGGCACCCCCAAGGGCGTGGCCATCGCCCATCACAATCTGACGCAGTTGATCGCGTCGTTGGATGGGGGCTTACCTGCGCCATCCGAGCAGGCGTGGTCGCATTGGCACTCCTATGCCTTCGACTTCTCGGTCTGGGAGATCTTCGCGGCGGTGCTGCGTGGCGGCCGACTGGTGATCGTGCCGGAGTCGGCCGCAAGCGATCCCGCCGACTTCCACGATGTGCTGGTCGCCCACAAGGTCAATGTGCTCACCCAAACGCCCTCTGCCATAGGCATGTTGGCCCCCGACGGGTTGGAATCGACCGCGTTGGTGATGGGCGGTGAGGCCTGTCCCGCCGAGGTCGTCGATCAATGGGCGCCGGGACGGGTGATGATCAACGCCTACGGTCCGACCGAGACCACGATCTATGTGGCGATCAGCGCGCCACTGACAGCGGGCAGCGGTGCGGCGCCCATCGGGTCTCCGGTGCCAGGGGCGGCGTTGTTCGTGCTGGACGGATGGTTGCAGCCGGTGCAGGCTGGCGTCGTCGGCGAGTTGTATGTGGCCGGAGCCGGCGTCGGTGTGGGCTATCTGCACAGAGCCGGGTTGACCGGGTCCCGCTTCGTGGCGTGCCCGTTCGGCTCCAGTGGGCAGCGGATGTATCGGACCGGCGACCTCGTTTACTGGGGTGCCGACGGCCAGCTGCGCTATATCGGGCGCGCCGACGAACAGGTCAAGATCCGCGGGCACCGCATCGAACTCGGCGAAGTACAAACAGTTTTGGCCGGTCTCGACGGGGTGCATCAGGCGGCCGTGATCGCCCGCGAGGACCGCCCCGGGGACAGGCGACTCATCGGCTATGTCATCGGTGGCGTCGACGCGGGCGCGGCGCGGGCGGCGCTGGCTGCGCGGCTGCCGGGTTACATGGTGCCGTCGGCGGTGGTGGTGTTGGCGGAACTACCGTTGACACCAAACGGAAAACTCGACACCAGGGCGCTACCGGCGCCGGAATACAGCGCGGGCGAGTACCGTTCGCCGGGCAACGCGGTCGAGGAGACGCTGGCCGGCATCTATGCCGAGGTGCTCGGCGTCGAACCAACCCAAATCGGGGTCGACGATTCGTTTTTCGAACTCGGTGGCGACAGCATCCTTTCGATGCAGGTGGCGGCGCGGGCCCGCGCCGCCGGGTTGGCGTGCCGGCCGCGCGATGTCTTCGTCGAGCAGACGGTGGCCCGACTGGCCCGTGTGGTCGGCGTCCAGGACGGCGAAGCTGAGGTCATCGACCTGGGCGTCGGGCCGGTGGTGGCTACTCCCATCATGCGGTGGCTCGCCGGCCTGGATGGACCGGTGGACGAGTTCAACCAAACCGTCGTGGTGCAGGCCCCGCCGGGCGTTACCGAAGCCGACGTCGCAATCCTCTTGCAGGCCTTGATGGATCGGCACGCGATGCTGCGGCTTCGGGCGGTCGACGACGGAGCAGACGGTTGGTCGTTGCAGGTGCCCGAACAATCGGCAGATGCCCGCGGCTACCTGCATGCGGTAGACGAATTGTCCGACGACGTGGTCGCTGCGGCGCGGTCGCGTTTGAACCCGGCGGCCGGGGTGATGCTCAACGGGTTGTGGGCCGCTTCGAGCGGCCAACTGATGCTGATCATCCACCACCTCGCGGTCGACGCCGTGTCGTGGCGAATTCTGTTGGAAGACCTCAATGTCGCTTGGGCGCAACACCGCGCCGGGCAGCCGATAGCGCTGACCGCGACGGGTACCTCGTTTCAACGGTGGGCGTCGCTGCTCGCTGAACATGCCCAACTCCCCGACGTCATAGCACAGACCGACGGGTGGAAGCGGGTGTCCGCGGCGCCGGCCACGCTGCCCGCCGTACATCGCGACGTCGATACCTACGCCACGGCCGGTCGCCTGTCGGTGACGCTGGACACCGAGAACACGGGCAGGCTGCTCGCAGAGGTGCCGGCGGCGTTCCACGCCGGGGTTCAAGACATACTGTTGATCGGCTTCGCGTTGGCCACGGCGGAATTCATGCGTGACCGTCCGCAGGCCGGGGCGCCGGTACGTTTCGACGTCGAGGGGCATGGGCGCCACGAGGAACTGATCCCGGATGTCGATCTGTCGCGCACGGTCGGGTGGTTCACTGCCAAGTACCCGGTGGCCCTGATTGTCGGAGAACTGACATGGGAGCAGGTCGTTGCCGGCGAGGCCGCTTTGGGTGCGGTGATCAAGAACGTCAAGGAACAGCTGCGCGCACTGCCGCATCCGCTGACCTACGGCCTCCTCCGCTACCTCAACGACGACATCGTCCTCGACGGAGAAGACCCGACTATCGGCTTCAATTACCTTGGGCGCGTTGGATCTCCGATAGCCGACTCGGCCGAAGGGCTGTGGCGGCCCGCTCTCGAGAGCTTGTCGCCGACGGGTGCCGCCTCAGCGGTGTCGATGCCGCTGCTGCACACCCTGGAGCTCAATGCCGCCACCGTCGACAGCGGAACGGGCCCACGTCTGCAGGCCGATTGGACCTGGGCTACCTCAGTGCTCGACCACACTGAAGTAGCCCGGCTGAGTCGGCTGTGGTTCGAGTCTCTGGCGGGTATCTGTACGCACGTGCGAGCTGGTGGGGGAGGACTGACGCCGTCCGACATCGCACCAACGCGGCTGCGCCAGCAGGACATCGACGAGCTTGCGCGGCAGTACCGCATCGTCGACATCCTGCCCCTGACACCTCTTCAGCAGGGACTTCTTTTTCACACCAGCACGGCGCTGGATGCCGTCGACATGTATGCGGTGCAACTCGACTTCACTCTGACCGGCGCGCTCGACCCGGACCGACTCCGCGACGCGGTCGGCGCAGTCGTAGCCCGTCATCCGCACTTGGCGGCGCAGTTCTGCAGGCAATTCGTCGAACCGGTGCAGGTGCTTCTGGCCGATCCTGTAATCGGTTGGCATTACTACGATTTGGTCGGCGCGGCCGACGAAGACGAGATCGAGCGAATCTGCGCGGCCGAACGGTCCGCAGTGGCTGAGCTCGCCGATCAGCCGGCGTTCCGAGCCGTGCTGATCCGCGTTGCAGACGACCGGCATCGGTTTGTGCTGACCAACCATCACATCGTGCTCGACGGGTGGTCCATGCCGATTCTGATGCGCGAGATCTTCGACGCGTACGCGGGTCGGCGGCTGCCCACAGCCACCTCGTACCGAAGATTCATCAGCTGGCTGGCTGAGCGAGACCTGGACGCTGCCCGCTCCGCGTGGCGGGAAGTGCTGGCGGGCTTCGACAACCCTGCGCTGGTGGGCCCCCGGGAACGGCTGCACGATCGCTTGGGGCTCGGGCGGCGGGGATTCGCGTCATCACACGTCTCGGCGGAAATCACCGGTGCTCTCAGCCAGTTGGCCCGCGCCTGCCACACCACCGTCAGCACCGTGCTGCAGGGTGCTTGGGCGGTTCTGCTCACCTCATTGACCGGCAAGCGCGACGTTGCCTTCGGCACGGCGCGGTCCCGGCTGGGTCACCTCGACGTCGACGACTCGGAATCCATGGTGGGTCTGCTCATCAACACGGTGCCGGTGCGCGCCAACATCACCGCTACCACCACTGCCAACGACCTGTTCGAGCAACTGCAGACCGCTCACAACGACACCCTCGAGCACCAACATCTGGCACTCAGCGAAATCCATCGCGCCACCGGGCACGACGTGCTGTTCGACACCTTGTTCGTCTACGAGAACTACCCGATCGACGTCGGCGCGTCCTTGGGCGTCGACGATTTGGCGATTGCCGGGGTCAATAATCGCGAATACAACCACTATCCGCTGACGATGGAAGCCCTGCCGGGCGCCGAACTCGATCTGCACGTCGAATATGACACCGGCGTGTTCACCGCGGCGGCCATTGAAGCGCTGATCGGGCGGTTCAACACGCTCCTGGCGGCGATGACCGCGGATCCGACGCGGAAGCTGTTGTCGATCAACCTGATCGACCCCGACGAGCAGGCGCAGTTGCAGCGGTGGTCGGGCGCGGGTATTCAGGCGCCGATCGGGATCGCGCCGCAGTTGTTGGCCGCGGCAGTCGCCGCCGCCGCCGACGCAACCGCCGTCGTCGACGGCATCCGCAGCCTGTCCTACCGTGAGCTCGACGAGTGGTCGACGACGTTGGCGCGCAAGCTGATCGGCGTCGGTATCGGCCCCGAGCGCGCCGTTGCAGTGATGATGGACCGAAGCGTCGAGTTGGTGGTGGCGTGGTGGGCAGTCAGCAAGGCCGGCGGCATCTACGTGCCGCTCGATCGAAATCATCCCATCGAACGGATCGCCAGCGTTCTCGACTCCGTGGCGGCGGAATGTGTGCTGACCTCCGACACCGATGCAGTGGGCGGAGCGGGGGCACGTCCGGTGCTCCGCATCGACGGGTTCGACCTCGCGGCGGGCCGCCCTGAGGGCGCAGCACCGATCATCGACAGTGACCGCAGGGCTCCGCTTGGCGTGAACAACACCGCCTACGTCATATTCACCTCCGGGTCCACGGGCGAACCCAAGGGTGTGGCAGTGAGCCACACCGGTTTACTGGGAGCGGCTGCGGCTCAACGGACTATGTGCGAGGTGGACCAGCACGCACGGGTGCTGATGGCGGCCTCGCCGACATTCGATGCCTCGCTGTTCGAGATGCTGCTGGCCACCGGCGCAGGTGCGGCGTTGGTGATAGCGCCACACGATGTGTATGCCGGTGAGGCGCTGACCGCACTGATGCAGCGGCAACGGGTCAGCGCCGCGTTGCTGACCCCGACGGTCGTTTCATCGCTGGACAGGGCCCGCCTCGACCACCTCGCAACGCTGATCACCGGCGGTGAAGCGTGCCCGGAGGAGTTGGTGCATGCCTGGGCGCCCGGTAGACGAATGTTCAACGCCTACGGTCCCAGCGAGGCCACCATCTGGGCAACCGGCACACCGCTGTCGCCCACCCAGCCGGTCAACATCGGCCGGCCGATCGCCGGCGTGCAGACGCTGGTTCTCGACGCGCAGTTGAACCCGGTACCCGTCGGCGTGATCGGCGAGCTGTATCTGGCCGGGCCGGCGTTGGCGCAGGGCTATTCCGGCCGCGCGACCCTGACCGCCGAACGCTTCGTGGCCAATCCGCACGGCGGCCAGAGCGCTCGCGGTGCGCGCATGTATCGCACGGGTGATCTGGCACGGTGGACCGCCGACGGCACTCTGGACTACCTGGGTCGAGTCGACACCCAGATCAAACTGCGCGGGCAGCGAATCGAACTCGGTGAAATCGAAAGCGCGCTGCTGGCGTGTCCGCAGGTCAACCAGGCCGCCGCCACGGTGCACCACGGTGCCGCTGGATCCCAGCTGGTCGCCTACATCACCTTCGAGCACTCAGACGCCAACCGTGACACTCGCTACGACGCGGAAATCGTGGATCAGTGGCAGAACATCTACGACGAACTCTACGGGTCCGATGCCGAAGCAAGCAGCTTCGGAAACGATTTCCGCGGCTGGAACAGCAGTTACACCGGCGACCCGATTCCGATCGAGGAGATGGAGGAGTGGCGGTCGGCCACGGTGGCGCGCATCATGGCCCTTGCGCCACAACGGCTTTTGGAAATCGGTGCTGGCTCGGGGCTGTTGCTGTCACAGATCGCACCGCGATGTGAGCGCTATGTCGCGACCGACATCTCGGAGGCCGCAATCGAGGTGCTCACTACCTCGTTGGCACAGTTGCAGGTGCCGTGGCGTGACCGCGTCCAGCTGATGACCCGGCCTGCTCACGTCGCCGCTGGGCTGCCGGCAGGCTATTTCGACACCATTGTCCTGAACTCGGTTGTGCAGTACTTTCCGAACACCGGATATCTGACGGAGGTCATCGACAACGCAGTACAACTGCTGGCCCCTGGTGGGACACTGTTCATCGGTGACGTCCGAAATCACGGGCTGCAGAAGGCGTTCCAGACCGCAGTCAGCATCGCGCGCGTCGGCGCCGCAGGCTCCGCCGATGCGGCGGTGATCCGCCAACGGGTCCAGCATGCGCTGCTGGGTGAACCAGAACTGCTGTTGGCTCCTGAGTTCTTCACCATGTGGGCCGCGGAGACCGAATCGGTGGCCGGGCTGGACATCCAAGTCAAACGTGGCGTGGCCGACAATGAACTGAGCCGCTACCGCTATGACGTGATCATCCACAAGGCGCCCGTGCAAGCACGCTCGCTTGCCGACGTACCGACGTGGACGTGGGCGCAGTGCGCAGATCTGACCGGACTGCAGGCTCGCTTGACCGAGCAGCGGCCGGACGCCATCCGCATCACCGAGATCCCGCATGTCGGCGTGATTTCCGACGTCAAACTGGAAGCGGCACTGGACGCCGGAGAAGCGGTGGCCGACGCTGTACGGCGAGTCGCGGGCGAGACTTCAGCGGTCATCCCCGAACAATTGCACCGCATCGGCGAGGCCCTCGACTATTACGTGGCTGTCACATGGGGAGCGGCGCCGGGCACGGTAGACGCCGTCTTCGTCACGCCGGTGGGCACCGGCCGCCCAGTACTCACCGATCTGTACCAATCCACGCAGCAGCACATCGTTGTAGCCAACGAACCCCACAGCGGCACGAAGATCAGTGCGGTGCGGCAGCGGCTCAGCGCTTGGTTGCCCGATTACATGGTGCCCCCGCATATCGTGGTGCTCGAGGAGATGCCGTTGACCTCGTCGGGCAAATTGGACCGCAAGGCCCTGCCCGCTCCCGAGTATTCCGACGGCGATGGCTACCGCGCGCCGGCCGGCGCGGTCGAAGAAATTCTGGCCGACATCTACGCCCAAGTTCTCGGCCTGCCACGGGTCGGAGTGGACGAGTCGTTCTTCGATCTGGGCGGCGACTCGCTGTCGGCGATGCGGCTGATCGGTGCGGTCAATTCCAGTCTGGGCGCTGATCTTTCCGTGCGGGTCGTCTTCGAGGCGCCGACTGTTGCCCAATTGGCGCCCCGTATCGGCGGAGACGCGTGTCGGCTGGAGCCCTTACTGGCCGCCGAACGGCCCGCCGTCATTCCGTTGTCGTTCGCGCAGAGCCGGTTGTGGTTCTTCGACCAACTGCAGGGTCCCTCACCGATCTACAACTTGGCGGTGGCGTTACAACTGCAGGGTCGGATCGACGAGGATGCGCTGCGGGCTGCGCTGACGGACGTGGTGGCCCGTCACGAGTCCCTGCGCACCTTGTTCGTCGCCTCTGAAGGCACGCCGAAACAGTTGGTGTTGCCCATCGACCGCATCGACATCGGTTGGCAGACAACTGACACCATGGGATGGACGGCGGCGCGACTGGAGGAGGCCGTCGCCGCCGCGGCGCGACACACGTTCGATCTGGCCGCTCAAATCCCGTTCCACGCTGAACTTTTCCGCCAGAACAACAACGAACACGTGTTGGTGGTGGCGGTGCACCACATCGCCGCCGACGGGTGGTCGATCACCCCGCTCGTCCGCGACCTCGGGCTGGCATATGCCAGCCGGTGCGTCGGGCACAGCCCGGACTGGGCACCGCTGCCCGTGCAGTACGCCGATTACACGCTGTGGCAGCGCGCGCAACTCGGAGAACTGGACGACAGCAGCAGCCCGATCGCCGCACAGTTGACGTTCTGGGAGGAGGCCCTGGCCGGGTTGCCCGAACGGCTGCAGATTCCAACCGATCGTCCCTATCCGACGGCGGCTGATCACCGTGGTGCGCGGGTGACCATGCAGTGGCCGGTGGAGGTGCAGCAACTGATCCGTCGGGTGGCGCGGGAACACAACGCCACCAGCTTCATGGTGATCCAGGCTGCCTTTGCCACGCTGTTATCCAAGATCGGCGCAACTTCCGATGTGGCGGTGGGCTTCCCGATCGCGGGTCGCCGCGATGACGCGCTGGACAACCTCGTCGGCTTCTTCGTCAACACACTGGTGTTGCGGGTCGATGTCGGCGGTGACCCCACCTTCGCCGAACTACTCGGACAGGTCCGTCGGCGCAGCTTGGCTGCCTACGAACATCAGGATGTGCCGTTCGAGGTCCTGGTCGAACGGCTGAATCCCACCCGCAGCCTGACCCATCATCCACTGGTCCAGGTGATGTTGGGTTGGCAGAACTTCTCCTGGCAGGTGAGTGACGCCGGCGGCTTGGCCCTCGGCGATCTGCAGGTGACACCGTGGCCTGTCGACACCGAGACCGCCCGCATGGATTTGGCGTTCTCGTTGGGTGAACGCTGGGACGACAGTGGCGAGCCCGCCGGCCTGGACGTGATGGCGGAGTTCCGTACGGACATCTTCGACGCCGACACCGTCGAGGCGCTCACCCGCCGGTTGGAAAGAGTGCTGATCGGACTGGCCACCGACCCGGACCGGCGGCTGTCATCGCTGGATCTGCTCGACGAGGACGAACACGGTCGTCTCGATCGATGGGGTAACCGGGCGGTGCTGACGCGGCCTGCGCCGGAATCGACGGTACCTGCGCTGTTCGCTGCGCAGGTGGCGCGCGCCCCGGAGGCGGTCGCGTTGGTGTGCGGCGAGAGCTCCTGGACGTACCGGGAGCTCGACGAGGCCGCGAACCGGCTGGCGCATCTGCTGGTCGGCAAGGGGGCCGGCCCCGGTTCGTCGGTGGCTCTTGTGTTTCCGCGTTCGGCCGAAGCCATCGTCGCGATCCTGGCGGTGCTCAAGTCTGGCGCGGCCTACCTGCCAATCGACCCGGCGCTGCCGTCGGCGCGGATCGAGTTCATGCTGAGCGACGCTGCTCCCATCGTCGCGGTCACCGTCGGCTCGATGGCCGACCGGCTCGACGGTTTCGGCGTCAGCGTCGTCGCACTGAACGATCTGGCTGACACCGTCCTCGAAGCCCAGCCCAGCACGCCACCACAAGGGCCCGCGCCCGACGACGTGGCGCACATCATCTACACGTCCGGAACCACCGGCGTGCCCAAAGGTGTTGCAGTTACTCAACACAACGTCACGCAGCTGTTCCAAGGCCTGGAAATCGGTGTGCAGCTGACCCCCGGGCAGGTGTGGACGCAGTTTCACTCGTATGCCTTCGACTTCTCGGTGTGGGAGATCTGGGGTGCACTACTGCACGGTGGGCGGCTGGTAGTGGTGCCTGACGCGGTAGCGCGCTCGGCCGAGGATTTCCACGCCCTGCTGGTCCGCGAGCGCGTCACGGTATTGACGCAAACCCCCTCCGCTGCGGCAGTGCTGGCGATCGAGGGACTGGAGTCGGCGGCGTTGGTGATCGGTGCCGAGCCGTGCCCTCCTGAATTGGTCGATCGGTGGGCGCCGGGTCGGGTCATGGTCAACGTCTACGGGCCGACCGAGACGACCATGTGGGCCTGCAAGAGCACACCGTTGGAGGCTGGGTCGGGTGCGCCGCCGATCGGTTCCCCGACGGCGGGCGCCGCCTTCTTCGTACTCGACGAATGGTTGCGGCCGGTGCCGCCTGGGGTGGTCGGGGAACTGTACTTGGCCGGTCGGGGTGTCGGGATCGGATACTGGCGCCGATCAGGCTTGACCGCAACGCGTTTCATGGCCTGCCCGTTCGGGGCGCCCGGTCAGCGGATGTACCGCACCGGGGACCTGGTGTCATGGGGCCCCGATGGGCAACTGCGCTACCTGGGGCGCGCCGATGAGCAGGTGAAGGTGCGCGGGTACCGGATCGAACTCGGCGAAGTCCGCTCTGCGCTGCTGGCGCTGCCCGGGGTGCAACAGGCGGCGGTGGTTTCTCGTGAGGACCGCCCGGGTGAGAAGCGCTTGGTGGGTTACATCACGGGCAGCGCGGACTCAACCGAGGCGCGCAGCGCGCTCGCGCAACGCTTACCGGCCTACATGGTGCCGGCGGCGGTCGTCGCAGTGGAGTCGATGCCGGTCACCGTGAACGGCAAACTCGATACGCGAGCACTGCCGGCGCCGGGATTCACCGACGCTGCCCGCTACCGCGCTCCTTCGGGCGCGGTCGAGGAGATTCTGACGGCCATCTACGCGGAGTTGCTGGATGTCGACAAGGTCGGAGTCGACGACTCGTTCTTCGATCTCGGCGGCGACTCGTTGACCACGATGCGCCTGATCGCGGCGATCAACGCGGCGCTCGGCGCCGACATCCGCGTTCGCACGGTGTTCGAAGCACCGACCGTCGCCCAGTTGGCATTGTGCATCGGTGAGGGCGAGTCGCGCCGCGATCCATTGGTCGCGGGTGATCGTCCGACGGTGGTTCCGTTGTCGTTCGCGCAGAACCGGCTGTGGTTCATCGACCAATTGCAAGGCCCCTCACCGGTCTACAACATGCCGGTGGCGTTGCGGTTGTGCGGTCGCCTCGATATCGCGGCGCTTCGCGCGGCGCTGGCGGATGTGGTCGGTCGTCACGAGAGCCTGCGCACGGTTTACGCGTCGTGCGACGGCACCCCACATCAGGTAGTGATCCCTGCCGAAGACGCCGATATCGACTGGCAGACAACAGACGCCAGCAACTGGTCCGCGGACAGGCTGGCCGATGCCGTCCGCTCAACGGCGCAGCACACTTTCGATCTCAGCACCGACATCCCGTTGCGGATCACACTGTTCCGGCTGGCCGACGACGAACACATCCTGGTCGCGGTAATACACCACATCGCCGCTGACGGCTGGTCCTTGCGGCCGCTGGTAGCCGATCTGGGAACCGCGTACGCCAGCCGGTGTGTGGGTCAGACGCCGCACTGGGCGCCGCTACCGGTGCAGTATGTCGACTACACGTTGTGGCAGCGGACCCAACTCGGCGACCTCGAGGACCACGAGAGTCCGATCGCCGCGCAGCTGGCGTATTGGGAAGACGTGCTGGCCGGCCTGCCAGAGCGGCTCGAACTGCCGACGGATCGACCCTATCCGCCGGTGGCCGACCAGCGCGGTGCGACTGTCGAGGTCGACTGGCCTGCGCAGTTGCAGCAGCAGGTGGCTCGGGTTGCGCGAGAGCACAATGCGACCAGCTTCATGGTGATTCAAGCCGCGCTGGCCGTCCTGCTGTCGCGGATCACTGCGAGTTCCGATGTGGCCGTTGGCTTTCCGATAGCCGGCCGCAGTGACCCGGCGCTCGACGACCTGGTCGGGTTTTTCGTCAACACCCTGGTGTTGCGGGTCGATCTGACCGGAAACCCCACTTTCGTGGACCTTTTGGCGCAGGTGCGTACCCGCAGCGTGGCCGCATTCGAACACCAGGACGTGCCGTTCGAGGTGCTGGTCGAGCGGCTCAACCCGGCCCGCAGCCTGACTCATCACCCCCTGGTGCAGGTGTTGATGGGGTGGCAGAACCTGCCGTGGCAGAACGTCGGCAATGCTGCGGGACTAAATCTGGGCGGGCTGCAGGTGAGCCCGTTGCCGGTCGATACCCAGTCGGCCCGAATGGATCTGGCGTTCTCGTTGTCCGAGCGATGGACCGACACCGGCGAGCCCGCCGGGATCGGCGGCATTGTCGAATTCCGGACCGACGTGTTCGACCCGACGACTGTCGAGGCGTTGGTGGAGCGGTTGTACGGCGTGGTGGTGGCGGTGACCGCCGACCCGACAACAACGCTATCAACAGTGGATCTCTTGGCCGAGCCGGAGCGCACCAGACTCGACGCGATGGGTAATCGGGCCGTCTTGACGACTGCGGACCGATTCCCGTCGATTCAAGAACTCTTCGGTGCTCACGTCATCCGAAACCCCAGCGCGGTGGCGGTCAGCGATGACGGCCGGTCGGTGACGTACGCCGAATTGGACGCGGCCTCGAACCGGTTGGCGCATCTGTTGACCGGACACGGGGTGAGAGCCGGACAGTATGTCGCGCTGGTGTTGTCGCGCTCGGCCGAGGCCATCACCGCCATGCTGGCGGTGCTCAAATGCGGGGCGGCATACCTGCCAATCGACCCCGGATTGCCCTCGGACCGAATCGACTTCGTATTGACCGATGCGATGCCGGTGGCGGCCATCACCGCGGCCGAATTCGCCGATCGGCTGGCCGGGTTCGGTGGACCGGTGATCGACGTCAATGACTCACAGTCCGATGACCATCCGGAAACGCCGCTTGAGCAAGCGACCGCCCCTGAGGACCTGGCCTACGTCATCTACACCTCCGGCACCACGGGTGTACCCAAAGGCGTTGGGCTGACCCACGCCAACGTGACACAGCTGCTCGGTTCGCTGGATGCGGGGTTGCCGGCAACCGGAGTGTGGAGCCACGCGCATTCACTGGCGTTCGACGCATCGGTGTGGGAAATCTTCGGTGCACTGTTGCGCGGCGGCAGGGTGGTGGTGATCCCCGATGCGGTGGCGCGCTCGGCGGCGGATCTTCATCTGCTGCTGATCGCCGAGGACGTCACGGTGTTGACCCAGACACCGTCGGCGGCAGCCGTATTGGATCCGCAGGGCTTGGAATCGGTAGCTCTGGTGGTCGTGGGCGAGGCGTGCCCGCCGGAAGTAGTGGACCGCTGGGCGCCGGGACGGCTGATGGTCAACGCCTACGGGCCGACCGAAACCACGATGTGTGTAGCGATCAGCGAACCGCTGACTGCGGAATCCGGTGTGGTGCCGATCGGATCCCCCGTCGCCGAAGCCGGACTGTTCGTGCTCGACTCTTGGTTGCGTCCCGTTCCGCCTGGCGTCGCGGGTGAGTTGTACGTAGCGGGTGCCGGGGTGGGCACCGGCTACCTTCGCCGCCCATCGTTGACGGGGTCGCGATTTGTCGCCTGCCCGTTCGGTGCACCGGGGCAGCGGATGTACCGCACCGGCGATTTGGTGTCCTGGGGTGTAGACGGCCAGTTGCGCTATCTCGGCCGCGCCGACGAGCAAGTCAAGATTCGCGGCTACCGCATCGAACTCGGTGACGTCCAGGCCGCGCTGAGCGCGCTCGCCGGCGTAGCGCAGGCGGTGGTGCTGGCACGCGAGGACCAGCCGGGTGACAAGCGTCTGGTCGGCTACGTGACCGGTGACGTCGATCCTGCCGACGCGCGCGCCGCGTTGGCGCACCGGTTGCCGGCCTACATGATTCCCGCCGAAGTCGTGGTGTTGAACGCGTTCCCGCTGACGACCAATGGCAAGCTCGACACTCGCGCCCTCCCTGCGCCCGAGCACACCCTCGACGCCTACCGCGCCCCTGCCGATCCGGTGGAAGAAATCCTGACCGGAATCTACGCGCAGTTGCTCGGACGCGACCGTGTCGGCGTCGACGATTCGTTCTTCGACCTCGGTGGCGACAGCATCACCGCCATGCGCCTCATCTCGGCGATCAACTCAACCCTCGATGCCGATGTCGCCGTGCGAACGGTGTTCGAAGCGCCGACGGTCGCCGATCTGGCGCCACGCATCGGTAAGGGAGCGGGAAGACTGCGGCCCGTGGTGGCGGGTGAGCGTCCGCCGGTCATCCCATTGTCGTTTGCGCAGAACCGGTTGTGGTTCCTCGAGCAGTTGCAGGGCCCCTCAGCGGTCTACAACTTGGCGACGACACTGCGGCTGTCGGGCCACTTGGATGACGAGGCGTTGCGTGTCGCGTTCTGCGACGTGGTGGCCCGCCACGAGAGCCTGCGCACCCTGTTCGCGGCAACCGACGGGGTACCGCAGCAGGTGATCGTTCCTGCCCACGACGCGGAAGTCAGCTGGCGAGTGGTCGATGCCGCGGGTTGGTCGGCGCAGGAGCTGACCGAGGCGGTCCACGATGTTACCCGCTACGCATTTGATCTCACTGCTGAAATGCCGTTGCGAGCAATCCTTTTCAAGATGTCTGATGGCGAGCACATGCTGGTGGTTGCAGTGCATCACATCGCCGCCGACGGGTGGTCGATAACGCCCTTGGCGCGCGACCTCAGCGTCGCCTATGCCTGCCGGTGCGCCGGTCGGGCGCCCGACTGGGCGCCGCTGCCGGTGCAGTACGTCGATTACACGCTGTGGCAGCGGGCCCTATTCGGCGATGTGGAGGATCCTTTCAGTCCGATCGCCGCTCAACTGGCGTACTGGGAGGATGCGCTCGCCGGATTACCCGAGCGGCTGCAGTTGCCCACCGATCGTCCTTACCCGCTGGTTGCAGATCAGCGGGGCGCAACTGTGACGGTGGAGTGGCCCGCCGAATTACAGCGGCAGATCACCGGCTTGGCACGTGAGTACCAGGCGACCAGTTTCATGGTGGTGCAGGCCGCGCTGGCAGTGCTGTTGTCCAAGCTGAGTGCGAGTTCCGATGTGGCCGTGGGCTTCCCGATTGCAGGTCGACGCGATCCCGCGCTCGACGAACTGGTGGGGTTCTTCGTCAACACACTGGTGCTGCGCGTTGAGGTGGCAGGCGACGCCACCTTCGTCGACCTGCTGGCCCAGGTGCAACAACGCAGTCTGGCCGCCTACGAGAACCAGGATGTCTCCTTCGAGGTGCTGGTGGAGCGGCTGAACCCGATCCGCAGCCTGGCGCACCACCCCCTGGTGCAGGTGATGTTGGCCTGGCAGAACTTTCCGGCGGAGGGCAACAGTCCACTTGCGGGTCTCGCGCTGGGAGATCTTCAGGTCCAGCCGATACCGGTGGACACCAAGACGGCCCGGATGGACCTGACGTTCTCGCTCGGGGAACGCTGGACCGCAGACGGCCAGCCCGCTGGGATCGTGGGCAACGTCGAATACCGCACCGATGTTTTCGAGGCCGAAAGCATCGAGATGCTGATCGGACGGTTGCAGCGGCTGTTGACGGTCATGACGGCGGACCCGCGCCGAACACTGTCTTCGGTGGACCTACTCGACGGGGACGAGCAGGCGACGATCAATTCGTTCGAGCATCGGGCGGTGTTGGCGCGTCCGGCGAACACGCCTGCCGCCATCCCGCAGATCTTCGCGACGCAGGTGGCTCGCACACCGGATGCGGTCGCGGTGAGCCTTCAGGGCCGATCCCTGACGTATTCGGAATTGGATGCGGCGTCGAACGGGTTGGCGCATCTGCTGATCGGTCATGGGGCGGGTCCGGGACGGTACGTGGGACTGTTGATATCGCGCTCGACCGAGGCGATCGTGGCGATCCTCGCGGTGCTCAAGACCGGGGCGGCGTATGTGCCGATCGATCCTGCGTTGCCGTCGGCGCGGGTCGAGTTCATGCTCGAGGATTGCGACCCGGTCGCGGTCGTCACCACCGCGGATTTGGCTCGACTGCTCGGCGGATCGACCGTGCCGGTCATCGATGCCGCCGAACGAGTCGTCGACGATCCTGTCACGCCGCTGGTGATGCCGGCGCCGGATGACCTGGCCTACCTGATCTACACCTCGGGAACAACGGGTGTGCCGAAAGGTGTTGCGGTCACTCACCGTAACGTCACACAGCTGCTGGCGTCGGCCGAATCTGGGCTACCCGTGTCCGGGGTGTGGTCGCAGTGGCACTCGTTGGCTTTCGATGTGTCGGTGTGGGAGATCTTCGGGGCGTTGTTGCGGGGCGGGCGGTTGGTGGTGGTGCCCGAGTCGGTGGCCCGTTCACCGGAGGACCTGCACGCGCTGCTGGTCGCCGAGCAGGTGAGTGTGGTCAGCCAGACGCCGTCGGCGGCGATGATGTTGTCGCCCGAAGGCTTGGACGCGGTGACGTTGGTGGTGGCCGGTGAGGCGTGCCCGGCCGATCTGGTGAATCGGTGGGCGCCGGGGCGGACCATGATCAACGCATACGGTCCGACCGAGGCGACCATTTATGCGACGGTCAGTGCGCCGTTGAGCGCGGGGTCGGGTGTGGTGCCGATCGGGTCGCCGATAACGAATGCGGCGGCGTTCGTGTTGGACCCGTGGTTGCGGCCGGTTCCGATCGGTGTGGTCGGTGAGCTGTATGTGGCCGGTGCCGGGGTGGCTGCGGGATATGTGCGGCGTGCCGGGTTGACGGCGTCGCGGTTCGTGGCATGCCCGTTTGGTGGAGCGGGGGCGCGGATGTACCGCACCGGGGATTTGGTGCGGTGGCGTGCAGATGGTCAGTTGGACTATCTCGGGCGTGTCGATGACCAGGTCAAGATTCGCGGTTACCGCATCGAATTGGGCGATGTGCAAACGGCTTTGGCCGGTCTCGACGGAGTTCAACAGGCAGCGGTGGTGGTGCGTGAGGACAGTCCCGGCGTCAAACGGCTGATCGGCTACATCACCGGCACAGCCGAGCCCGCCGGACTGCGGGCCCAACTGGAAGAGCGGCTACCGGGGTACATGGTGCCGGCGGCGGTGGTGGCGGTGCCCGCGTTGCCACTGACACCCAACGGCAAGCTCGACCAACGCGCCCTGCCAGCACCCGAATACGCCGCACGGGAGTATCGCCCTCCGGCCACCGACTCCGAGGAGATTCTGGCCGGCATCTATGCCGAGGTGCTGGGAGTCGAGCGGGTTGGTGTCGACGACTCGTTCTTCGATCTTGGCGGCGACAGCATCATGTCGATGCAGGTGGTGGCTCGGGCTCGCGCCGCAGGGTTGACGTGCCGGCCCCGCGACATCTTCGTCGAACAGACGGTGGCCCGGCTCGCCGGAGTCACAGGCGTCGTCGAGACGGTAGTCGCGGACGAAGGCGTCGGAGCAGTACCGCTCACGCCGATCATGCGGTGGCTGCAAGCGGTGGATGGACCGGTCGACGAGTTCAACCAGACCGTGGTGGTGCAGGCTCCGCAGGGCGCCTGCGAAGATGACGTGGCGATCTTGTTGCAGGCCTTGCTGGATCGGCATGCGATGCTGCGGCTGCGCGTCGGGGACGACGGCGTCGGTGGTTGGTCGTTGCAGGTGCCAACGGTGGGATCGGTGGATGCCCGCGAGTGCCTGACCACCGTCGACGGCTTGTCGGATGCGGCGGTGATCGCGGCGCGGTCGCGGTTGGATCCCGCGGCAGGCGTGATGTGCAGCGCACTTTGGGTTGCCCCTGTCGGTCAGCTGGTGCTGATTGTGCATCACCTGGCCGTGGACGCCGTGTCGTGGCGAATCCTGTTGGAAGACCTCAATATCGCCTGGACACAGCATCGGGCCGGGCAGCAGGTGGCTCTACCGGCGGGCGGGACGTCGTTCCAGCGGTGGGCATCCCTGCTCAACGAACACGCCACCCGAGCGCACGTCGTCGCTGAGACGGACGCATGGAGGCGGGTGTCCCAATTGCCCGCCGCCCTGCCCGCGGTACAGCCGACCCAGGACACCTTCGCCACCGCAGGGCACCTGTCGGTACAACTGGATGCCGAAACCACCGGCATGATCCTTGCTGACGTGCCGGCGGCGTTCCACGCCGGCGTTCAGGACATCCTGTTGATCGCGTTCGGCTTGGCGATTGCCGAATTCGTCGACAACGGCGCCGCGCCGGTTGTCATCGACGTCGAAGGACACGGCCGCCACGAGGACCTGGCCGGTGATGTCGACCTGTCCCGCACCATCGGCTGGTTCACCACCAAATATCCGGTGCCCGTGCCCGTCAACACCGTGTCCTGGCAGCAGGTGACGGCCGGAGACACAGCGCTGGGCGCTGCGATCAAGAACGCCAAAGAGCAACTGCGCGCACTGCCTGATCCGTACACCTACGGCCTGCTGCGGTACCTGAACCCCGGCTCCGGCCTTGACGCACCCGACCCGACCATAGGTTTTAACTACCTTGGCCGCCAAGGCGTTACCGGCCGGCTACCCGAGAACCTGTGGCGGATGAGCGACGATTGGGCGGCCACCGGCGTGGCCTCCGCGGTGTCGATGCCGTTGATGCACACTGTCGAGCTCAATGCCGGCACCGTTGACACGGATGCCGGCCCGCAGTTGCACGCCAACTGGACCTGGGCCCGGTCGGCGTTGGACTCCGAGCAGGTCGCCCGGCTCAACCAATTGTGGTTGGAGGCGCTGGCCGGCATCTGCACGCTGGTGCGAAACGGTGAAGGGGGGTTGACCCCGTCGGACATCGCGCCTGCCCGTCTGGACCAACAGCAGATCGACGAACTGCAACAGCACTATCGGGTCGTCGACGTGCTACCCCTGACCCCGGTGCAACAAGGACTCCTGTTCCACACCAACACCGGCCACGGCGGTGACGATCTCTACGCCGGACAGGTCGACATCGGGATAGCCGGTCGGCTCGATCCCCAGCGCCTACGCGACGCCGTGCACACCGCGGTCACCAGACATCCCAACGTGGTGGCCCGCTTCTATCAGCGGTTCGGCGAACCGGTGCAGGTGATCACCGCCGACGCCTCCGAGTGCTGGCAATATGTCGACCTCGTCGGCACCGCCGATCCGGCCGACGAGATCCAGCGATTCTGCGCCGCCGAGCGTGCCGCGGTGTGCGACCTCGCCGACCAACCGCCGTTCCGCGCCGCCCTCATTCGCGTCGAACCGGACCAGTACCGCTTCGTATTGACCAACCACCACATCGTGCTCGACGGCTGGTCGATGCCAATACTGTTGGGCGAGATCTTCGCCGGCTATCACGGGCATCGACTGCCCACGACGCGGCCTTACCGGGACTTCGTCACCTGGCTGGCCGACCGGGATCAAGAAGCTGCCCGCGCTGCCTGGGGCGAGCTCTTCGACGGATTCGACACACCCACACTGGTCGGCCCACAGGCGGGGCTGCGTCAGGGGCAGCGACGCGTCGAATCCTTCACGTTGCCTGCGGAAACCAGCGAAGCAGCCAGCGATCTGGCCCGATCATGCCACACCACCGTCAACATCGTGCTGCAGGCGGGCTTCGCGCAATTGTTGGGCTGGTTGACCGGTAGCCACGATGTCGCGTTCGGTACAACGGTGTCGGGCAGGCCCGCCGAAGTCACCGGTGTCGAGTCGATGGTCGGCCTGTTCATCAACACCGTGCCGGTGCGCGCGACCATGCCCGCAACCGCCACCGCCGCAGATCTGGTGGCGCGGCTACACGACGCCTACCACACCACACTGGACCACCAGCACCTGGCGCTCAACGAGATTCATCGAATCGCCGGGCAGGACACACTGTTCGACACGCTGTTCGCGTTCGAGAACTATCCGGTCGACACCGACGCGTTGTCGGGCGGCGACGCGCTGACACTCACCGACATAGCCACCCGCGAGTCAACCCACTACCCGTTGGCAGTGCAGGCGCAGGCCGCCGGGCCGGAACTGATGTTTCGTGTCGAATACGACGCCGACGTCTTCACCGCCGACACGATCAAGGCGTTGATGAAGCGCTTCGAGCGGGTGTTGTCGGACATGTCATCGGATCCGGCGCGACTGTTGTCGTCGATGGCGGCGCTCAGCGCTGAAGAACAAACGACGGTTGATCGGTGGGGCGGCCGTGCGATCTTGAACCAGAAACATTCAGGTGCTTCGGTTCCCGCGCTGTTCACCGCGCAGGCGGCCCGCACACCCGATGCGGTTGCCCTGGTTTGCGGGTCCCGGTCGTGGACTTACCAGGAACTCGATGAGGCCGCGAACCGGTTGGCACACATGCTGGCCGACCGCGGCGCAGGACCGGGACGAAATGTCGCACTGCTGTTTCCGCGGTCCGCAGAGGCCATCGTGGCAATCCTGGCAACGCTCAAAACCGGAGCCGCCTACCTGCCCATCGACCCCGCCCTGCCGTCGGCGCGAATCGATTTCATGCTCGATGACACCGCGCCGATCGCCGCGGTCACCACCGCTGATCTGGCCGAAGGACTGGGCGCACACCCGGGATTCGTGATCGCAGACTTCGATGTCGAAGCTCCAGCAGACCGCGCGCACGCCTCCACGCCGTTGCCCACCCCGTCGCCCGACGACATCGCCCACATCATCTACACCTCCGGAACCACGGGCATGCCCAAGGGAGTCGCGGTCACCCATCGCAACGTCTGCCAGTTGTTCGACTCCCTCGACATCGGTGTCGAGCTGGCGCCGGGCCAGATCTGGACGCAGTTCCATTCCTATGCCTTCGACTTCTCGGTGTGGGAAATCTGGGCCGCGCTGCTGCATGGCGGCCGTCTGGTGGTGGTGCCCGACGCGATCGCCCGTTCCGCGGAAGAGTTCCACGCGCTGATCGTTCGCGAGCAAGTCACCGTTCTCACCCAAACACCCTCTGCAGCAGCGGTTCTTGCGGTCGACGGACTCGATACGGCGGCGCTGGTGATCGGGGCCGAGGCATGCCCGCCCGAGCTCGTGGATCGCTGGGCGCCGGACCGTGTGATGGTGAATGTCTACGGTCCGACCGAGACGACGATGTGGGCGTCGGCGAGCACGCCCTTGGCCGCCGGGTCCGGGGCGCCGCCGATCGGCTCACCCGTACCCGGGGCGGCGTTCTTCGTGCTCGACGACTGGTTGCGACCGGTTCGCCCCGGCGTGATCGGAGAACTGTACGTGGCCGGCCGGGGCGTCGGAGTCGGATATTGGCGACGCTCGGCCCTGACCGCATCGCGCTTCGTCGCCTGCCCGTTCGGCGGCGCCGGTGCGCGAATGTATCGAACAGGGGATTTGGTCTGCTGGGACCGCGACGGGCAGTTGCGCTACTTCGGCCGCGCCGACGAGCAGGTCAAGATTCGCGGGTACCGCATCGAACTGGGTGAAGTGCGCTCGGCACTGTCCGCAGTGGACGGGGTGGACCAGGCGGCGGTGATCGCCCGTGAGGACCGTGTCGGCGACAAGCGCTTGCTCGGCTACATCACCGGCACGGCTGACCCGACAGCCGCAAGGGCGGTGCTCGCCGACCGACTGCCGGCCTACATGGTTCCAGCCGCGGTGGTCAGTCTGCAGGCACTGCCGGTGACGGTGAACGGCAAGCTCGATACTCGCGCGCTGCCGGACCCGGACTTCGGCGCGGGCGGGTACCGCGCTCCGGGCAGCCACACCGAGGAGATTCTGGCCGGCGTGTACGCGGAGGTCCTCGACCTCGAGCGGGTCGGCGTCGACGATTCGTTCTTCGATCTCGGCGGCGATTCGCTGTCCACCATGCGACTGGTCGCGGCCATCAACGCCGCACTCAACGTCGATCTCCCGGTGCGCACCGTGTTCGAGGCGCCCACCGTGGCGCAATTGACACCGCGTATCGGTGAAGGTGAGCGTCGGCTTCAGCCGCTGGTAGCCGTCGACCGACCAGCAGTGGTTCCGCTGTCGTTCGCGCAGAACCGGTTGTGGATGGTCGACCAACTGCAAGGCCCCACAGCGATTTACAACATGGCGGCCGCGCTGCGGTTGCGCGGACAGCTCGACATCGATGCTCTCGCAGCTGCGTTGGCCGATGTGGTGGCCCGCCACGAGAGCCTACGAACACTGTTCCCGGCAGCCGAGGGAATACCCGAGCAGGTGGTGATACCCGCTGGGCAGGCTGATTTCGGTTGGGACGTGGTCGACGCGAGTCACTGGACACTCAACCGGCTACACGAAACCCTCCGAGCCGCGGCCCGCGAGACATTCGACCTGGCCGTTGATATTCCGTTGCGGGTGCGCCTGTTCCGGGTGGCCGGCGACGAGCACGTGTTTGTGGCCGTGGTCCATCACATCGCCGCCGACGGGTGGTCACTGCGACCCTTGGTTGCTGACCTCGGCACCGCCTACGCCAGCCGGTGCGCCGGCCAGGCTCCGGACTGGGCGCCGCTGCCGGTGCAGTACGTCGACTACACGCTATGGCAGCGGGCCCAATTCGGTGATCTGCAGGACCGTTTCAGTCCGATCGCCGCGCAACTGGACTACTGGGAGGATGCCCTCGCCGGGCTGCCCGAACGCCTGGACCTACCCACCGATCGCCCCTACCCCCTGATCGCCGACATGGCAGGCGCCACCGTGGTCGTGGATTGGCCGGCCGAGTTGCAGCAGCAGGTCGCACGGCTGGCCCGACAGCACAACGCGACCAGTTTCATGGTGGTGCAGGCCGCACTGGTGGCCGTGCTGTCGAAGATCAGCGCGAGTACCGATGTGGCCGTTGGCTTCCCAATCGCCGGGCGCCGCGACCCCGCACTCGATGACCTCGTTGGATTCTTCGTCAACACCCTGGTGCTGCGTGCCGATGTCGCCGATAACCCCACCCTCGCCGAGTTGGTGAGGCAGGTTCGCGCGCGCACTCTGGAAGCCTTCGAACATCAGGACGTGCCCTTCGAGGTGCTCGTCGAGCGGCTGAACCCGATCCGCAGCCTGACCCACCATCCGCTTGTGCAGGTGCTGCTTTCCTGGCAGAACTTCGCCGGCCTCAACGATCCCGCCGCTGGCTCAGGGCTCAAGGGCGTAGAGGCCACCTCGATTCCGTTGAGCACTCAGTCCGCCCGCATGGACCTGACCTTCTCGCTGGCCGAACGCTGGACCGAAACGGGTGCACCTGCCGGGATCGGCGGTGAGGTGGAATTCCGCACTGACGTATTCGACGCGCAAACCATCGATACGCTGATCAAACGATTGGAACGAGTCCTGGTGGTCATGACCGCCGACCCGGATCGGTCGTTGTCGTCGCTGAATCTTCTGGACGAGGCCGAGCGGGCGTCGATCGATGAGTTCGGCAACCACGCGGTGCTCACACAGCAGGCGCCCACGTCCGCCGCCATTCCAGAACTGTTCGCCGCACAGGTGGCGCGCACGCCGAACGCGGTCGCGGTCAGCTTTGAAGGCCGAGCCCTGACGTATTCGGAATTGGATGCGGCGTCGGACGGGTTGGCGCGCGTGCTTGCCGGTGCCGGTGCAGGTCCGGGACAGGCCGTGGCTTTGTTGGTGTCGCGGTCGGTCGAGGCGATCGTGGCGATCGTGGCGGTGTTGAAGACGGGGGCGGCGTATGTGCCGGTTGATCCGGCGCTGCCGTCGGCGCGGATCGGGTTCATGCTCGCCGATTCCGGGCCGGTCGCTGTGGTCACGACCAGCGATTTGGCCGGGCGGCTGGCGGAATTCGACGTCAAGGTGATCGACGTGGCGGCCGATCCCGTTGTCGACGAAGATCCTGGCAGGCCGGTGGCGGTGGTGGCGCCGGATGATGTGGCGTATGTGATTTACACGTCGGGGACGACGGGTGTGCCGAAAGGTGTTGCGGTGTCTCACCGTAACGTCGTTCAGTTGTTGACGTCGGCGGACTCGGGGCTGCCGGTGTCTGGTGTGTGGTCGCAGTGGCATTCGTTGGCCTTTGATGTGTCGGTGTGGGAGATCTTCGGGGCGTTGTTGCGGGGCGGGCGCTTGGTGGTGGTGCCGGAGTCGGTGGCGGCTTCACCGGAGGATCTGCATGCGCTCTTGCTTGCTGAGCGGGTCAGTGTGGTCAGCCAGACGCCCTCGGCGGCGATGATGTTGCGTCCTGAGGGTCTGGATGCGGTGACGTTGGTGGTGGCGGGGGAGGCGTGTCCAGTCGAGTTGGTGGATCGGTGGGCGCCTGGCCGTGTGGTCATCAATGCTTATGGCCCGACTGAGGCAACGGTTTATGCGGCGGTCAGTGCGCCATTGAGTGCCGGGTCGGCGGGGGTGCCGATCGGGTCACCGGTGCCAGGTGCGGCGGCGTTTGTGTTGGATCCGTGGTTGCGACCGGTGCCGGTTGGTGTGGTGGGGGAGTTGTACCTCGCTGGCGCGGGGGTGGCTGCGGGATATGTGCGGCGTGCCGGGTTGACGGCCTCGCGGTTCGTGGCGTGTCCGTTTGGTGGGGCGGGGATGCGGATGTATCGCACCGGGGATTTGGTGCGTTGGCGTGCTGATGGGCAGTTGGATTACTTGGGGCGGGTCGATGAGCAGGTCAAGGTCCGCGGCTATCGCATCGAACTCGGGGAGATACAAACGGCTTTGGCCGCTGTTGAGGGAGTCGAGCAGGCGGCGGTGATGGCGCGCGAGGACCGTCCCGGAGACAAGCGTCTCGTCGGCTACATCACCGGCAGCACCGATGCGGGGCGGGTGCGGGCGGCCTTGGCTGAGCACCTGCCGGCCTACATGATTCCGGCCGCAGTGGTAGCGGTGGCGGAGTTGCCGTTGACGCCCAACGGAAAACTCGACAAACGCGCCTTACCCGCACCGACATACGGAGATGTCGACCACTACCGCGGGCCCGCCAGCGTGGTCGAGGAGGCGCTGGCCGCCATCTACGCCGAGGTACTCGGCGTCGACCGGGTGGGCGTCGACGACTCCTTCTTTGACCTCGGTGGCGACAGCATCATGTCGATGCAGGTGGTGGCACGCGCGCGCGCCGCCGGCCTGACCTGCCGACCTCGCGACGTGTTCGTCGAACAGACGGTGGCCCGACTGGCGCGTGTCGTGAACGTCGCGGACGGCCAGGCTGACCTCGTCGACGAGGGAGTCGGAGCAGTACAGCTCACGCCGATCATGCGGTGGCTGGCAGCGGTGGACGGACCGGTCGAGGAGTTCAACCAGACGGTGGTGGTGCGGGCGCCGCAGGGTGCCACCGAGGACGACGCGGCGATTGTGTTGCAGGCCTTGCTGGATCGGCACGCGATGCTGCGGCTGCGCGTGGACGTCGACGGTGACGGGGGTTGGTCGTTGCAGGTGCCGCCGGCGGGATCGGTGGATGCCCTCGCGTGCCTGATCAGCGTCGACGTCTTGTCGGATCCGGTGGTGATCGCGGCGCGGTCGCGGTTGGATCCGGCGGCCGGGGCGATGCTCAGCGCCGTGTGGGTGTCGCGCACGCGGGAGTTGGTGGTGATCATCCACCACCTGGCTGTGGACGGGGTGTCGTGGCGAATTCTGTTGGAAGACCTCAACATCGCCTGGACACAACACCGCGCCGGGCAGTCAGTGGCGCTACCAGCAGGCGGGACGTCGTTCCAACGCTGGGCAGCACTGCTCAACGAACACGCCCAGCACGAGAACGTCACCGCCCAAACGGAGTGCTGGCGTCGCGTAGCGGCGACTCCCTCTGTGTTGCCTCCCGCGCAGCCGGAGGCAGACACGTATGCCACCGCCGGTCAGCTGTCGGCGGCACTAGATGACGCTGACGACGTGCAAACGCTGCTGCGTGATGTGCCGTCGGCGTTCCACACGGGTATCAACGACATCTTGGTGATCGGATTCGCGTTGGCGGTCGCCGAATTCGTGGGCACCGGTAGCGCACCCATCGCGATCGACGTGGAAGGACATGGCCGTCACGACGAGCTGGCCGACGATGTCGACCTGTCTCGCACCGTGGGCTGGTTCACCACCAAATATCCGGTGTCGCTGACGGTCAGCGAGCTGTCCTGGTCTCAGGTCATCGCCGGGGACGCGGCGTTGGGTGCGGTGATCAAGGACGCCAAGGAACAACTGCGCGCCCAGCCCGACGGCCTCACCTACGGACTGCTGCGATACCTCAACGACGACATCGACGTCCACGCTCCCGACCCGACCATCGGTTTCAATTACCTCGGCCGGCTCGGTGCCGGAGCCGAAATGTCCGGTGAGTTCTGGCAGATCAGCCCGGACGGTGCTTCGGTGACCGGTGTCAGCACCGCGGTGTCGATGCCGTTGATGCACACTGTCGAATTGAATGCCGGCGCCGTTGACACGGATGCCGGTCCGCGGTTGCACGCCAACTGGACCTGGGCCCGGTCGGCGTTGGACTCCGAGCAGGTCGCTCGGCTCAACCAATTGTGGTTGGAGGCGCTGGCCGGTATCTGCACGCTGGTGCGAAATGGTGGAGGGGGGTTGACCCCGTCGGACATCGTTCCTGCCCGTCTGGACCAACAGCAGATCGACGAACTGCAACAGCACTATCGGGTCGTCGACGTGCTACCCCTGACCCCGGTGCAACAGGGGTTGCTCTTCCACACCGCGCACGCGGGTGACGAGCTGTCCGACGTGTATGCGGTCCAGCTGGATTTGACGGTGACCGGCGCACTGGATCCCCGGCGCCTACGCGATGCGGTGCACACGGTGATCGTCCGGCACCCCCACCTGGTGGCCAGATTCTGCAGCGACTTCGACCGACCGGTGCAGATCATCTCCGAGGCGCCCGAAGTGGCTTGGCAGTTCACGGATGTCAGCGCCACCGCCGAGGACGTCCACGACCGCATCGAGCGCATCCGCGCTGCCGAACGCCTCGCCGTCCGCGACTTGGCCGACCAACCGCCGTTCCGTGTCGCACTGATCCGCACCGGAGAGCGCCAACACCGACTGGTGCTGACCAACCACCACATCGTGATGGACGGTTGGTCGATGCCAATACTGTTGGGTGAAATCTTCGCCGCCTATTACGGCCAGCAGCTACCCGCGGCTGCCCCGTATCGGAGCTTCATCACCTGGCTGGCGGACCGCGACCTCGACGCGGCCCGCACCGCCTGGGCCGAACTGATGGCCGGTTTCGACACGCCGACCCTGGTCGGTTCTCATACGCTGCCGCGGCGTGGAAGCAAGCCGGCCCGGCGCGAAGTCCGCACCTTCCGCCTACCCGAACACACCATGCAGGCCGCGACCGAGGTTGCCCGTTCCTGCCGCACCACGGTGAACGTCGTGTTGCAGGGCGTCTATGCGCAGCTTCTGTCCGGGCTCACCGGCCAACAGGACGTCGTGTTCGGTACCGCTGTCTCCGGTCGGCCGACCGACGTCGTGGGCGCGGACTCCATGCTGGGCCTGATGATCAACACGGTGCCGGTGCGAGCCAGCTTCACCGCCGCCACCAATACCGCGGATCTGCTTAATCTGCTGCAGAACTCGCACAACGCGACTCTCGAGCACCAGCATCTCGGGCTCGGCGAGATACATCGGATCACCGGCCACGACAAGCTTTTTGACACCCTCTTCGCCTACGAGAACTACCCCGTCGACACCAACGTCTCGGCAGGTGACGATGAGCTGGCCATCACCGACTTCACCACTCACGAACAGAACCACTATCCGCTGACGATTCAGGCCACGCCCGGTCAGGAACTCGGACTCCGCGTCGAATACGACGCCGACGTCTTCGACGCCGCACGCATCGACACCCTCGTCCGCCGGTTCGACCGCCTCCTGCTGGCGATGGCCGCAGATCCCACGCGGCGTCTGTCGTCGGTCGATCTGCTCGACGACGACCAACATGCCCGGCTCGATCGGATCGGCAATCGGGCGGCGCTGAACCAGCCGGTGGGAACAGCGTCGATCCCTCAACTGTTCGCCGCACAGGTCGAGCGCGCGTCGACGGCGCTGGCGGTGACGTTCGGGGCGTCGTCGATGACATACGCCCAACTCGACGATTCGTCCAGCCGGTTGGCGCATCTGCTGGCCCGCCACGGTGCAGGTCCCGGATCCTTTGTCGCGCTGCTGTTTCCGCGGTCCGCCGAAGCAATCGTGGCAATCCTGGCTGTGCTCAAGACCGGAGCCGCCTACCTGCCGATCGACCCGAGCCTTCCGGATGACCGGATCGCGTTCATGCTGGCCGACACTGCTCCTGTCGCCGCCGTCACGACCAATGAGCTGGCCGAGCGATTCGACGGGTCGCCGGTGACGGTGATCGACGTCGGTGATCCTGCCGTTGACACCGAACCCGGCACGGCGCTGCCTGCGCCGGCCCCTGACGACCTCGCGTATGTCATCTACACCTCCGGCACCACCGGGGTGCCCAAGGCCGTCGCCGTGACGCACCGCAACGTGACCGAGCAGTTCGGGCCGCTCAACGGCGCACTGCCGACGGAACAGGTTTGGACACAATGCCATTCGTATGCCTTCGACTTCTCGGTGTGGGAGATCTGGGGCGCCCTGCTGCACGGTGGACGGCTGGTGGTCGTGCCGGAATCCGTGACGGCCGCACCCGACGCGTTCCAGGCGATGCTTGCTGCCGAACAGGTCACCGTGCTCACCCAAACCCCGTCTGCGGCGGGGATGCTCTCGCCCGAGGCGGTCGGGGCGGCGGCATTGCTGGTCGGCGGCGAGTCCTGTCCGGCCGAACTGGTCGACCGCTGGGCGCCCGGGCGCGTGATGATCAACGCCTACGGCCCGACCGAAACCACGGTGTACGCGGCGATGAGCACCCCGTTGCGAGCCGCCGCTGGTGCGGTACCGATCGGCTCGCCGGTGCCCGCGGCGGCATTGTTCGTGCTCGACGCCTGGCTGCGTCCGGTGCCGCCCGGTGTGGTCGGGGAGCTGTACATCGCCGGTGCCGCAGTCAGCGCCGGCTATCTGCGCCGGTCGGCGTTGACGGCGTCGCGGTTCGTGGCTTGTCCGTTCGGTGGAGCGCCGGGAACCCGCATGTATCGCAGCGGGGACCTGGTGCGTTGGGATGCCGATGGACGGCTGCACTACCTGGGGCGCGCCGACGATCAGGTCAAGATCCGCGGCTTCCGCGTCGAACTCGGTGAGGTTCAGGCCGCGCTGGCCCGACTCGAAGGAATCGGTCAAGCCGCCGTGCTCGCTCGCCAGGATCGTCCGGGCGACACGCGCCTGGTGGCCTATGTCACCGGCACCGCGGACGCCGCCGCCGCGCGCATGCAGCTCGCCGAGCAGCTACCGGCCCACATGGTGCCGGCCGCGGTGGTGGTGCTGCCAGAGTTGCCCGTGACGGTCAACGGCAAGCTCGACACCCGCGCGTTGCCCGCACCCGAATATCGCGCAGGCGAATACCGCCGTCCGAGCACACCCACCGAGGAAGCGCTGGCCGCCATCTACGGTCGGATCCTCGGTATCGAGGGGGTCGGCGTCGACGAATCCTTCTTCGACCTCGGCGGCGACAGCATCTCGGCGATGCGCCTGATCGCCGCCGTGAACACCAGCCTGGACGCCGATCTGTCGGTGCCAACCGTTTTTGAGGCGCCCACTGTGCGCGCATTGAGTCATCGGCTGCTGACCGACAGTGCTGCTGGGCAGGAAATGGCTCCGATACAGGTGTTGAAGGACGGCACCGGAGTTCCGTTGTTCTGCCTGCATGCGGTCAGCGGCGTCAGTTGGCCTTATCAGGTTCTCGGCAATTACCTCGACTGCCCGATCGTCGGTGTCCAGCAGACATCCGACGCTGACAGGGTCGAACCGCGATCGCTGCGCGACATGGCGGCGACGTACGCCGACAGGATCCAGGCGCACTATCCGTGCGGCCCGTACCACCTGCTCGGCTGGTCGTTCGGCGGTGTCGTCGCTCACGCGGTCGCCGTCGAGCTCGAGCGCCGCGGCGCCACCGTCGCGCGGCTGGTCCTCCTGGACGCCGAACCGCAGCTCAACAGCGCGGCCAGCCAGGCCGTGGACCGAGACCAGCTCGACGAATTGGTGGGCCCACAAGGCGAATTCGCCGGCTATGCAGCACTTCTCGACCGTCTGGTGCAGAATTTCGACACCAACGTCGGTTTTTATCGAGAGCATGAGGCCGGTGTTTTCCACGGCGATGTGACCGTGTTCTGCGCCGAACGCGACGGAACAGACCGCAGGTCCGCCTTGCAGCGCAGCTGGCGACCGTACGTGAGCGGCGACGTCATCGTGCATGCCGCCGATTGCACCCATCAGGCGATGCTGACCACCGACGCGCTGGGCTTGTATGGGCAGCAACTCAGCGAGGTGCTCGGCGGTGAGACGATGTGAGCTTGCACTGGCCACGGAAGCGCGCGGCGGGAGAACCCGGCAACCTTGTCGAGGGGTTGTCGGTGAACGGCATATTCGAGCGACTGGCCCGTGTGGTGGTGCGCTGGCCGTGGCTGGTGATCGCCGCCTGGCTGCTCGTGGTCGCGGTGCTGGCCGGGACGGTGACGCCGTTGATGCGGCTGGCCAGCGACCGCAACCAGGAGTTGCTGCCTGCCGACTCCGCGGTGATGGTGGCGACACGTCAGATGACCGAGGCCTTCGGCGAGCCGGGGATCCAGAACATCGCCCTGGTGGTGCTCACCAACGAGCGGGGGCTGACGCGCGCTGACGAGGATGTCTACCGCAACTTGGTGGACAAACTGCATCGCGATCAACGCGACGTCGTGATGGTGCAGGACTTCGTGTCCCAACCGCCGCTGCGCAACGTGATGGAGAGCAAGGACCACAAAGCGTGGTTCATCCCTGTCGGTGTCGCCGGTGAACTGGGATCCCCCGAGTCAAACGCGGCTTACCAGCGCGTGGTGGCCACCGTCAATCAAACGGTTGCAGGTTCGGGGCTGACTGTGCACATGACGGGGCTGACGGCGACCGTCGCGGAACGCGAGGAACTGGGGCTGCGTGATCTGCGGGTGATCGAAACCGCGACATTGGTCATGGTGCTGGTCATCCTGCTCGTGGTGTACCGCAGCGTGGTGACGATTCTGTTGCCGCTGGTGACCATCGGCGTCTCGCAGGCCGCCGCAACGCAGTTGGTCGCCGGGCTCGCGCAGTTGGGCCTTGCCATTTCGCAGCAGACGGTCGTGTTCATGAGCGCGATGATGATCGGCGCCGGAGTCGACTACGCCGTGTTCTTGATCAGCCGGTATCACGAATACATTCGGCAAGGGCTGGACTCCGATCAAGCCGTCACACGGGCGCTGACGGCAATCGGCAAGGTGATCGCTGCCTCCGCGGCGACCGTCGCGGTGACGTTCCTAGGCATGAGTTTCACCAGCCTCAAGGTGTTCTCGACGACGGGACCCGCGCTGGCTGTCGCGGTGGCGGTGGCGTTTCTGGCCGCTATCACGCTGTTGCCTGCGATGCTGACGCTGGGTGGGCGACGGGGTTGGGTGAGGCCGAGACGGGAGCTGACCAACCGGTTCTGGAGACGTTCGGGCATCCACATCGTGCGGCGCCCAGTTGCGCATCTCGCCGCCAGCCTGGCCGTGTTGATTCCGCTGGCCGCCTGTGTGCTGTTCTTGCACACCAGTTATGACGCGCGTACGACGCTGCCGGCGACAGCGGAGAGCAACGTCGGGATGGCCGCCATCGAACGGCATTTCCCGGCCAGTGTGACAGCGCCGCAATACATCTTCATCCAATCCCCGCACGACCTGCGGACCACCAAGGGACTGGCCGACCTCGAACAGATGGCGCAACGAGTCAGCCAACTGCCCGATATCGCGACAGTGCAAGGCGTCACCCGGCCCACGGGCGCACCGTTGGAGCAGGCCACACTCAGCTATCAGGCCGGCGAGATCGGCAACAAGCTTGCAGACGCGTCGTCGAAGATCGCGGCCAGCACCGACGAGCGCGCGGCACTCACCGGGGGCGCCGACAAACTCGCCGAAAGCCTCGGCACGGTGCGCAGCCAACTGGGCCGGACGACCAAGGTCCTCGACGGTCTGCGTCAGACCCTCACCAATGTGCGGGCGCAGCTCTCCAATTCAAAGGCGTTCCAGGACATCGAGGCTCAGCTCGCGCAGGCCCGCGCCGCCGACGACCCGGCGACCGGCAATCTGGATGACACTGCCAACCTGATCGGTGACGTGCTCAACGGATTGAACACCGACCCGACATGCGACGCCCAGCCCTCCTGCGCGAAGTTGAAAGAGCAGCTGCAGAACCTTCCTGACATTCTTCGCAAGGTGCAGCCGTCGCTTGACGCGGCGCTCAAATCCATGCGGACCCTCGGCGCGAACAACCCGGGGGGTCTGCAGAACAGCCTCGCGACGCTCGACCAGGGAGCCGCCGCGCTGGCGGACGGCAGCCGAAAGATCGCCGACGGGGTACGGATCCTGGACGACCAGACCAAAGAGTTGGGTGAGGGTCTGTCGCATGCATCGGCGTTCCTACTGGCGATGAAGCTCAACGCATCCGACCCGGGCGCGGCGGGCTTCTACATCTCGCCCGAGATACTGGGCGACGACCAGTTCAAGGACCTGGCGAAGGTTTTCATGTCGTCGGACGGGCATTCGGCTCGTTACCTGGTGCAATCGAAGCTGGACCCGTACGACACCAAGGCGATGGACCAGGTCAAGACGATCCTCGCCACCGCGCGAGGGGCACAGGCGAACACCTCGCTGGCTGATGCGTCGATATCGATGTCCGGGATGACGCCGTACTACAGCGAACTGCGCGACTACTACAACGATGATCTGCGATTCATCGTGCTCATGACAGTTGCCGTGGTGACGGTGATCCTGGTGCTGTTACTGCGAGCCATCGTGGCGCCCCTGTATCTCGTTGGCACGGTGATTCTCTCGTGCCTTTCCTCGTTGGGCATCGGGGTGATCGTGCTGCAGCTGATTGGCGGCCAGTCCATGACCGCCAGCACACCCGGGATGGCGTTCATCGTGCTGGTGGCCGTCGGCGCTGATTACAACATGCTGCTGATCTCCCGGATCCGGGACGAATCGCCGCATGGCATCAGATCCGGAGTCATCCGTACCGTGCGCGCTACCGGAAGCGTGATCACCTCTGCGGGAATGATTTTCGCCGCACCCATGCTGGCGATGCTGTTCAGCAGCATCGGTTCGATGGTGCAAGGCGGCTTCATCATCGGCGTCGGCCTGCTCTTGGACACCTTCCTGGTCCGCACCATCACCGTGCCGGCGCTGGCGGTTCTGGTCGGCAAGGCCAACTGGTGGCCGTCAGGCTGGCGGCCGAAGCCCGACGCGTCGCGTCGCAGGACTTCGATAGGTGCCGCCATCCGTGCGCGACTGCCGGAGTCGCAGGCGCTTCCCGACGGGAGCGCATAGCTGTCGAGTCACCGGACTTAGGTGGGCGCCAACCTTTCGCAGATCAGTTCCGCAAGCGCCCGAATGGTGGTGACCTCGGGGGCCCTGACCCGAACCCCCGTCGTGGCTTCGACCCGGCCGCACAGTTCGAGCGCGCCCAGTGAGTCGATACCGCTTTCGGTCAGCGGGCGGTCGGGATCGATGCTGCGACGTAGCACCACGCTGACCTGATCGGAAATCATTTTTCGCAGCTGCCCGGCCCAGTCTTCACGGGGAAGCGCGTCGAGCCGCGCGCGCAGCTCCTCAGCCGCCGCGGTGTTCGGCCTGACACGGAACGCCTCGGCGAAAGGGGTGCGTTGGGCAAAGGTCGACAGCCACGCCGTGCCCGCAACCGGACCGCAGGCGCTGAACGGACGGTCATGGCGCAACAATGCGTCGAAAACATCAACCCTCTCCTGCGGTGCGATCGCGTCGGTGGTGTCGGCCACGGCGCCCCAGGCGATGGTGGTGGCGGGTAGGCCGTGATCTCGACGCCATCGTGCGAAACCCTGCAGCCAGCTGTCGGCCGCAGCATATGCGCCGTGTCCCGGTGCGCCCACCAAGGCTGCTGCCGAAGAGAACGAGCAGAACCAGTCCAGCGGCTGGAGGACGGTCGCGGTATGCAGATTCCAGGCGCCGAGAACCCTTGGCGCCCAATCCCGGTCGAACGTGTCCTCGGTGAGGTCGGCCAGCATACCGATGTCGGTCACGGCGGCGGCGTGTAGTGCGCCGCGCACGGGAAGACCCGTGGCAGTGGCGATGTCCACCAACCGTGACGCAGTAGCAGATGCGGCGATGTCACCACACTCCACGACGACGTCGGCGCCGGCCATCCGAAGGGATTCAACTCTCTTCACCGTTGCCGGTGACGGTTGCGTCCGCGAGCACAGCACGATACGGCCGGCCCCGTCCGCGGACAGGCGCTCGGCGAAGAACAGCCCCAAGCGTCCCAATCCGCCGGTGACGATGTAGGCGCCGTCGCGCCGGCAGACCGGCGCTTGTGCCGGCGGCATCACCACGCGAACGGGGTCGTCGACCGGCATGTCGAGCACGAGCCTGCCGGTATGTCGTGCACCGCTCAGCGCACGAATGGCCTCGGCCGCGTTGGCCAGTGGGTAGCGGTTGTACTGCGGTGATGGCAATGTCTCGTCGGCGACCAGTCGGTACACGGTGCTCAACAGGACCCGTAACCGCTCCGGGTGGCTTTGTGCCAGCAGTTCGAGATCGACGGGGTGGAAACTCGAGTTGCGCTGGAGCACGAGGGAACCCGCCGGGATGTTGACCGTCATGTCGTGCTTGCCGACGTCGACGAATCGTCCTCCGGGCGCCAGCAATTCGAGGCCGGCGCGCCGGGCGGCGCCGGATGCCGAATTGAGGACGATGTCGACACCGTACCCCTGCGTGTCGCGGCGGATCAGCGCGGCGAACTCGCCGCTTCGCGAGTCGTATACCCGTTCGATACCCATGCTGCGCAACAAGTCTCGACGCGCCTCGCTGCCGGCGGTGGTGAAGACCTCGGCCCCGGCGGCGCGGGCGATCGCGATCGCCGCCTGCCCCACACCACCGGCCGCGGAGTGGATCAACACCTTGTCGCCTGCGGTGACGTGGGCCACGTCGCGCAGCGCGTAGTGCGCGAGGGCATGCGTCGTGGTGACCGCCGCCGCGGTGCCGAAGTCCAGCCCGGCCGGCAGCGGCACGGCCAACCGGGCGTCGCAGGTCACGAACGTGCCCCAGCAACCGTTGCCGTCGAGGCCCCCCACGTGGTCGCCCGGCTTGAGGTGCGTGACGCCGGGCCCGACAGCGGTCACCACCCCGGCGAAGTCCGCGCCGAGTTGCGCCACGGCGCCTCCTGAGGCGACTAGTGCGTCGGCGAGGTTGACGCTCGACGACCGCACCGCCACCTCGACCTGGCCAGCACCGGGTGGGATCCGTTCGCAGGCAACGAGTTCCACCGACTCCAGGTCACCCGGCGTGCGGATCTGCACCCGTATTCCATCGTGCTCCGGGTCGGCGACGGCGGTCCGTCGCTCCTCGGGCAGAAGCGGCGCAGGATGAAGACGCGCGGTGTACCACTGGCCACCCCGCCACGCCGTCTCGTCTTCTTCTGACCCGACGAGAAGTTGTCGTGCCAGATGTTCTGCGGTTCCGTCGACATCATCGACGTCGATGTGGGCTGCGCCGAGTTCCGGATGTTCGTTGCCGATCACCCTGATCAAACCCCGCACGCCGGCTTGCGTCAGGTTCGGCCGCTCGTCAGCCAGAACGGTCTGGGCGTTGTGCGTCACCGCATACAACCGGGGAGACTCTCCGGGCGCCTGCGCCAGTTCACGCGCGAGGCACACCAACTGCTGTACACAATCGCGGGCCCGCGAAGCGTCCGGCTCGTCTCCATCGGGCGGTTGCCCCACCCACACCACGCCGGTCAGTTCGGCGCCTCGCAGACGATTCCTGAACAGTTCGGCGCTTTCGCCGCCGGATCCCGGCAGCCACTCCATGCTCGTGCAATGTGCGCCATGGGTTTCCAACACTTTGGTCAACTCTGCCGACAGGGCATCGCCAGTGCCACAAGCAATCAGTAGCCACGTTCCCGGGTCGGTCTTGGGCGGTTCGGGAAGTTGGCGCTGCTGCCATCCGACGGTGAACAGGTCGGCACGATTCTGGTCGATCTGGCTGTCGGATGTGGTGATTGCGAACCGCGCACGCTGCGCAACCAACAACACGGCGCCGTGCTGATCGAGAACCTCGATGTCGGCCTCGATGCCGGCGTCGTCGGTGCCGGTGAGGCGGGTGTAGCAGTAGCGGGCATCGCGGATTTGACCATAGGCGCGGAGACGCCCGATACCGGTCGGCGCGGCCGTCACCTCGGTGCCCGTTGCGAGCGCAGTCACCGACTGGAAACACGCGTCCAGCAGCCCAGGGTGTACGCAGTAACCGGTGTGTTGACAACGCATCGTTGCATTCACCGCAATTTCGGCGACGACCGTGTCCGTGGCCTCATCACCGGTGTGGACGGCAACCAGCCCTGTGAACGCTGGACCATACTGAAGTCCGCTGTGCCGCAGCCGATCCCGTATCTCTTCACCCTGCCGGGTGGTCGCATGCGCGGCAAGCAGGGCGGGCACGTCGCGAGCAGAGGGGGAGTCGTCGGTGTCGGGTTCGGTGCGGTGAAAGGCGCCGGCGGCATGCCGCACCGGCGCACGGTCAGGGTAGGTTTCCACGACAAAGCGGAACGTGTCCGGCGATTCGGCCGTTGCCACGGTGCTGATCGAGATGGCGGTATCGCCGACCAGCACGTGCTCGAAACGGATATCTCGCACCTCGGCGGCGTCGCCCAGGACCGTGCCCGCCGCGGAAAGCGCCATCTCGCAGTAGATTGCCGCGGGAAACACTGGAGCACCGTGGATTTGGTGATCCGGCAGCCAGGGCAGGCGATCTGTGTCCAGTGCGGACTGCCAAATGTGTCGCTCGGGCTCCTCGCGCAGATGGACATGTGGTCCCAACAGCGGATGTGCAGACACGCTGTGCCCGGTAGGGCGCGAATGTGCGTCGTCGCGGAACCACAGTTGCCGGCGGGTCCAGGCTGGCAGCGGCGCATCCACCAGCGTGCCATCCGGGTACAGCGCCGAGAAGTCAACAGCACCGCCAGCGCAGTGCAGTTCGCCGACGAAATCCCTTAAGTCATAGGGGAGGTCGCGTTCGCGTCGCATCACGCTTATCGCGGTCACCGGCACGTCGAGGCTGCGGCCGACGTCCTCAACGGCAGCGGCCAGCACCCAATCGGGGGCCAGCTCCGTGAAGATCCGGTGCCCATCTTCCAAGGCTGCCCGCACCGCCGCGGCGAAGCGCACCATCCGGCGCATGTTGGCCGCCCAGTAGCGGCCATCACAGGCTGGTTGTTCGCGGGGGTCGTAGGAAGTCGTCGAATAGAAGGGAACTTCCGGGGTCATCGGGTGAAGCCCGGCCAGTGACTCGGTGAGCTCGCCGACGATCGGATCGATGTGAGCCGAGTGAAACGCCAATTCCGTGGGAAGCTCGCGCGCCTCGACGTTTCGTTGTTGCCATGCCGCAACAAGTTCGCGAACGGCGAGGGCGGACCCGGCGATTACCGTGGAGTTCGGCGATGTGACCGCGGCAACGGCGACTTCGTTTCCGCGCAGCGCCAACTCGGAGAGCACCTGCTGGGCGGGAAGGTCTACTGACGCCGTGGCACCATCACCCGAGATGCGGGACATCAACTGTGCGCGGCGGCACACCACTTGGAGTCCGTCTTCGAACGAGAGCGCCCCCGAGACGACGGCCGCTGCCACTTCGCCGACCGAGTGTCCGATGACAGCACCAGGGCGAACGCCGGCTGCCTTCAAAGCGGCGGCCAGCGCCAGCTGCATGGTGAACAGCGTCGGCTGGATCCGATCTTGACCGCTCAGCGGTTGACGGACCGACAGTGCTTCGGTGACGGAAAAGCCGCATTCGCGAAGGATGACCGGTTCGGCCAAAGCCACGGTCGCCGCGAAAGCCGGTTCCTTCACCAATAGGTCGGCGCCCATGCCTGGCCATTGCGAACCTTGGTCGGAGAACACCCATACCGGGTCCGCATTGTCGGCCTCCAGTGCGGCCGCATGTGTGGCGTCGCCTTGGGCGATTTCGCGCAAAGCCTCGACCAGCTCGGCCTTGTCGCTTGCACTGACGGCGGTGCGAAGCGGGCGGTGGGCGCGCCGGCGCGCCAGCGTGTAGGCCAGATCAGGCAGCGCGACGTCGTCGTGTGCCCCTACCCAGTCCGCCAGCCTGCCTGCCGTACGACGTAGCGCGTCGGCCGAGCTAGCGGACAGGACGTACAACCACGACCCGCGGCGCACGGGTTCGTTGATCGGGTCGACGTGCGGGGGCGCCGGAGCCTGTTCCAAGACTCCGTGGACATTGGTTCCTGACAATCCGTACGACGTCACCGCCGCCCGGCGCGGCTGACCGCCATTGCGGGACCATGGCGAAACGCGTTGTGGCACAAATAGGTTTGTGGTTACGCGGTCGAGCGCGTCAGGCAGCTGAGTGAAGTGCAGGTTCGGCGGTACCACCCCGTGTTGCAGCGCGAGGACGGTCTTCATCAGACCGAGCACTCCGGCTGCCGCCTGGGTGTGGCCGAGGTTGGTTTTCACCGACGCGACGGCGCATGGGGTCTCGACGCCGTACACCTCGGCCAGGCTCGCAAATTCAATTGGGTCACCGAACGCGAGGCCCGCGCCGTGCGCTTCGACCATGCCTACTGTGCTGGGATCAAAACCGGCTGTTGCCAACGCGTTCCGGTACACGGCGGTTTGTGCACGTTGCGATGGTGGCTCGTTGTGGAGGACGCGCCCGTTTTGATTGGCCGCAGTGCCGTGGATCACCGCCAGGATTCGGTCACCGTCGCGGAGGGCCTCTGGCAGCCGTTTGAGCATCACCATGCCGGCGCCCTCGCCGGCCACGAGCCCGTCTGCCGCGGCGTCGAACGCGCGGCAGCGCCCGGTGGGTGACAGCAGGCCTTGTGCGGAGGCTGCGGCGAACCGGCGCGGTTCCAACAGGACACACGCACCGCCCGCGAGCGCAAGGTCGCTTTCGCCACGGTCGAGGCTGCGACACGCCATGTGCACCGCGAGCAGGCTGGACGAACCCGCGGTGTCGACGGTGACGGCGGGGCCGTGGGTGCGCAGGGCATGCGCGATCCGACCAGAGGCCATGCTGAGCACATTCCCGTGGACCCCGTGCGGCCCGTTCATGGGATCGGAGTGGGCGCCGACGATTTGGTAATCGACATGGGTGAGCCCGATGAATACACCGGTCAGTGATTCGGTCAGTTCGCGCGGGAGGATTCCGGCGTGCTCAACGACTTCCCAGGAAGTCTCCAGTAACAGCCGCTGCTGGGGGTCGAGCGCCGTCGCCTCGGCGTCATCGATGCCGAAGAAGTCGGCGTCGAAGCTTGCGACATCGTCTAAGAAAGCGCCCCACTTGGACACCGACCGGCCCTGCATCTGAGGGTCGGGGTCGTAGTGTTCGTCGGCGTCCCAGCGGTCAGCAGGGACTTCGGTGACCAGATCGTCACCGCGCACCAGCGCATCCCACAGTTTCTCCGGCGAATCGATTCCGCCGGGCAGTCGGCATGCCATGCCGATCACCGCGATGGGCGTGACCTCCGCACCCGGAGTCGATCGGTGTGTCTGACCATTGACAGCCTCGACTGAGACCATTGCGCTCCCATTGCTATCTCGAGATACAACCCATTACCTGATCCGCGTCCGAAAGACTGCTCGAGGCGCGGAAATGTGTCGGCATTACGATAGACCGCCGTTGCTGAGGCCAATGTCTACGCATCCGTCAGTTTCGCCAAAAGCTGGTTCTCCGAACGCTTTAACCAAGGCTTGTCGCGTAACCTGACGGACGTGATTGAGACTTCCATCCCGGCCGTCCTTCGTGAGCGCGCCAATCTCCAACCGGACGACGTAGCGGTCACCTTCATCGATTACGACCGAGACTGCGCCGGTGAGCCTCAGTCGCTGACGTGGTCACAGCTTTATCAGCGCACCTCGAGTGTCGCGCAGGAGCTGACTCAGAACGGGTCGCCAGGAGATCGTGCCGTCATTCTGGCGCCGCAGGGCCTGGATTACATGGTTGGGTTTCTTGGGGCCTTGCAGGCGGGCCGCGTTGCGGTTCCGCTTTCTGTTCCGCTTGGCGGCGCCACCGACGAGCGTGTCGATTTGGTATTGCAGGACGCCGCCCCCGCCGCTGTCCTCACGACATCCGCGGTGGCGGGAACGGTCGCTCACCACCTCGTTCCGGGACCGACGCCGGCCCCGTCATTGATCGAAGTCGACCTGTTGAGCCGTGACCCTGGTATCCGTGCCCACGTGGAGGCGGGCGACAGCCGCAGTACCGCCTATCTGCAATACACGTCCGGGTCGACCCGTCAGCCGGCCGGGGTGATGATGTCGAACCAGAATGTGCTGACAAATTTCGACCAGCTGATGTCAGGCTATTTCGCCGACCGTGGGAAGCTTCCGCCGCCGGACACCACGATCGTTTCGTGGCTGCCCTTTTACCACGACATGGGTCTCCTGTTAGGAATATGCGCGCCAGTCATTTTGGGGCTACGCACAGTACTCACCAGTCCGGTCGCGTTCCTGCAGCGCCCGGCCCGGTGGATGCATCTGATGGCCAGCAATCCACACGTCTATACGGCGGGACCGAATTTCGCATTTGAATTGGCGGCGCGCAAAACGTCGGATGACGACACGGCCGGGCTCGACCTTTCTGATCTGCTGATCATCGTCACCGGCAGCGAACGGGTGCACCCGGCGACAATGCGCCGCTTCGTCCAGCGGTTCGCGCGGTTCAACCTGCGCGAGTCGGTGATCCGTCCGTCCTACGGATTGGCGGAGGCGACGGTATACGTGGCGACCCGGGCACCGGGAGAACCGCCGAAGGTGGTTCATTTCAACGCTGAGAAGCTGGCCGACGGGCACGCGAAGCCGCTCGCGGGGGGCGCCGGCACACCGCTGATCAGTTACGGCGTGCCGGAAGCGCCGCTGGTGCGCATCGTTGATCCCGACACCAACACCGAACGGCCGGCGGGAACGACGGGCGAGGTCTGGGTGCACGGCGGCAATATCGCCGAGGGCTATTGGGGTAAACCGAAGGAAACCGCGGACACGTTCGGAGGGATGCTGGTCGGCCCGTCGGACGGTACGCCGGAAGGCCCGTGGTTGCGGACCGGTGACCTCGGGTTCATCTCCGACGGAGAGTTGTTCATTGTCGGTCGCATCAAAGATCTGCTCATCGTGTACGGACGCAACCATGCACCTGACGACATCGAGGCGACGATCCAAGAACGCACCGGGGGCCGGGTCGCGGCGATCGCGGTGGCCGACGGTCCCACCGAGAAGCTCGTCGTCATTGTCGAGCAAAAAAGGCGCGGGTCGTCGGACGAGGAGATCTCGGACAACCTCGCTGCCGTGCGGCGGGAGGTGGCGTCGGCGGTTTACGACGTACACGGCCTCAGCATCGCGGATCTGGTTCTGGTGCCGCCAGGTTCGATACCGATCACCACCAGCGGCAAGGTTCGGCGAGCGACGTGTGTCGAGCACTATCGGCATGGTCAATTCGACCGCTTGGACGCGTGATCCGTTGTCCTGCAAGGAAATACCCCAGTGGTCAGTTATTCTGAATGACAGGGTGCAGTAGTTGTCGGCGATGTGGAGCTCGGTTGCGGTTTTAGCACTTCCGATTGCACTTGATCCAGTGCGGCTCGGCGTCAACCTGCTGCTGGTGTCGAGGCCGCGTCCGGCGCAGAACTTGTTGGTGTACTGGATAGGTTGCGTGAGCGCGAGTTTCATCTTGCTGCTCGTGCCGCTGCTGGTGCTGCACTTCACGCCGTTGTTTTCGTCTTTTGTGCATGATCTGGCGAACCCGGCCACAACTGCAAGCGCGACTGTGCGACATATCGAGATCTTCGTCGGGGTGCTGGTATTGGTCGTCGCCGCAGTGATGGGCGCGCGTTTTGTCACGTCCCGGCGTGCGATGGCGCGAAGCCGGAATGCGAAGGTGTCGACCGCCGTGTCGGATCCGGATGCGGGCAGTCCCATCGCACGGTTGCTCAAGCGGGGCCAAGATGCGCCTGCACAAGGCGGATCTGTGGTTCAGCGAGTGCTTGGTCGCGCCCACAATGCCTGGGAGAGCGGCGCTTTGTGGGTGGCGGCGGTGATCGGGTTCTGGGCAGGGCCGAATCCGTCCTTGGTCATGTTCTCGCTGGCCACCATTCTGACCTCCGGCGCCGCGATCGGCACCCAGCTTGGCGCTGCAGTGGTGTTCATTGTCGTGAGCTTGGCGGTGGTGGAGATCGTTCTGATCAGTAACCTGGCCGCGCCGATCAGAACCGAAGCCGCGCTGCGGCGAGTGCACGACTGGGTCGGTGGCTATCGCCGACAGATTCTGGTCGCCATCCTCACGTTGGTGGGTATCGCGTTCGTCGGACAAGGCACGGGACTGTTGTGAGCCGTCGACTGTAACGTCGGCATGCGGTGGGCGGCTATGCCGGTGCGACAGGTTATCTGGCGTGCCAGCTCCACTGAGTGCTGGCAATCTCTCCGACCAGGCCGACGCCACCGCCTAGGTGCTCAGGTCCTGTCGAGTAATGGACAGGCCAACGACCACGGCCCGGGTCGGCAAAAAGTCGATCCAACGGGTAATGCCAGCTGGACAATTCACCGAATCACTTCTTGAACAGGTGCGAGGCGTGTGTGACGGCCGCGCCGGCACGCATGGCAGCCGCCACGACTGCGACCTCGGAAAGCTGCGCGTCGTCTGCTCCCGCCTTGCGGGCGGCACTGACATGCAGCTCAATGCAATACGGGCACTGCGTCGTCAGTGCGACGGCGACTGCAATGAGTTGCTTGTCGCGTTGGGACAGTGCTCCGTCGGCAAAAGCCTGCTTGTCGAATGCCCAGAACGCCTGCATCGCATCTGGAGCATGCTCGTCAAGCGCCTTCAGATTGCTCAGATTTTTCATGTCGTACACGCGAGACCTCCTTGGACTTAATATATGCATGGCGCATACATCGGCAGACACTACACCGCCAAGCTGAAAAGAGAAGACGATGACCGGGTCGACGGGCCGCACAGCGAATCTTGTTGGCGCACTGTCGGTTGCGGTTACCGACCGCATCAAATGGGCAGTATTCGACGGCGCCAACCTCGGCGGCGAGGCGGTAGCAGCGCTCGTTGCGATCGGTCACTCGCCCGGCATGACGATCACCCAGCTTGGCAGTGTGCTTGAGCGGTCCCATCCAGCGGCGGTCCGCATCGTAGACCGGTTGCAGGATGCGAAACTGGTCAAGCGCGACAGAGCATCCGGTGATCGCCGAAGTGTGACACTGACATTGACGTCTCGGGGATTTGCCCATCGTCACGCCATACTTGACCGCCGACAATTGGCGCTGCAGCGGATCGTCGACTTGGTCGAGCCGGCCGACCGCCGGACATTGGAACGCCTCGCCGCTGCCATCCTGGGTGCCCTGCCGCAAGACGCGGCTTCGGCCTTGGCAATCTGTCGCTATTGCGACGAACAACGATGCGGAAGTTGTCCGATGGAACCGTTCGGATCAGTGTCGGGACAGGCGGCCGGGCGAGGCTGACCGCTTAGGTGCGTGGCCTACTACATTTTCGTCACAGTGACGTATAGACGCGGCGCCAAGGGGTGAGCAGGGGAGCGTGTGTCGGCATGCACCGTCATAGGGATCGACAATCCCAGCGCTCCGACGGCGGACCCGGCAACCGTCACGGTGTCGGTCGACGTCGAATGCCCGAACGCGAAATAGTCAGCGGCACCGCGCCCCGGTGTGAATTCGTCACGGTGACGAATTGGTAGGCACCGGCGGGGAAGGGTTGAGGACAAGCCTGCCGGTCGACCGTTCGCGTTCACGTGTGATTTCGGTGTGATTAGTCGCACTCATCGCGACCGAACACGCCGAAATTGCGCGCGGTGGCGCCTGATCGGCGGTCCGGCGTGCGGAGGCAGCTCATCGGTAGTCCGACGGCACAGAACGCACCGCGCGAAAATCAAACAGTCATCGAGGGGTGCGAGCACTTGCATCTAATGCAACGCGCATGCTTTGAGCGCCGATAAGCCACATTATGTCAAGTAAACGTCGCCGTTTTCATCTGATGAACCACGGACGTTCAAGAGTGTCCCCCCTCGCCCACCGTATTGGGTCGTCCGAACTAAACTGCCTCGACAACAACGGTTTACGACAGGCTCGGTACTGGGTTCTCCTACTCGTATCGAATGGACCACGGCTGAAACGGCCACGCTGACCGGCGTGATTGCTCCGGCCGACATCGACCACACGGACACCAGCGTTGTCTGGACGCTGGTCATTCTCTCCCCGGGGCGGACTTCTACCTTCTTGTCTCACAGCCTGAACATGAGAGCGCCGACACGCGTTGATACGGGTTGCCGGGAGACGCACGCTTCCCTGGGAAACGCACCGAGCAAGGAGTCAACGATGCAGGTAGGACTTAAACTTTTCGCCGAGCTGTACTCTCCGCTCGAGCTGGTGCGGCAGGCCGTGGTCGCGGAACAGGCGGGCTTCGACTTCGTCGAGATGAGCGACCACTTTCACCCGTGGCTGGATCAGTCGGACGACTTGCCGCTGGCCGGGCATTCCGGCTTCGCGTGGTCGGTGCTGGCGATGGTTGCCGCTCGTACCAGCTCGATTCGGTTTGGCACCGGCGTCACCTGCCCGACCGTGCGCTATCACCCGGCGATCATCGCCCAGGCGGCCGCCACCATGAGCATTCTGTCCGAGGGCCGGTTCTTCCTCGGTATCGGCTCCGGTGAGCGACTCAACGAACACATCGTCGGCCGCGGCTGGCACAGCGTGGCGGTACGCCAGGAAATGCTTCGTGAGGCACTGCACATCATCACGATGTTGTGGAGCGGCGGGTTCCACTCCTTCCACGGCAAGCACCTGCAACTGGAGGACGCCAGGGTCTATGACCTGCCCGACGAACTTCCGGAGATACTCGTCGCGGCGGGCGGCCCCAATGCCGCCCGGATCGCTGCGGACTACGGCGGCATGTTCACCAGCTCCACCACGCCAGATCCGGCGTTGGTAAAAGTTCACCGTGAACAAGGTGGGTCAGGAACCATTTTCGGCGAGATGTTCATCGCCTACGACCCGGACTCGAAGGAAGCCGGACTGCGGGCGGGAGCTCGCTCCGCGCGCTGGGCGGCACTCGGGGTGCAGGCTCTTCCGGAAATTCCACGCGCCTCCGCCTTCGAATCCGCCACGCAGTTCATCCAGACCAGCGACCTGGCGAACGCGGTTGTGGCCGGTCCGGAGGCCGCCGACTATGTGGCTCAGGCCGAGAAGTTCGCCGCTGCCGGCATCGACGGACTCGCGTTCGTCAACTGCTCACCCGATATAGACAAGTTCATCGACTTCGCCGCCGAGCATCTGATCGAGACGATCCACGGTATGAAAACGGCGTGAGCCCACATGAGTGACGGCGGGTGCGACTGATTCACATGTCGTCTATCTCGAGTCCTGGTCCATTTCTCCTCGGGCCTGCTCGATTTGGTCATAGGCGTACGCGACGATGGCAGCCGTGGTCATCGCCTCGCCAGTGCGGGCGAACGATTCGTAGGGCTGATTGCCGAGCACCTCGCGGCGGTGCATGATGGTGGCGCCCGGGCCAGGCCTCACCACTCCCGGCGGGGGATTGACACGCCAACTAGATGGTACGTCCAGGCACTGGAACTACTTGCAGCGCAATCACACTGGCCTGAACCTCACAGCACTAAGCCACCGCTCGGAAGTTTCAGCGATTCGTTGTGAGGTGAGCGCGCTTCTAAGTTGCCTCCATCAGTACCTGCAATACGGCGGACACTCCATCTCGGGCCACCGGTACACCGCTGAGCGCCGCGCAGGGGCGGCACCACATGATCAGTCCATAGCCGCCCTGCTGCAACAGTGCCTTTCCCCTGCCACGCCTTCCTGATGCACTGCTGCGCGGGGGGAAGGAATACGGCGGAGTTGAATATGGCGGGTTAGAGGCAAACTACACCGTATTACCCTGTGGTTCAACGGGTTTCATTGCCGATGGCCCGAATATGCGCGTAAACCTGCAGGGTGTTAGATAGGTCGCCGATCCGCTTCCGGAGCCAGATTGTCTATAGCGGCCGGTTGAGGCTCTTAGCTGCCGCGACAACGGCTGGGTGGTGGAGGTTCAGATGCTCGAGTTCGACGAGCTTGGGCCGTTCCCAGCTGGCGATGACGGTCCAAGTCGGCCGATGGAAGGACCACCACTGCACCGCCTGCCATTTTCGGTCATCGATGGCAGGAGAACGCTGAGACCAGATCCGGTGCGCCCACTCCGACGTGACCGCCAGGTTGCGAGTGACGATCTGTGTCGGTCGAAGCCCTAGCTCTATTAGACGGTGCGGATCATCAAGGTCGCAAATGCGTAGATCGTCGGGCAGTTCGTACACCCCGAGCGTCTTTTGTGCACCAGGTACTGCCGGAAAATCGAACATTGAGTCGATCCAGCGCGACAGGTTGCCGAACGCCTCGCCGCAAGCGGCCTCGGGCTGGCGGGCGACATACCAAACGTAATAGTCGGGGTGGTCAGCCCGGCCACCGCGCTGCGGGTGATGCTCATACAGAGGATGGCCTGGCTCGCCGGGCGGAGCCGCTTCAAGGTAGGGGAAAACGCGATATACCAGCACTCACGCCGCCCCGCCCCACATCTCTGCGTCGAGCGCTTGAAGAACCCGAGCGGCTCCTTCGGTTGTCAAGACATCAAGAGGTCGAGCTCCCCCGAGGAAGGCGTTAGCGCTCTCCATCCAGATACGCGCTGAGTCACCACCCCATACCAGGCGCGCCCGCGAATACACATGTTCTAGATCAATCAGAGCTGGAGCTGCGGCGGGGCCAGGACGTTCTTCCCCTGATGCCCACCGGGAAGTCTGCGATGGGCTGACGCCAATCAACTTCGCCAGCTGTGCACGCGAAAACACGTTCGCGAGGTACAGGACCCGGTATTCAGACAAGGGATCGTCGGCGGCGACCCGACCCCGTCGCGCAGCCCCGACTACGGCTGCCTTCGCGGTGGGCGCACTCTTCGCTGGAGCTCTGACGGCCGCCTTCTTTGACGCACTCTTGGCGTCGCTAGCCTTCTTTGTAGCCATATAATCACTCTACCCAATGTTTTTCGTGGGCAGTAACGCGAAGAGTAACTGGGCACGAGCATCAATGGGAAGTCTGGTCGCTTGATCCGACCGAACCGCGCGGGAGCGCTGATGCACCGCTACTGTCCCACGCTTGAGCAAACTAACTTGCCTGGAACCTCTGCAAAACTTTCCGCTTGATCTGGCTGCCAGCCACACCAGCAATCGATGCCTCCCCCGCCGCATCTCGACTGATGCACTGCCGGCGTACCGGCGGAATCAAATATGGCGGGTCACCGGTAACCACTGCACTGCATACCGCGCCTGATGAATCATTGTCCGACCTCCTGCCCTTCCGTATCGGGTCCAAGGCTGGGCGGCCAGCTCCGCGTGGCGGTGTGCGATGCGCTTTCACCTTTCCAGGAAGATCTCGGTGCTTCTGCTAGTCGCTATATCCGCGGGCATCATTGACTGCCTGTTTGCGTGCGCCGGCTACGCCTTCGTCCATGGCCGCTGACATCACATCACGTCAGGGCGCGGGCCGGCGGCCTGGCCGTACAAGTCCGCGGCCGCGCCCATCGCGGCTCGGACAGTGTCGTAGTAGTGCGTGCCGACGCCGCCGCTACGGTATGTGCGCAGTTGCGGGTTCTGCGCAAGTGTGGCCGCGAGCACGCTGTCGCTGATGCCGTACTTCCTGAACGCATCGCTGAATCGGACGATGAACCGCGCAATCGCCTTCTCGGGGTCTTGGCGCTCTTCGACCGTGCCGAAACTGGCTTTCTCCTGGAACAGGCCGATTACCTCGTCAGCCCTGGTACCCCGGCTCCCGTAGGCCTGCACACCGCCGGACACCGCCGGGCGAAAACCGGACTCGATCTTCGCGGTGGCGATGATTGTCATGATCTGATCTTCACTCAGCCCGGCCGCCTGCCCGTGCCTCACGATGGCCCTGACTATCGCCAGCGCGTCGGAGTCCTTATTCACCGCCGCCACCGGTGCGGGCGCGGCTGCCGGTGCAGGGGCGGGTGCGACCGCGGGGACGACTGCGGTTTCGAGCGCCGCCTGTTGCTCAGTCGCGACCGATGTCGCGCGGTTCGTCGGAGTAGACAGCAAAGCCGCGCCGCCGATGCCCGTCGCCACAAGAACGCCCGCCAGGATCTTCTTCCCAGGTTCCTGTGCTCCGGATGTGGTGGGCGCTCGGTGTTTGGCCATGGTTGTGCTCTCTTCTCGGGGTTTGAACTTGTGGATCCGTGTGCCGGACCTCGGACTCCCCCTCGAGCCCCGCAGCTCGGGAGCCGAGCAGCCGGGTCTGACCGCGCACTGGTCGCGATCCGGTGACTTGTCACCGAAATCATCGGTGCGCGCCAGCAATTTGCTGAGCGCGTTAGAGCTGCAGTGACGCACAAGCTGGCTCGCCACGGACACACCACACCCGTCGCGACGGATGCGCTTGGTTTGCCATATTGTGATCGGCGTCACTCAAACTGGTGCTACTGCAACTGTCGCCGTTGCCCGTGAACTGTATTAGAACGGTCGCGATTCGCAAAATCGCACAGGAACTTCACAAGTCGAGCAACACAGCTCGCGCATCATCCGCGACCGGATGAATTTTGCTGGGAGATACGGCAGCTGAGTATGTGCGCGAGTACCCGTTGAAGCCGAGGCACCTACCGGTCAACTCATGCGAATCGCCAGGCCGTCAAAGCGGATTAGCGCATCCGAGGTCGCAGCGTACCAATAGTCGATTTGAAACCTGATGCCGCCCAGTCAGTTTCAACGTAGCTCCTCGAGCCCATTCCGATGGCACCGAGCGCATCGCCGGTCACAATCGACGGCAACCACTGCGGCTTCTGTTTTCAGTGCTGTACTCCAGGATGTAGTGGACCACGACGCCGCTGTGCACCGGGACCCAGTAGACACTGCGACACGCATCTTCCGATGGCCGTTCGGAGAGCTGACAAGCTACGCGCGTGACGATGCCGCTCCGAACTGCCAGACGGCGCGATGCTTCCGTTCACGCCGTAGGCTCACGGCGTGCACAACGTGACCCTGGCCAGCGCCGCGTCAACGGCGGCGCTGACGGTGGGGCTGGCGGCCTATGCATGGTTGATCTTCGCCGGCATCGCGGTGGCGATCTACGACATACGCCGGCACCGACAGGGCCGGGCGATTGCCGCCGCGGTGATGGTTGGGGTGCTGACCCTGGGCGGGCTGGTTATCGCGATCGTCAGCAGTGTCGCGTGAACCGTCACAACGCGGTGGGTGTGGACACCGGACATCAATCCCGATTCTTCGCGCCGCGTTCTTCAGTTCGGGATTGGTACAGATGGTCAACACTGGCGGCGTAGCTTCCCGGCGGTGCCAGCGCGAGGAGTAGCGCGGCGGCGGCGGCGCTGAAAACCGATGCACTCAGCGGTGTCTCGAAGCCGGCGAAGAAGAACATCGACAGGGCGAACACAACAAGTGTTGCGGCGCTGCCGAGCGCGGCCCATCGAAGCTTTACTCCCAACAGCAATGCACTGCTGAGCAGGATTTCGACGGCCGTGGCACCCCATGCGACGGCGGTAACGAGTTTGGCAGGTAGATATGGGGCCAGAGTGTGCACGTACTGTGTGAAGGTCTCGAAGTCTCCCCAACCAACCTGATTGGTCCCGGGCGCTCCCCATAAACCGAATCGATCGGCCACGGCCGACAAGAACGCCGCCGCAAGCGCCGCTCTCGCAAAAATCGTTGCTGCTGACCAGGTTCTGGTGTCGTGTGACATCCATGTCAGATCTCGACGCGTTACGTCCGCCATTGTCTTTTCCTCTTCGTTCTATTGGCAGCGCGGCCCAGATTGCACGGTACGCCTGGAGGTCCGAAACCTTCATCCTTCCTGGACCCTTTTCGCGGGCCCGTCGTGTATTGGGTTTCACGAGTAAGCGATCCGCTTATGGTGATTTACGCGCACAACACCGATGTGATGGCGATCCACGAAGATGGCGTTGGACTGTGGCACCACATCGTGACGGGCGCCGCCCGCGGCTTATGCCGATGCGGTGAAGGCGGTGGCGCCCACTCCTGCGTCCGCGATGGGGCTAGCCGACTGCTGTCCCCGGCGAAGTGACCGCACAACCCCAGTGTGAGCGCCTAGGTCGTTACCGATGTCAGATGGTCACGGCTTCTATGACCGCGAACTGCCCAGTCTGGTTGACGGATGTGTGACGAAGCCCGGCGGCATCGAAGAGTTCATCGAACTCGTCGATGCTTCGTTCCTTGCCGTTTGTCATGACGAGCATGTTCATGTCCATCAGAGTTGGCAATCCCGGCGTACCCAATTCACCAACAAGGTTGTCGATCACCACGACGCGGCCGCCCGCTTCCAGGGAAGCCCCGCAGTTCTTCAAGATACGTATGCAGGTTTCGTCGTCCCAGTCGTGCAGGATGTACTTGAGCACGTACAAGTCAGCGGGCGGGACCGCGACGAAGAAGTCGCCTCCCACGGCGGTGAAGCGGTCATCCAAGCCGTCTTCGCGAGCGGCGGCCTCGGCGGCTGGCACCACGAACGGCAGATCGAAGACGCCCCCGCGTAGGCCGGGGTTCGCCCGCATCATCGCACGTATGACTTCGCCGTTGGCTCCTCCGACGTCCAGCGCCAAGTTGACATCGTGTGTGTCGACGATTGCCGCGATGTCGATCGCCACGGCACTGCTGAGGTTCGACATCGCCTCGGTGAAAATATCGGCCTCGTCGGGATGTTTGGCGAAGTAATCGAAGATCGTGTCGACGTCCCCGTGTGCGGCCTTTATCTGCCGTTCACCACTGCGCACAGCATCAAGGAAGCGTCCCCAGCTCAACCAGTGCCCAGGTGCGGCCTGCGCAAGCGCCATGCCGCGCAATGAGTTCGGATCCTCCTTGCGCAGTGTGCTCAGCAACGACGTCCCTGCGAAGTGCACTCCGTCGGCGGACGTCACAAGCCCCAACGAGGCGCAGGTACGCATCAAGCGTCCAGTGGCGTCGAGGTTGGTGGATTCGGCGGCCGCAATCGCGTCCGCGGTGTCGACACCGGCCGCGAGGTGATCAGCCAGGTTGAAAGCCGCCGCCGCACGGACAATCTGAGTGACCCAAAATCCGGTCACCATGGTTGTCATGAGCGAATAGTCTTGCGCTCCCGCTGGCACGGATTCTGTCATCGATTCTCCTTGGGCTGAACGGTTCGGTTGCAGGCCGAAGACCGTTGATGGAGCGTCCGGCCGCGTGTCGGCGTAGTCGCAGTCGACGCCCTGACCTCGTTATCGGGCGCCTCGATGACCAGCGTATCCGACATCGGAACAAAAAGGACTATATAGTCCTTAGAGTTGGCTGTCATCTGTCCCATTGGGCGGTGTCAACAGCCGCCGGCGTGTGGAACATGGTGGTCAATCCAGGAGGAGAGGTGGCCCGGTGCGCATAGTTGACGTCGTCGGTATTTGCTCGAATAACCCTGAGGGGCAAGTGGTCTCAAATCCAATCAGTCATCAGGGCCGGACGAGAGCACCGTCCGGTTTTCCCGGCCGCCCACAACAGAAAGTAGTGCAATGATTCTCATCGACAACGACATGCGCGACATCGTCGACAGCGCCAAACTCGGGTTCGTCGCCACCGTCAACCCCGACGGGTCACCCAACCTCTCCCCTAAAGCATCTCTGCGCGTATACGACGACAACCACATCGCATTCATGGACATCGCCTCACCGGACACCGTCGCGAACCTGTCGGTGAACCCACGCATCGAGATCGCTGTCGTGGATTTCCTGCGTCGACGTGGCTACCGCTTCACTGGCAGTGCTGAACTGCACCAGCCCGGCAGCGCCGTGCACACCTGGTTACACGAATGGCTGCTTGAGCTCAACGGGCCGGGTTATCCCGCCAGACAGGCGGTGTTGGTGAACGTCGAACGCGTACGGCCGATCCTGTCGCCGGCATACACCTACGGCAATGCTGACGAACAAAGCCTTGTCACGCAGTATGCGGCCACCTACCTCAACGGCACGCACACCACCGATCAGTCCGCAGCCGACCGGAAGTGACATCGCTCCCGGATCCTGTCGCCACGGCGCAGTACGAACCAATGCCGTTGGTGCCCGCCGGTTCCCGAACGCAATGGTCACGCGGGCAGATGGCGGTTGCCCGTTGACAGGTCCGACCGCTGCTTGTTCCATCGCCGGTTGATCATCATCATCATGTAGAGATGATCGCCTCGGCGCGACGCCTCGGCTCGCGCGGATGTTCTCTTGACCGGAAGGCCACCATGACGACCACGCAGACGACCGACCGAGGCAGCGCAGCGTTGGCATCGGCGCGGGAGTCGGTGGCTGCCCGCGCCACCGCACTCGATGAGCTGCGTACCGATGTCCGCGAGGATCTCGCGATGTTGGGCCGCGCAGGGCTATTCGACGCGGCCTTGCAAGAGAGCGGTACCGCAGACCTGGTTCAGGTTATCGACACAATCGCTGCAGAGAGCCTTGCTGTCGGCTTCTCGACGTGGGCTCACGCGATGACACTGCTGTACCTGCAGCGGGCGTCGGCCGGCCTGCGCGAAGAGTATGTCGATGCGCTGCGCACCGGGTCCCGTGTGGGAGTAACGGCCATGGCACCCGCACTGAAACAGCTGGCCGGTCTGGGAGACATGCCGGTGATCGCCGACGAGTCCGGCGGTATGGTGCGTGTCACCGGCTCAATACCTTGGGCGTCAAACCTATTCGACAACGCTGTGATCGTCTTGCCGGCACGCAGCATCAGCGGAGGAACGTACGTGGTCGCCGTGGATGCTCATACCACGGGCCTCACGATCAATCCCGCGCCGGCATTGATGGCGCTGGGGGCAACGGCATCCACTTCCGTGAATCTTCACGACGTGGAAGTGCCCAGGACACACATCATCAGCCGTGACTTGGGTGAGTTCGTCAAACGATTCCGCCCGATGCTCCTGCTGTTGCAAACGGCATTCGCCCTGGGTGTGGGTCGGGCGTCCCTTGATGCGGCCCGACAGTTCACCGGACCGTTGACGGCGCCTTTCGCCGACGACCTCGCGGCACTTTCCCGTCAAATGACCAAGCTTGGCGATCTGCTGTACGCCGTCGGCGGTGAGCCGCCCCACCGTCCGATCAAGGACATCATCCAACTGCGTCTGGACACCGGCGCGGCAGCGGTATCGGCGACTCGGTTGGAGTTCACGTTGGCCGGGGCCAGCGGCTATCGCAGCGGCACCGCTACAAATCGCCGGTTTCGCGAGGCCGCGTTCTTGCCGATCCAAGCCCCGTCGGAAGGCCAGTTGCGTCGGGAATTACAGCTGTTCCACCAGCAGAGCCAGCGTTGTGCGAGGTAGGAACGACCGGTTTGACATGAGCTGACTGTGTTCGGACCCGCTTGGCGCACCGTCAAGTGGGCGCCACGCCGCTACGTCAGCCGGGGCATCGCTGGCACCGAGCTGCCTTTTCGCGAAATTGCTGAGAGTGGCCTCACCGGGTTCGCCGACCGTCGATGACGGTGTACTGCCCGTCATCGGTGGTGGCGGGTTCGCTCATCTGCCGATCGCATGCGGCCGGATCCCCAGTCGGTCGCACTTCGACGAGTGATGCGCCGAGATGTTTCCGCTGTGAAAAATACTCACATCGATCTATGCATGACCCAATTAGCTGTTGTAAATTAACACTACTTGCGCACGCGACAGCGAGTTTAGTCGTCTAAAGGAGTGCTACCTGTGAAATTCGCACAAGGCCGGCGACTATGACCATGGACGCGAAGACGCGTCGAGACCGCATCGCGCACCGGGTAACCGTCGCGCGTGAAGTGACGTACGCGGAGCTGGCCGCCGAGTTCGACGTGTCCGAGATGACCATCCGGCGCGATGTCGAGGCGCTCGAGACTCTCGGCGTGGTCAGGCGAGTGGTCGGAGGTGCGATCGCGCTCCAGGGCAAGGACCACGAGCCCGCCTTCGCCGCCCGACTCGCCGACGCGGCGGAAGAAAAGCGGCACATCGCCGACGCTGTCGCCGGCCTGATCGCACACAACGAGACGTTGATCCTCGACTCCGGCAGCACCGCGCTCGCGGTGGCGAAGTCGTTGAAGGGGCGCGGATTGGGCCTGACCGTTCTGACGCCAAGCCTGTTGGTAGCGCTCGAATTGATCGACGAGCCCGAGACCACAGTCGTAATGACCGGTGGCGAATTGCGGCCGGGCGAATTGAGCCTGATCGGTCCGGTGGCCGAGGACACGTTGGCCAACTACAACTGCGACACCTTCGTGATGGGCGTGGCGGGTATCGACGCCGACCGCGGGATCTCCGACTATCACCAGGGTGAGAGCCGCGTGAAACGCGCGGCGAGCAGACGCGCGGACCGGGTCATCGTCGCTGCCGACCAAAGCAAGCTCGGGCGCGTCACCTTCACCAGCATCGCTGCCCTCGCCGACATCGACGTGATCATCACCGACGGTGATCCCGGCCATCCGGCGCTCGTAGCGGCGCGCGCCGCGGGTGTCGACGTCTTCTGCGTCGACAACCGCGTTCACAGCGGCTCGGCGGAGCAGCGGGCGGAGCAGCCGTGAGTTCGTACACCATCGGGATCGACATCGGGACCACCGGCACCAAGACCGTGCTGTTCGACACGTCGCACGGGATCGTCGGGCAAGCGTCCCGGGAGACTGCGTTGCACTCACCGCACCCCGGATTCGCCGAGGCCGACACCGGTCAATGGCACCGCAACGTTGCCGAATCCATCCGAGAAGTGGTGGCTGGCAGCGACATCCGCGCCGACGAGGTTCAGGCGATCGCCGTCTCAGGCATGGTTCCCGCCGTCGTCCCATTGGACCGCGACGGAAATCCGTTGCGCCGGGCGATCTTGCAGAACGATGCCAGGGCCTCGCTCGAGATCCAGGACCTGGCGTCGGCGCTGGCCGACATCGACCTGGTGACGATGACCGGTTCGGCGCTGACCCAACAATCGGTCGCCCCCACCACGACGTGGCTGCGCGAGCACGAGCCCGAGGTCTACGAGCGCACCGCGCACTATGTCGGTTCCTACGACTGGGTGTTGACGGCGTTAGGTGCCGAGATCCACGTCGAGCAGAACTGGGCACTCGAGTCCGGTCTGTTCACCATCGACGGTGAGATCGCGCAACCCGTGCTCACCGCCGCCGGCCTCGATGCCGCAACGTTGCCGACGGTTCACCGACCGGGGACCCGGGTTGGGGATCTCAGCGAGGCCGCGGCGCGTCAGACCGGCTTGTCGGCAGGCACCGCATTGGTCGTCGGCGGCGCCGATCACGTGCTCTCGGCGTTCGCGGCCGGAGTCAACGGGCCTGGCGACGCGCTCGTGAAACTCGGCGGTGCAGGCGACGTGTTGGTCGCCAGCAATACCAGGATCGTCGACGAACGGCTCTATCTCGATGCCCACCCCGTGCCCGGACACTGGCTGCCCAACGGCTGCATGGCCACCAGCGGCAGCCTGATTCGCTGGTTTCAGGCTCTCGTCGGCGGCATAGACCTCACAGAGCTCGACGAGCAAGCAGCGTCATGCCAGCCGGCGGAAGTGCTGTGCCTGCCGTACTTCCTCGGGGAGAAAAGCCCGATCCACGATCCCGATCTGCGCGGGGTGTTCGCGGGAATGCATCTTGGTCACAGCCGTGCCGATCTCTACCGATCGGTGCTGGAGGCCATCGCTTTCGGCTTCCGGCACCACTTCGACGTGTTCGCTGACATCGATATCGAGCCAACAAAGGTGATGGTCACCAATGGTGGGTCAAAGTCGACGCTGTGGAAGCAGATCCACGCCGACGTGCTCGGCGTTGAAATGTTCCCCGTCCGTGGCCATCCCGGGGCTTCGCTGGGCGCTGCGGTGATCGCTGCCATTGGCGTAGGTGCCCTTGACGACTGGTCGGACGCCGCGCGCTTCGTCACGCTCGACCCGCCGGTTGTTCCGGAACCGGCGACGCGGGCGGTCTACGACGACGCCTACCAGACGTGGCGTGAACTCGGTGCCGCGGTGGCGCCGATCTCGCACACCATGGCACGACGTATCGGTAATCCACCAACAGTGAAAGGAACAGTGCCGCAATGATATCCACCACGACACCTCGGCGGAGGCGGCCGTTCATCGCCGTCCCTATTATCGCGCTATTGGCGGTGCTCACGTTGTTGATCAGCTCCTGCGCGGGCAGCGGTGGTCCCGAGCAGCCGCAGGGCAGCGGATCCGGCGAAGTCCCCAAAGACGTCAAGGGTACCGTGCGCATCCTGATGGAGAACGTCCCCGACACCGACATCGTGAAATCGATGGTGCCGGAGTTCAATAAGGACTACCCGAATGCCAAGATCGACATCGAGACCCTGACCTATGACCAGATGCGCGACAAACTGGTGTCGTCCTTCCAGTCGCCGTCGCCTGCCTACGATCTGATCATCGTCGACAACCCGTGGATGGTCGACTTCGCGAACGCGAAGTTCTTGCAACCGCTGGATTCCCGCATTGACAGCACGCCAGACTACGACGCGGGTGACTTCTTCCCGTCGCTGACGGCGATCACCACCGTCGACAAGGTGCGCTACGGCGTGCCGTTCTACAACTACGCGCTCGGATATCTCTACAACACAGACGATCTCGCACAAGCCAAATTGCAGGTGCCCACCACTCTCGACGAGCTGGTCAGCACCTCCAAGGCGCTCAAGGTCGGCGACCGAGCGGGTATCGCGATGCAGCCGCAGCGCGGCTACAAGATCTTCGAGGAATGGGGCAACTGGCTGTTCGCGGCGGGCGGATCGATCTACGACGCCAATGGCAAGCCCAGCCTGAACACCCCGGAGGCCAAGCGGGCGCTGAACGCGTACATCGACACCTACCACACTGCCGCACCGCCGAACAGCTTGAACTGGGCCTTCGACGAGGCGTTCCGATCCGTGTCCAGCGGCCAGGCCGCATCGATGATCAGCTACAACTGGAATCTGCCCGCGCTCAACGAGCCCGGATCCGGACCGTCGGCCGGAAAGTACAAGCTGGCCCCGATCCCCGGTGGAAAGCAGGTGCTCGGTTCGTGGAGCTGGGCCATCCCGGCCAATTCCGGTGCTTCGGATGCCGGTTGGGCGTTCGCGTCATGGCTCACCTCCAAGGCGCGTGACGTCGAACGAACCGAGAAGGGCGGCGCCGCGATCCGCCAGAGCACACTGAAGAACCCGGCAGTACTCAACGGCAAGTTCGGCGCGGACTATTACAAGACCGTCGAGCAGATTCTCGCGAACGCCTCACCGCTGAGCCAGGGCCCCAGCGGCGAGGAGATGATCCAAGCCGTCGGTACCGAACTCAACGAAGCCGTGGCCGGCACCAAGAGCGTCGACGACGCGCTCGCCGCAGCGCAGGCGGCCGCCGAGAAGATCCAGGGCTAAGTCGTTCGATGGCCCTTCGGAAACCGACCACGTCGATGGAAAGGACACGGCCGCTGTGGCATTCAAATATCGAATGATCGCACCGCTGATCGCCCTTTTCGTGGGCGTGGTCGGTTTCCCCCTCGTGTATGCGTTCTATTTGAGCATCACTGATTACAAACTCACCAGCCACCGCACGCCGGACCTGATCGGTATCGGCAATTATGCTGCAACCCTTAAGGACCCGGCGTTCTGGCAGGCGTTCGGCACCACCGCGACGTTTGTGTGCGTGGCGGTCGCGCTTGAACTGACCATCGGCCTCGCGATTGCTCTGGCCCTGCAAAAGCAGCGCTGGGCACGCGATCTCACCAGATCGATGCTGCTTGCTCCGATGTTCATCACCCCCATCGCTGTCGGTCTCACCTTCCGATTCCTGCTCAACGACCAGATCGGCGCGATCCCGCGCATGTTGCAGGCGATCGGCATCGACTACGACTTCTTCGGACCCGGCCGCGCCCTTTACACGCTCGCCTTCATCGACGTCTGGCAGTGGACGCCGTTCATGGTGCTGCTCCTGCTAGCCGGGCTGCAGTCGATTCCGCAAGAACCGATTGAAGCCGCCAAGGTCGACGGTGCCGGTGGGTGGTACGTGTTGCGTCGCGTCACGCTGCCGCTACTCGCGCCGGTTCTGGTGGTCGCGGTGTTGCTGCGCTCGCTCGACGCCCTGAAGGTGTTCGAGTATGTGTTCGCCACCACCCGCGGCGGCCCGGGCACCGAAACGCAGACGTTGCAGTATTTCGTCTATCAGACGGGAATACAGTTCTTCCGCATCGGATCGGCGTCTTCGATGGCGTTTGTGGTGCTGCTGCTTGTGCTGACGATCATCATCGTTGCCTTCCGCCGCATGGAGAAGGCCAAGCAGCCATGAGGTCATCGCGCACCCTCGCCGTCTGCCGCATCGCACTGTTGTGGGCCGCGGCCATCACGGTGCTCTTCCCGATGGTATGGATTGCCTTGGCAAGCCTGAAAACACCTGAGCAGCTTAACAATCCGTTCCTCGTGGCGTTCACACCTGACTTCGCCAGCTGGCGCAACGTGCTGTCTTCCGAGATCCTGGCCGCGGCCGGCCGAAGTGCGATCGTCGCGCTGAGCACCGTCGGTATCAGCCTTGTCGTGGGCAGCATGGGCGCTTATGCCATCGCCCGTTTCCGGGCCGGTGGCACCGCCACGCGGTTCGGAATGCTTGCCGCGCAGGTACTCCCGCCCGCAGTGCTGGTCTTCCCATTCCTCACGATGGCCTACGCCTTACGGCTCACCGACACCCTGGTGCCCGTGATATTCGCACACCTGAGTTTCGTGCTTCCGGTGGTGACCTGGTTCCTGATCGGTTTCTTCGAAGCGGTCCCCCGCTCTTTGGAGGAACAGGCCCAGGTCGACGGGTTCACTCGATTCCAGGCTTTCCGGCTGGTCGTGCTCCCCCAGGTGTATCCCGGGATCGGAGCTGCAGCGATTTTCGGCTTCACCCTGTCGTGGAACGACTTGTTCTACGGCTTGATTCTCGCCCCAGGCAAAGCGGCGATCCTGCCGGTCGCGATCGCCGGGTTCAACACGTTCCGCGGTGTGCAGATCGGGTCGATGAGCGCCGCGATCCTGATCGCCGTCGTCCCCGTCGTCATCGCGAGCTTTTTCATTCAGCGTCAGCTGGTGCAAGGCATCAGCGGTGGCGCGGTGAAGTTCTAGAAGGTTGGTGACTGTCCGCACATGGCAACTATCCGATTCTCCGGTGTCAATAAGTCTTACGGGTCGAGTTCTGTGGTCAGCGATCTGAACCTGGAGTTGCCCGACGGCTCGTTCACCGTTCTTGTCGGCCCGTCCGGTTGCGGCAAGTCGACATCGTTGCGGATGCTGGCCGGACTGGAATCGGTCACCTCCGGCACCATCATGATCGGTGACCGTGACGTCACCAATCTGCAGCCGCGCGATCGCGACGTCGCGATGGTGTTCCAGAACTATGCGCTCTACCCGCATCTCAGCGTCAGAGAGAACATCGCGTTCCCGCTGCGTGCCACCAAGACGCCGCGCTCGGAGGCCCTGGAACGCGCCGACAAGGTGGCCGAGTCCCTCGGGCTGAGCGCCATGGTGGGCCGTAAACCGAAGGATCTCAGCGGGGGCCAGCAGCAGCGAGTCGCCATCGGCAGAGCGATCATCCGGGAACCGTCGGTGTTCCTGTTCGACGAACCACTGAGCAATCTCGACGCCAAACTACGCGTCGAGACGCGCACCGAGTTGCTGCAGATCCAGCGCCGACTAGGGATCACCAGCCTCTACGTCACCCACGATCAGGAAGAGGCGATGACGCTGTCGGATCGGATGGTGGTGATGCGTGACGGGCGAACAGCGCAGGTCGGCACGCCGCTCGACGTGTACAACAGTCCGGTCGACACATTCGTCGCAGCGTTCGTCGGCAGCCCCAAGATGAACCTCATCGACGGCGACTTCCGCGGTGAAACCTTCACTCTCACCAATGGTTTCACCCTTACCGTCGCGGGGGGCGGCGCGAGCGGGCGTCTGACACTGGGTATCCGTCCCGACGACCTTGTACTGACGGCGGATGACACCGCCGAAGCCCGGGTTCGGTTCATCGAACTCCTGGGACCGCGAGCGATCGTCACTGTGGATGCACGTGGTACCGAACTCACCAGCGTCGTCGATGTGTCGCGATTGACGGGCATCGCCGAAGGCGCGCATGTCGCGCTGTCCGCTCGACCGGGCGGGGTGCATGCGTTTGACGCACAAAGCGGCCAACGCGTCGTTGGCTTCGACTCACAACAAGGGCAGATGGGAACGAACATCTCATGACCAAGACAGTCGTGGTCACCGGGGCCGGCTCCGGCATCGGCGCAGCCATAGCGATGACGCTGGCGCAACGGGACTGGCAGGTGATCGTCACCGACATCGACGGCGGCGCAGCGCAACAAGTCGCCTCATCACTGCCACCCATTGACGGCGTTGAGCACGAAGCCGCAGTGCTGGACGTCAGTTCACCGACGGGCGCGGCCGCCGTCGCCGATGACGTCGCCGGTCGCCTTGGGTTGAACGCGTGGGTCAGCAACGCGGGCATCTCCTTCATGCATTCCTTTCTGGACGCACCGGTCGAGCGCTACGACAAGACTATGGAGGTCAATCTCAAAGGTGTGTTCGTGTGCGGCCAGGCCGCCGCCCGAGCCATGGTGCGTAACGGAACAACCGGTGCCATCGTCAACACCGCGTCGATGGCCGGCAAGCAGGGCCGAGTGCCCTTCCTGTCCGACTATGTGGCGTCTAAGTTCGGCGTGGTCGGGTTGACCCAGGCAATGGCCTATGAACTCGGGCAATACGGCATCACCGTCAACTGCGTCTGTCCCGGCTATGTCGAGACGCCGATGCAATCACGAGAACTCCTGTGGGAGGCGGATTTACGCGGCGCCACACCCGACGAGGTACGCGACATGATGATCAACGACACCCCGCTGCGACGCCTCGAGCAACCCGAGGACGTCGCCCGCTCGGTTGCCTTCCTGCTCTCCCCCGACGCTCAGTTCATCACCGGCGAAGCCCTGGCCGTTAATGGCGGCGCATACATGGACTAGGCCACCCCGTCAACTTGCGATACACCACAATTGAGAGAGGTATAACGTGACCACCACCTGGCTGGACGAGGTCTTCAAGGTCAGAAAGCCCGTCATCGGCATGCTCCACCTAGCCGCACTTCCCGGCGATCCCAGCTTCGACGCCGCGGGCGGCGTAGCGGCCGTCGTCGCGCGAGCCCGCACCGAACTGGACGCCCTGCAGGCCGGCGGCGTGGACGGCGTGATGTTCTCCAACGAGTTCAGCCTGCCGTATCTGACCAAGACCGAACCGATCACAGCCATCACCATGGCCAGGGTCATCGGCGAGCTGCTGCCGCAGATTGTCATCCCCTACGGCGTCAACGTTCTGTGGGACGGCCAAGCGTCGATCGATCTGGCGGTCGCCACCGGCGCTCAGTTCGTCCGCGAGATCTTCACCGGGGTGTACGCCAGTGACTTCGGGTTGTGGGACACCAACGTGGGTGCGGTCGCTCGCCATCGCTCTCGGGTCGGAGGCGCCAACGTCAAGTTGTTCTTCAACATCGTGCCGGAGTCGGCTACCTACCTCGCCAGCCGCGACCTCGAATCAATCACTCGCACAACGGTGTTCGCGACCGCACCAGACGCAATTTGCGTGTCCGGAGCAACCGCTGGTTCACCAACCGACGCGGATGCGCTGCGGCTGGTGAAGTCGGCTGCAGGTGCTACGCCAGTATTCGTCAACACTGGGGTGCGCGCAGAGAACGTCGCCGATCAGCTCGAGGTCGCAGACGGAGCGATTGTCGGAACTTATTTCAAGCACGACGGTGTCTTCGAGAATCGTGCGGACCGCGCGCGCGTCGACGAGTTGATGGCCGCGGCACGAAAGTTCCGCGAGCAACTGGCCTAACCAGCCCCCGCTGGCGCCGGATCGCCGTACGCATGCACCGCGGTTGTCTTCGATACGAACCCGGCGTTCTCCGTCGACACGGCATGCGTAACGGCGAATTCAACGATCCGTACCGGCGTTGAGGCCGGCGCCGTCGTCTGCCTGGGGCTGGCTTGTCCGGTGAGCTGGAGCAGCACGCCTGACTCGAAACCCAAGACGGTCAGGCCCGCCCGGCCATCGGAATGCAGGTTTCCCAGCGTGTTGAAGACGCCGTTGCCGGGATAATCGGGGAACCGCAGCGTGGTCCCGTCAGCGGACGACTCGACGAACCCGGGCGGCCCGCCCCGGTGTGAGACGTCAGCGCTGCCGTCTGGTCCGATGCTCGCGATGAACATGGTGTCGGTATTTCGCACGAGCGCACGGCCCTCAGCGGAGAGTCGGTCAGATTGTGTGACGATCACGCGCGATGAAGCGTTGTCGACGGTGAAATCCCGGCTGTGAATGAATTTCGGGCAGTTGGCATAGCACTCCTCGACTGCGAGTGTCATTCCATCCTCATCGGCGCGTAGCGCCCCGTTGATCCGCGCGCGCATCCGTCCCTGTAGATCGATCGCGAGCATGCCTGCACCCCAGTCGCTTCCTCGCCCTGCCACCTGGAGTGGGTCCCCTTGTGGCAAGTGCGCGGCGATCCGGACGTTTGTGTCGGTAGGGGTGCGGATGATTCAACTTCGCCGAAAATTGGTGACGCCCAGACTCTTCCAACCTCGTCGGCGCTGCCGATGAGCGCCCACGGTAGCGTGGTCAAGAATCTCGACAGGGCGTTGGGTACACTCCTCCGGACCGTGCGCGCCATCTTCGCGGCCTGATCGACGGTATCCGCCTGGGTCTGTACTGCCAGCTCGCCAGCGTGATAGCTGCGCGACATCAGAAGAATCCGCAAGTGGGCGCGCCGTCGTCGCGTGCCGGGTGAGTCCCCAGGCCCTCGCGGGTGCAGATTTCGATACGGATTCCGTCGGGATCAGTGAAGAAAATGCCGCCTGATGCCGAACCTGGCTGATGGGCCACGATGTCGTCATAGGTCAGGGGAACATCGAGTTGCCGCAGTCGAGCCAACGCATCCCGCAGGTCCTGAACGGAGGGCACCGCGAACGCCAGATGATGCAGTTATGGCTGAGAAGTCTGAAAAACGCCGTCGCTCTGCTCCCATAGCGTCAAAGCGATCGTGTCGTCGTGGCCTAGAAAGGCGTACCGGCGGCCGCTGTCAGTGCCTTCCGCGAGCAGATCGAAGCCGAACACCGCCCGATAGAAGGCAAGCGACCTGGCGAGGCCCGTGACATTGAGACCGACATGCCCAATGACGGATGTCGCCGGCTTCGAATCCACATGCGCATCCATTGCATCCTCCTGGATTGTTCTAACTATATAAATCAGTGTATGCGGTTAGAACGACCGTTAGCAAGCGTCATGGCGCACAGGGCCGAGTTCATCGCCGCTGCTTCGTAGCTTCACTGACGTACCCAGCAGGGCTTGTTACGAGAACCGAATCGCTTCTTTCATTGCCTGCCACGCAGTTTCGCGGAGGCACGTCCAAAGGCGTCTATCTCCAGCGCAGCGATTCCATCCCCTATGAGGGTTCGCTCGACGTGTTGTTGTCCGCTCTGGTGGGCGGTGCCCGTCAGAGCGACGGCCTCGGTGGCGACGCAACGGCAACATCCTTGCCGGTGTGGGGTCGTCCGTGATCGAGCGGGGTCTGGACGGTGTGTTAACTCGCCAACGAGGTCCATTCCGGACCGATCGTGGTGACGCTGCAGGTGCTCAGGGTGATCACGATGGTGTTGGCCACCGTGCTCATCCCGAAGGTGATCGGATGGCTCGACCGCCGGTCACCGTCTCAGCGGCCGCCGTCGCCGCACAGCTCTCAGATATCGGAGCTTTCGCGCCACAGGTCGATACCGGATTCCCTCGCATGCTCGTCGATTTCGCTCAGCTCGTCGGGGCTGAAGTCGAGATTGTCGAGTGCTCCGAGGTTTTCCTCCAGCTGTTCGACGCTGGATGCGCCGACCAGTGTCGAGGCCACGGAGGGGTCGCGCAACACCCAAGCAAGGGCCATCTGGGCCAGGCTCTGACCACGTCGCTGGGCGATCGCGGCCAGGCCCCGCAGACGTTCGCGGACGTTGTCGGTGACCAGCTCATCGTCGAAAGTCGGACGCTCCGTCGCCCTGGAAATCTCGGTGGGCGACTGCTTCAGGTAGCGGTCGGTCAACAGCCCTTGCGCCAACGCGGTGAACGCGATGGCGCCCATCCCCGCACCGGCGAGTGTGGAAAGCAGATCCGTTTCGACCCAACGATTCAGCAGCGAGTACGACGGCTGGTGAATGACCAGTGGTGTACCCAGTCGCTGCGCGATGGCCGCCGCTTCGGACGTCTTGGCGGCCGAATACGACGAGATGCCGACGTACCGGGCCTTGCCTGCACGCACCGCGGTGTCCAGCGCGCCGATCGTCTCCTCGAGCGGGGTGACCGGATCGATGCGGTGTGAGTAGAAGATGTCGACGTAGTCGAGTCCGAGGCGGTCGAGCGACGAGTCGAGACTGGCGAGCAGATAGGCCCGGCTACCAAGCTGGCCGTACGGACCCGGCCACATATCCCAGCCGGCTTTGGTAGAGACGATCAGTTCGTTGCGGTAGGGCTTGAAGTCGCGACGCAACATGCGACCGAAGTTCTCTTCGGCCGATCCGTAGGGCGGACCATAGTTGTTGGCGAGATCGAAATGCGTGATGCCGCGATCGAACGCGTACCGCAGAACTCGACGCTGATCGTCGAACGCCCGGTTGTCGCCGAAGTTGTACCAGAGGCCCAGCGAGATCGCAGGCAGCAGCAGCCCCGAGGTACCCACTCGCCGGTAGGGCATCGTGTCATAGCGCTGCTGCGAAGCCACCCACGGATCGTTCGTGAATGGGACGTCGGAGATCGGGAGGTCACTGGTCATGAGATGATCCTACGGGGTGAAATAGCACAGTTGACAACGGCTTTCACGGGCTTTCGCTGGCTTTCAGGATGCGTCTGCCGCCTTGGCGGCATCTCGCCACGCTTCGAGGAAGCGAAGGAAGGCAGTCGCACCTGGGTCTTGCAGCCCGATGCTGCGCTCCTGCAACCAGGATGCGCGCCCGCGGCGGGACTGCAGCGCGGTGGTATCGACGACGGCGCGTTCGGCGCCGGCGATGGCGTGCTCCAAGCCCGAGGCGGCGTCGGTTGCGTTATCCAGGGCGTCCGCGGCGGGCATGATCGCGTCGAGGATGGTTTTGTCCCCGAGTTGGGTCTTGCCGCGCAGCGCGATATTGTCTCCGGCGGCGCGGATGAAGCTCGCCGCGTCGCTGACCGAGATTTCGGTGACATCGGTCCAGATCTTCGAGCCGGCGAGCAACCCGCCTGCGACCAGCGCGGCCATCGTCGACGGATTGGCGTTCGCGAACGCCTTGGCGCATTCGCGGGCAATCTGAGCAGGCGCGGCGGAGTCGGGCAGCGTCGTCACCGCCTCGATCACCGCCTCCGCTCCGAGTGTCACCGTGATGCCCAGATCGCCGTCGCCAAGGGCCTGATCGAGATCCCGCAATTCGTCTGCGCTCTTGACCAGTTCGGTCAGACTGCTGCGGATGTGCGTTTTCAATTCGTCGGCGTTCACGGCTCAGGCCTGCTCGAAGAACGGGGACGACGCCGGTGCATTCAAAAGGGCCAGCCTCTCGTCGTTGAGCGCCAGCAGCGAGATCGAGGCTCCGGCCATCTCCAGGCTGGTGGCGAACTCACCGACGAAATTCTTGGTGATCTCGATTCCCAGCCCACTGAGCACCTGGTGTGTGCGGCGGTACAGGATGTAGAGCTCCTCCAGGGGTGTCGCCCCGAGACCGTTGACGAGCACGGCCACCGGGTCGCCGGACGTCAATCCCAAATCCTCGACCAGAGCAGTGACGATGCGATCTGCGATCGCGTCGGCGCTGTCGAGCTTGCCGCGGTGAATCCCCGGCTCCCCGTGGATGCCGATCCCGATCTCCATTTCCCCATCCGGCAACTCGAAGCTCGGGGAACCGGTGGTCGGCAGGATCGTCGGAGAAAGGCCGATGCCCATCGTGGCCGTGTGCTCCACCACGTCCTCGGCGATGGCGGCGACACGCTCCAGATCGTCGCCTCGCTCGGCCGCGGCTCCGGCGGCCTTGTATGCGAAGAAGATCCCGGCTACGCCGCGGCGGTCGGCCTTGCGCTCCTTGGGTTGGCTGGCGACATCATCGCGACCCAGCACGGTGCGCGTCGGGATGTCCTCGAGCTCGGCAAGGTCGGCGGCCAGGTCGAAGTTGAAGACGTCACCGCCGTAGTTGCCGTACAGATACAGCACGCCGGCGCCGCCGTTCACCGCGGCGGTCGCCTCGAAGCACTGCTGCGAGCTCGGCGAGCTGAACACGTTGCCGATTGCGACACCGTCGCACAAGCCTTTGCCCACATAGCCTTTGAAGAGCGGCAGATGTCCGGAACCGCCACCGGTGATGATTCCGACCTTGCCGGCGACAGGAGCGTCGGCGCGTACCATGATGCGCCGGTCGTCGCCGGGCGTCTTGACCTTGTCGGGGTGTGCGAGCAGGATGCCTTCGACCATCTCGTCGACGAAATGCTCGGGCTGGTTCAGGATCTTCTTCATCTGTTCCTCTGTCCGATTAGTGGTGCGTTCAGCGGTCGGCGCCGATCGCGGATGGCTGCGCCGGTTTTCGCCGGCGGCGGCGCACGGTGACTTGATCGGCGATCATCACCAGGATCAGGATCACTCCCTGGGCGATCGCGTACTGGTATGCCGACAGCCGCAGTGCGGTGAAACCACTGGCGACGATTTGCAATGTGAGGGTGGCCAATACGACACCCAATACGGTGGCGAATCCTCCAGTCGGGTTGGTGCCGCCGAGCACCGCGATGACGATGACGAGCAGGACGTAGGACGCCCCGTAGTCGGCCGACGCCGAAGGATTGCGGGCGATGAACAGCACGCCCGCCAGCCCGCCCAGCAGTCCGGTGACGAGGTAGGTGCTGGTCAGCACTGAGCGGCTGCGGATGCCCGAGTAACCCGCCGCCATCGGATTGGAGCCCTCGAGCTGGATCTTCAGGCCCATCGGTGTGCGGTTGATCAGCAGTGCAACGAGCACCGCCGCTAATACGAAAATCAGGAACAGGATGGGTATACCGGCAATCGTCGCCTGGCCGAGGTTGGTCAGCCCGGCAGGAGAACCGTAGAGGGTGCGGCCTCCGGTCCACACCACCGCGATCCCGTTGTAGACCTGCATGGTGCCCAGCGTCGCCAGAATCGGCGTGATGCCGACGTAGGCGACCAGCACAGCGTTGATCGCGCCGCCGACCAAACCCATTGCCAGCCCGGCCAATACGAGAACCGGCACCAGTTGCTCGGCCAGCGCCGGGTTGCCGGCGTGGATGGTTGTGTAAAGCGTCGACATGGTGATGGCCGAGAGGTTGGCGATGTTCACCAGCGACAGGTCGATACCGCCCGTCAGCATCGCCAGCATCATGGCGATCGCGAGCACACCGACCTCCGGCGCTGCCAACGCCAGGTTCTGCAGGTTCAGTGTGCTGAGGAAGACGTTGGGGCGAAGCGCGGCGAAGAATGCGAACGCCACCACCAGCAGCAGCAGCATTCGCCCGGTCCCCCGACTGACGTGCAGCCGGTCGATGAGTTCTGTTGTGCGCGTGCCCAGATCGTCGTTGAGTTGGCGCAGGCCGGTCATACGGTCATCGCCTCCTGCGTCAGGTCGGGCCCCTCCGCGCTCGGCTGGCGTTTACGACGGCGCTTGGCCGAAACCGCCTGCACTCCGACGCCGATGATGAGCAGCGTGCCGACGGCGGCCCGCTGCCATGCGCTCGGAACTCCGGCCAAGATCAAACTGTTGCCGATCACCTGCACGAGCAGCACACCCAGGATGGTGCCGACAACCGATCCGCGGCCGCCGAAGATCGATGCGCCGCCCAGCACGACGGCGGCGATGATGTCCAGTTCGGTGCCGACCAGATCCTGTGGACTGGCGCTGCGGCCCATGATGATGTAGATCAGCCCGCCGAGCGCCGCCGTCATCCCGACCAGCACGTAGAGCATGATCTGCGTCCTGACCACCCGGAAGCCGGCGCGCCGCGCCGCCTCGACGTCGCCGCCGATCGCGTAGATCGAGCGCCCGAACATCGTGCGGCGCAACATGAGCGCGACCACACAGCACAGCAATACCGCCGGGACCACCATCACATGCAGGTATGCGCGCCCGCTTTCCGTCGCAATCGACAGCAGGTTGGTGGTCGACAGGCTGGCGATGGCGGGCGGGAGGTCGGCGATGTAGCGCGACCCGACGAAGGTCAGCAACGCGCCCTTGAAGATGCCCTGCGTCCCCAGCGTGACAATCAGCGTCGGCAATCGGAAGCGGGCTATCACCACGCCGTTGATCAGGCCGAGCGCAGCGCCGATCGCGAGGGCGAGCAGCACGGCTCCGACCAGTCCGGTGCCGAAGGCGCCGGACCCGAACGCTGTCACGGTCGTGTAGGCGGCGAATATCGCTATCGCGGCGAACGAGACGTCGATTCCGCCGGAGACGATGACGAGCAGCACCCCGAGCGCGAAGATCAGCGGCACGATCGAGCTACGCACGATCGCGAACAACGTCGACACCGAGAAGAACACCGGGTTGAGCATCGACATCACGATGATCAGTCCCAGCAGGATCAACGCAAGGATGCCTTCGTTGTTGCGTCCGCGCAGGTTCGGCATCGAGAAGCGTTGCGGCCGTGTCTCGGTCACGCCGCAATCCTCTCCAGGATGATGTCGGAGTTGACGTCGTCGTCTTGCAGGGTGTGGGTGATGCGACCCTGCCGGACCACGAGAACTCGATGGCACGCGGCGACGAGTTCGGGGACGTCGTCGGAGATGACGATGATGGCACGGCCCTCGGCCGCCTCGGTGCGCAGGATGTCGAGGATGTCCGCCTTGGAGCCGACGTCGACTCCGACGGTGGGTCCGTTGAGGATGAGTACACGCGGTTTGATGGCCAGCCATTTGGCCAACACCACCCGTTGGGCGTTCCCGCCGGACAGCGAACGAACCGGGGCCGCGATCCGCGGGGCCTTGATGCGCAGACGATCGAACAGTTCGCGGATGGTCGTGCGTGTTTTCGCGTTGTCCAGTGTGCGCCAGCGTGTTCGGTACCGGTCGAGCGATCCGGCGATGATGTTGTCGCCGATGGCGCGGTCCATGAACAGGCCCTGAGTCAGGCGGTCCTCCGGGACGTAGCCGATGCCCGCAGCAATGGCGTCCTGGATGGACCGCAGGGTGACCGGCTTTCCGTCGAGTTTGACGGTGCCGCTCGCCGCGGGACGCACACCGAACAGTGCCTCGGCGATCTCGGTGCGACCCGAACCGAGAAGCCCTGTCACACCGAGAATTTCGCCTGCGCGGACGGTGAAGTTGACGTCTGTGAAGGCGCCGGGGCGGGTCAGCCTCTCGACGTCGAGCACCACCGGGGCGGTAGCGGGAAGCGGACTGATGATGCGTTCTTCGATGATTTCGCGTCCGGTCATCAACTCGCCGATCGACTGCCGGGTGAACTCACTGGTCGGCCCGGTGACCACCTGCTTGCCGGACCGCAGGATCGTGACGCGCTGTGCAATACGCAGAACTTCATCGAGCTTGTGGGATACGAAGACCAGGCCCACCCCGCGCGAGCGCAAGGTGTCGACGAGGACGAAAAGACGGTCGACTTCGCTGTGCGTGAGTGCGGTGGTGGGCTCGTCCATGATGATGACGCGGGCCTCGTGGACGACGGCGCGACAGATCGCGGTCAGTTGGCGATCCGCGACCGTCAACGCCGACACGTCGGCATCGAGATCGAGGTTCAACCGCAGTTCGTCGACGATGCGCCGTGCCGTCTTCTTCGCGTCGGACGGCGAGTAGAGCCGACGGCGCTCGGCCACTGCGCTGGTGAGTGCGATGTTCTCGGCGACAGTGAGATTGCCGAACAGGGAGAAATCCTGGTAGATCACCTGGATACCGCTGGTGATCGCCGCGGTCGCGTTCATGAAGCGGTGTGCGACGTCGTCGATGATGATCTGGCCGGCGTCCGGCCGTTCGGCGCCGGAGATGACTTTGATCAGAGTGGACTTACCGCACCCGTTTTCGCCTGCCAGGCAGTGCACTTCGCCGGCGTAGAGGTCGAAGGAGACACCGTCAAGGGCGGTGACGCCGCCGTACGTCTTGACGATGTCACGTACCTGGAGCACCGCCTTGGCCGTGTCGGTGGCGCTTGGTGCTGTCATTGGTGAAACTTTCCGGCACGGCCGCGCGGAATCGGCGCGGCCGCACCTTCGGCTACGGTGCTGATCGTCAGAAGTTGTACTGGGACATGGTCTTCGCGTCGGCCTCCAATGCGGCGTTGCCGACGTAGACGTTGTCGTAGCCGTCGAGTTTGGTCAGCGACTCGTACCCGGGAATGTTGAGGTTGGTGCCGGCCTCGATCTTCTTGCCCTGGGCGAGCATCATGGCGATCTGAAGCTGTGCCTCACCGGCCTGTGCGGGGTCCCAGAAGAAGATCTTGTCGATCGATCCGTCGGCCAGGTATTTCGATGCCGCAGACGGGATCGAGGTGCCCATCACGCAGATCTTGTTCTGCAGGCCTGCTTCCTGAACCGCACGCGCGATTCCGGGCACATCGTTGCCCGCCGACCCCTGGAAGCCCTTGATGTCGGGGTATTTCGCCAAAACTTCCTTGGCCTTCTCATAGGCGGCCTGCTCGTTGTCGGTGCTCTCGATCGGGTCTTCGACGCGCGTCATGTTGGGGTATTGACTGGTCTGCAGATCATGGGCAGCGCCGACCCACTGCATGTGCGTCTTCGCGGTCAGACCACCGACGAACTGGACGTACTTGCCCTGCTGGCCCATGCATTGCGCGAGATTCTGCATGATCTGCTTGCCGTAGGCGGCGTTGTCGAAAGCTTCGATGTCGATGTCGGCGTTCTGGATTCCGGTGGCCTCGTGCGTGACGACCTTGATGCCCTGCGCCCGGGCCTGGCCGAGGACATTCTGCAACGCCTCCGGCGAATTGGGGACCACGGTGATGGCGGTGGGGTGCTGCGGGATCAGATCCTGGATGATTTGGATCTGCTTCTCCGGACTGGTGTCGTCCGCGCCTTCCTGTCGGGTGTCGACGCCGGTGCGTTTGGCGAAGTTTTGATCGCCGACGGCCATCCGGTCGAACCAGGCGATGCCCTTGACCTTGACGACGTTGACCATGGTCATGTTCTTGGGGTCCTGCGTGGCGCCGCCCGCTGGGGCGCTGCTGTTGCCTGCGGCTCCCCCGCCGACTGAGCCGCAGCCGGCGATCAGCGTCATGGTCAAGCCCACGGCGCCCAGAAGGGCTGCCCGCCTCTGCTGCATTCGTCACTCCCTTGTGAACTCGCGGAATTTCTGGCCGACGACGGCCGACCTGCGTGACAGTAGACGTGACCTTGCGCACAGTCAAGCATCTGCTGGCACGAAAACACGCATTTTGGTACGGCAAATGCACGAAATCGTGCATCATGTCGCGTACACGCGTTTCGGCTCTTGCCGCGTTCGCTCATTCGAAGAGAAGGCTGTCCCTCATGTCACGTCGCGCGGATATCGTCAACCGCCTGCGGGAGCACGGGTTCCAGAGCGTCAACGCACTGGCTCAGGCCTTCGACGTCGACGCCTCGACGATCCGACGCGACCTCGACAAGCTCGCCGCGGATGGCGTCGTCGAGCGCACGCATGGCGGTGCGGTGCCCGTTGACCGCGCACTCGCGCCGCCGCGCAGGGATGATCAGCACCATGCGGAGAAGGCAGCCATCGGTGCGGCGATGGCCGAACGGGTACACGAAGGCCAGACGATCCTCCTCGACACCGGCGAAACGACGCTCGAGGTCGCTCGTCATCTGCGGCATTCGCGGCTGACAGTCGTCACCCACGATCTTCGGGTCGGCCTCGAGATCGCGTCCAAGCCGTCGATCAACCTGGTGTTCGTCGGCGGGGAGCTACTGCCCTCGGGATTCGGCATGTGGGGTCCCACGTCCGTGCAGCAGGTCGAGAACTTGCGTGTCAACGTGGCCATCTTCGGTGCAGGCACCATCATGGACGACGGCATCTACTCCGCGTCCAGCTATGAGATCGAACTGAAGCGCAAGATGCGTTCCATCGCCAGCGAAGCGTTCTTTGTGGCCGACAGCTCCAAATTCGGCCGCGAGGCCCTATTCAAGGTTTTCGGATTCGAGGAATTCACCGCTGGCATAACAGATTCCATGCTCGACCCCATCAGGGCCGCTGCGCTCCCCCTGCCGGTCATCAGAGTAGCGGTCGACCGGTGACTCAGGGACGACCTCCCTGGCCTGACACGTCGCCGAAACATGCGGCCGCTACGTTGGTTCGGACCGGATAGACCGTATCGAGAGGAGTCGGCGATGAGCACCCGAACACGTGCGACCTACCGCACCATGGTCGAGGGCACCGCGGAAGACTACGCGCTCATCGCCCGCGCGGAAGCAACGAACAACGCCGGACTCGTCCCCCGCGTCCTCACCCTCCTCGAGGCCCTCGCCGACGGCGAGCAGGCGTATCCGGTCAGCAGGCTGGACCACTCACTGCAGTCGGCAACCAGGGCTTTCGACGACGGCCGTTCCGTCGAGTACGTCGTCGCTGCGCTCCTGCATGACATCGGGGACACCTACGCGCCGCATGCGCACGGTGCCTTTGCGTCGGCGGTCATCGCGCCATACGTGTCCGCCCGTATGGCCTGGATTGTCAAGGTGCACACCGAATTTCAGCAGTACTACTACGCTCCGCACATGGGCGGGGTCCGCGACGCCCGGGACAGGTATCGCGGCCATCCATGGTTCGACGACTGCGTCGAGTTCTGTGAGAACTACGACCAGAACTGCTTCGACGCGGAGTTCGAGCACCGTCCACTCGAGTTCTTCCGCCCGATGGTCGAGGAGATCTTCGCCCGCGAACCATGGGCCACCTTCGGGCACTCGGCCGAATCAGTTGTCAGGCAATCCCCTTAGCCCGCTGCCTTCCAGGCCGCGGCCTAGACCTGGCCCAGCGGCCGGCAGGCGTTGGAAACCGGATTCCAGTACTGACCGTCTCCGCAGTTGGGCGGCATCGGCACCAACGGCGGCCTGCAGACATTGCCGACCGGATCCCACCAGTCGCCGTTCTGGCATCCAAGGGGTGCCGGTGCCGGCGGTTGGCAGACGTTGGCGACCGGATCCCACCACTCTCCGTTCCGGCAATCCAGCGGTTGCGCCGAACCAGTCGCCGGGGCGATCAACGACAGGGCGGCGATCGGCGCGAGAGCGGCTGTCAGGATTGGCGCACGACAAACGAACTTTCGCATGGCATCAGCCTGCCCCGTCCAGGGCAGGCTCAAACCGCTGAAGGAGGCTTCGTTCCGAGACCCACGTCGTCAGCCTGAGGCCGCGTTGCCGGACCGGCCGAGGTGACGAGTGAAGAACCGGGCCGTGCAGTCGCGTTCGTGTTCGGGCACCGTGCGGTAGCTACCCGAGTGAGCGTGCAGCGTCTTCTCGTTCGAGGCGAACGCGTCGAACAACGCGAACGCAGCTGTCCGATCGAATTCATCGTCGTCCCAGGGAATTCGGTATTCGACGGGCACGGTGATTTGCCTCGCCGCCTCGATCAGGGTGCTGGACACGAAGACCGCACCGAAGCTCACTGCTGCCACCCGCGGCTCGGCCGCCGCCAATATCAGGCCCGTCACCACGCCCAGCGTTACGCCGCCGTAGCCGATCGGCGCTTCCATGTCGATCTCGGGCAATGCCTGCAGGGCGTTCATCGTCTCCTGCCATTCCGGCACCGCGCGCTGTGCCAGCGACGCGCTGAAGTCGATGACGATCGGAGCGACCGATTCGCCAGCCACCCTGGCCCGATGGATGGCCTCGGCCCATTGGTGGTCGCGGGTGTTGCGAGGGCGCTCACCGTGGCCAGGCGCGTCGATGGCGGCGACAGTGAAGCCATCGGTCGTCACGCTGTGGTGGGCGTGGGCGACCAGCCCCGGCGCCTTCTTGTGCATGCCGCCGGAATGTCCCAACAGCAGCAGTGGTGAGTCGACGGTCGCTGCTACTGGTGACCAGAGCACGCCGGTGATGTCCCCCAGGATGAAGCTTCGTTCGACGACGCCGTTCGACGATGTCTGTGAGGTGAATTGCATGATGTTGCCTTTCGGGTTTGCCTTGTTCAGGCGCTCCCGGCGACACCTACGGTTATCGCGGCTCGACCGTGAATGCGAGTGGGAGCACCCACATGGTCACTTGGTTCACGGGTCTCACCTCCTCGCGTGATGTCACGGTGTTGCGCACGTTATCAACCTGAAGAACAGCGCGTCCAACGCTTTTCGCGGTGCCGCCGGCGTCGGCGAATCCGGGTGATTCTGGTAGCGGCCACGGCGATTCAACCGCTGTCGGAATCCTCGAACCGATATCGTCTGTGAGGGTGCGGCTCACTTCAGTGAAGGCGATTTACTCACACCTCGCGAAAACCTACGACCGCGAACTGCGCGACGACATGAAGTACACGGCGTACGTGGAGGTGCCGCGGTTGATCGTCGGCGCGCTGGGAGCAACGCGGGCCAATGTCCTCGACCTCGGCTGCGGCACGGGGCTCTCGTCGCTGGTGTTCTTCGAACACGGTTATGACGTGACAGGCATCGAGGGCACCAGCGCCATGGTGCGTCGGGCGCGAAAGCTGCCATACAAGAAGGTGATTGAGCAAGACCTGGAATCACCATGGCGGGTCAAAGACCGCTCGTTCCATGCGGCGGTGATGCTCGGGGTGATGGAGTACATCATCTATCCTGCTCGGCTCCTGCGACAGGCGCACCGAAAGCTACTCCCGGGTGGGGTCTTCGGACTGACCGTGCCAGACAAGAGCGAGCTCTATGCGCAGTCCGGCTTGAAATCTTATTCCGCGGACGAAATCCTGCCGATGATCACCGAGTCCGGCTTCGAGGTCGTGACCTCGCAGAGGACGTTGGGCTACGAAGATGCGGGACGAGACGTCCTCTACTGGAACTACCTATTGCGCAAGGGCGCGATGGACGCGATGGAATAGTCAATCTGCGCCGGACCGCGTACGGGTGGGCGCGTCTCGCATCTGTAGCGTGTCGACCGTGAACTTCTCTCGTTGGCCTTCTTCTGTCGCACTCGTGACCGGTGCCGCCGCGTTCGCCCTCACCATCGCCGCGTGTGGCTCGGACTCCCAACCGTCGGCGTCGACCTCATCGTCATCTTCCGTCGCGGACGTGATCACGCCACCTTCGATCATGGAAACGGCCACCGACGCCAGCGCATGCCCGACCGCGGCTCCGCCGGGCGATGCTGCACCGGAGTGGACGCAGGCAGGCGCGACCGGAAGCGTCGCCGTCACCGGATCCACGGACACGGCTGCGCCGCTGGTCAAGGTGAACGGCCCGTTCAGCGTGCCGGAAACCGTGGTTCACACGTTGAAGCCCGGGGACGGGCCGGTCGTCCCGGACACGGCGACCGTGTCGGTGTGCTACATGGGTGTCAACGGACGCGACGGGTCTGTGTTCGACAGCAGCTATGAACGGGGCCAAGCCGCCGAGTTCCCGCTCAACGGCGTCGTGCCGGGTTTCCAGAAGGCCATCGCAGGGCAGAAGGTCGGATCAACAGTCGCGGTCGCGATGACCTCTGCCGACGGCTACCCGGAGGGCCAGCCGAGCGCGGGTATCCAGAAGGGTGACACGCTGATCTTCGCGATCAAGGTGCTCGGCGTCTCGGGCTGAGCGGATGTCGGCACAGCACGACGCGGCGGCCAATCCCGCTTGGGTGATCTCAATCCAGCAGATCAGGGTGTTCGGCGAGGATGTCGGCCAGCAACGGTCGGAAGCTGAACCAACCGGCGTAATGTGAGCCGACCTCCTCACGGGTGACTTCCGCTGTCGCATCGTCGATTTGGATCGGTTGACCGGCAGCCATCGCGATGAGCTGAGCCTGGCAAGAGCGCTCCAGGGTGATGAACCACCAGGCAGCCTCCCCCACGCTGTGCCCGCACGTGATCAGGCCATGGTTGCGCAGGACGGCGGCCTTGTTGCGGCCTACGGCTTCAGCGATGCGCTCAGCTTCCTCCGCATAGCTGGCGGGGCCTCCGTAACCGTCGTACAGGCCGATGTCCTGATAGAACGCCGCGGCATCCTGCGTGATCGGCGCCAATAGCACCCCGAGCGACGAGAACGCCTTTCCGTACAGCGAGTGCGCGTGGGCGGCGGCCACGACGTCCGGGCGAGCCCGGTGCACGGCCGAATGGATGCAGAAGCCAGCCCTGTTCACCGGCCCGTGACCTTCCATCACCTCGCCATGCTCGTCAACCAGGAGCAAGTCCGAGACGTGAATCTGCTTGAAGCTCATACCGAATGGATTGATCCAGAACCTGTCCTGGTATTCAGGATCGCGCGCGGTGACGTGTCCTGCGACCCCTTCTGAGAATCCGAATTGTCCGAAGATTCGGAAGGTCGCCGCGAGTTCGCGTTTGCGCAAGCTGCGTTCCTCGTCGACGGAGAGTTCCTCCGGCGGAACCGGCAGGCCGCTGTCTTCCGGCTGGAAAACGTTCGCATGGCCGCGGCTGTCGGCGTCGCCGGGTTTCGTGTGATGGGTGTGTGTTGATGTGGTCATGCCCTCAACGTAAAAGCGTGAGCAACGGGACAGCTATGGTCAGTTCATCCTGGTATCCAGGATTCGGGTGTATGGTCCGCCTATATGCCGGATAGTTGGCTGAGTTTGCTGCTGGCGGGCGCGTCGGTGGCCGCGATCGATCGACACCGCGACGACTTGATCCGAGGCGGGGCGGACCCCAACGACGCACACCGGCAAGCCGGCGAGGCGATTCAGCTGTTGACCCTGCTCGACGAGCGTCGCCGACGAGCTGCCGAATTGACCGCCGTGAACGACATCGCGGTGCATTTGACCAGCACCCACGCGGTCGATGACGTCCTTCGGCAGATCACCATGCAGGCACGTCGATTGCTCGGTGTGGATCTTGCCTATGTCGGGGTGGTGCGTGGGGAAGACTTCGTGTTCGAGGTGGCCAGCGGAGCACTGACGGCGAAGCTGGAGGGCTTACGCGTGCCACGTAGGACAGGAATGGTCAGTCTGGTGCTGGCCAGTGGCGAGCCGATCTGGACCAGTGATTACTTCAATGAGACTTCGTTCGTCCACGACCAGTTCGACGCTCTCGCGCGCGCCGAACAGTTTCGGGCATTGCTTGGTGTCCCGCTCACCATGTCCGGCCGCGTTATCGGCGTACTGTTCGTCTGTAAACGCGCCGAGCGTCATTTCCGCGACGACGAAATCGCCCTGTTGGCCGCGTTGGCCTCTCACGCCGCGGTGGCGATCGACAACGCGGCCACCATTGAGCAGCAACGTCGAACCGCGGACGAACTCCGTACGGCCAATCGGCAGCTGCAACGCTCGTTGGCGTGGGACCACCGGCTTTCCGACATTGTCCTGCGCGGGGGTGGGGTCGAGGACTTGGTGGCTGAGATCGCGGCGGCGGCTTCTGGCCGGGTACTCCTGCTGGACGCATACGCGAACCTGCCCGAGGACTTATCCCCCCGGTCTCCCGGATTAGCGCGGGCGCTGGCGACGGCGCAAGCCAATCCGGAAGCGGCCGAGTCGGTTTCGTCATTCGACAGCGGATCGACGAAATTCGCCTGGATAGTCGCGAACCGCGAACCGCTCGGTGCGTTGATTCTCGTCGACGGGGATGACGACGCCGGCGATCACCTCTTGCTGGAGAGGGCCGCACCCGCCCTGGCGTTGGCGATGCTCGAGGAGCGTGCGGTGGCGGATGCGACGCGGTTGACTCGAGAAGCCATGCTCGTCGATCTGATGACCCGGCCCGCCGAGGAGTCAGCGGCACTTCGCCAACGGATGCGCGCTGCGGGGCTCGACACGGCAGAGCGGTACTGCGTCGTCGCGGCACAACCGCGCACCCTATTCAGTCGGACGTGGCGAGCCCAAGCTGCGGCACTCATGCCCGTGGGCACGATCGCCGCCGCCGACGGCACACGACTGCTCGCGGTCGTACCGACCGACCGCCCGGACATCCTGGCGCGAGAGCTGACCGCGGCGGCTTCGCACCTCATGACCGCGGGCATCGCGGGGCCCGCCGACGGCGCCGCTGACTTGCACGAGTGCTATCGGCGAGCCGTTGACACGATGAACGCACTGTTGCGTCTCGAGAGGGCCGGCGCAATCAGCACAGCCGATGAACTCGGTATCTACCGAATCCTGTTGCAGCACACCGGCCGTCAAGAGCTGCAGGCGCAGTTCAACCGAGAACTCGGCGCGGTGGTCACGGAACAAGGACGGCGTGACATGCCGATGTTAGCGACGCTTCGGGGCTATCTCGACCACGGATGCCGGGCGGCGCCTGCCGCCAGGGCGCTCGGAATCCATGTCAATACGCTTTATCAGCGAATCGCGGCGTTGGACCGCCTACTTGGAGAGGATTGGCGAAAGCCCCCACGATCGCTCGACTTACACATCCTCGTGCGAATCGTTCCAGATCAGGGGTGATGCCGTTAACCGCCGCCGGTGACGGGGTTCGACGACAGCGGGATGAAGCCGCCGTTGATCCACACGCCCCACCGTCCGCCCCAGCCCGAATACCACACGACGGGCTGTCCGTTCCACACCTCCGCGGGCTTCCGCGGCGCCCAATCCGGCGGCACCTCACCCTGAACGGGCGCGGGTGGCGGCGGAACCGGGTCGGCGCTTGCGACGGCACCGCCCATACCGGTGAGTCCCCCCGCTAATGCGATCGCAGCAAGGGTGGTCCTGATCGAGATCATGAGATGACTCCAGTGGCTCGCTACCGATCCTTAGCTGACATAAGCATGCTAGCTCACGTCCGGCTGCGGTGGCTGCTCGCCCTGCGGCGTCGGTCAGGTCAGCGACGGATTCCGGCGCACAACTTCTCCCAGTTGCCTGCGGCGATGTTGTCCCGGTCCGATCCGCTGAGGTCGGCTTGTTCGAGGAAGCGGCGGCTGCCGCCATCCGGCGCCAGCACGTACGGATAGTCGGAGGCGAACAAGATGCGCTCAGCGCCGATCACATCGAGCGACCATTGCAGGTAACGCTGACTGAACACGCCGCCCGGCGTGACGAATACGTTGCTGCGCACGTAATCCGACACCGGCCGATCGAGATCGGCGATGCCAGTCATCCGGTCGATGCGGTCGAGGTAGAACAGCATCACCTCGCCCCAGTGCCCGAGGATCAGTTGCAGACCGGGGAATCGGTCGAACACCCCCGCGAGGATGAGCCGCAGCAGTTGTAGGCCCGCGTCGTAATGCCAACCGATTCCATGCGTGGCCAGCGCGCCGTCGACCGCATCCCCCAGTCCGCTGAAGTAGGCCGTCCGCACGCTCGGTGGCGGCGGCTGCGGGTGCAGGTACAGCGGCGCGTTGAGCGCCTCCGCTGCCTCGAAGATCGGCCAGAAATCACGATGATCGAGATTGCGGTCGCGGGTGCGCCCATAGAGCATGGCGCCGTTGAAGCCGAGTTTTATTACCGCCCTGTCGAGTTCAGCCGCAGCGGCCTCCGGTGCGGGCGTCGCTACGGCCGCGAAGCCCTGTAGCCGGTCGGGATGGCGACGCACCGCGTCTGCCAGGGTGTCGTTGCACACCCCCTGCAACGCCACGGCATCCTGCGGACTGAGGTTCTGCAGCCCCGGCGTCGTCATCGACACCACCGAAACGTCGAGGCCGGTCGCGTCCATGGCGGCGATCCGCTCGACGTCGAGGTCGATCAGCCGTCGGCCGAGTTCGTCGTCAGCCGACCCGGCGATCCCGACGTCTCGCCATTGCGGCTCCAGCGCCTGCCATGCCTTGATCACCTCGGGTGTCGCGAAGTGTTCCTCGAGACCAACCAGCTTCATTTCCGCGATGGTAAGAGCGGTTTCTGGGTTGGTCCTGAATGACCGACGTGGTTAAGGGGTCGGCGGCGCCTGCGGAATCGTCGGTGGCGCTGCCGGGTCGGCCGGTGGCGGCGTGTCGTAGTACCCGGGCGGCGGCGGCCCGTTCAGCGGGTAGTACCCCGGCGGCAATGGAGGCCCGCCCGTTGCCGGGCCCTTTGGCGGAGGGCCGTTGGACTCCGGGGCATTGATCGAGACGTATCCAGGTGGCAGCTGCGGCGGCGGACCCGCACCAGGGGGCGGCCCCGGTGCATCTTCGATCGGTGCGGTCAAGTTCTCCAACGGATTGCCGCTGTGAAAGGTGTGCCACAGATCCCTGAGGTAACCGAAATTGCCCGGCGTCTGCCCCGCGCCATAGACGGGGTTCTGAATCTCCGGCACGGTCGGCGGCCCCGCCGGCGGGGGCGGAGGCGCCGCGATCGCGGCGTTGGGATCCAGCACCGGCTGGCCGGGAGGCGGAGGCACCCCGGGGGTCGGCGTCGGTAAGGGCGCCGCGGGGTCTGCGACGGCCTGCCCCGCGACTGCGAGCGCACCACCTGCGAGGAAAACGCCCGCGACTGCCACTCGCACGAACGTGGCTGGGGACGTCGCGCGTGTTCGTTCGGCCATAAAACCCGGTTGTCCTCTCTGGTGGCGCTCGCGAGCGCCCCTCTCAGGAGCAGCGCCGCAGCGCCGGACCCGACTTCCGAGCAAGGCTAGCGCCTCGCCCTCTTCGGCGTCACCTGGTTCGCCTACCCCCGGGTTATCGGCAGAAGGCCGCCGCGAGTTACTCACGGCGGCCTCGTGGCCGCCGAGACTACGGTTTATGACGCAAATCGGGTGAAATCCCGTCATAAACCGTAGCTTCGGTGAGCCGGCGCAGGCTCAGAGCACGACCACCGACCGCAGCATCTCGCCGCGGCCTCACTTGGCGGGCGGACACCGCGTGTGGTCCTGCAGTTCCTCGGCTGCACCGGGGTTTCCGGTGGCCGGGTCGGCGCGACTGGCCAGCACGACGAAGCCCGGCTGGCCGTCAGGCAGATACGTGCCGACGACCGCCAGCGTCTGGCCGCCCATGTCGTCAACCCGCTTGGCAAGTGACTGAACAGGATTGGTGGCCTCAAGCGTCTCGCCCGCGACGGCCAGCGCCTGGTACTGGTGTCCCATCAAGGGTTCGGGGAACGGCGCCCACACGGGTCCGACATCCGCGAGGCGTCGGCTCAGCGTCTCCCGCACATCGGCGCGGACACAATCGATGTGGATGTGCAGTTGGTCCTGCGTTCTCGCGACGGCAGAGTTGACGGTGAGACTCAGCCAGTCGCGCGGAATGTCGACACCGGCCCGCTGGTCGACGAAAGTGGTTGCCTCCCAAGCGGCCGCGAAGTAGTTGGGCGCATCCGGGTCGAGAAGTTCGGGGCTATCGACACCAGAGATGCGCTCCGTGGGGATCAGCAGAAACTGCGTCGCACCAACGAGATCTTTCAGCACGGCGTACCCGCGCTGCTGCCCTGCGTCGAGGTTCACCCGCGAGCACGGGGCGGGGTTGCCGCTGGCTTCCCGATCCGGCACGCACTGGTCATGCACGATCGTCCACAGCGCATTCGGATCGGCATTCGCCGGCGAGGCCAGCACCCCGGCGGCGACCACAAGCGCTACCGGAAACAACAACCACCGGGGAGGATTCACGCCAGCGAGGCTACGGGCTTTCGACGGCCCCTCGTCGGCCTCCGTCGGCCTGCCCGTCGGCGAAAAATTCGTTTCTCCCACGCCCCTAGGCTTGTCGTATGGCGGTGCTGACCCCTCAGCGAGACGACTTCCCGCGTTGGTACCAAGACGTGCTGACCAAGGCGAAGTTGGCCGACAACGGGCCAGCGCGCGGGACGATGGTCGTCAGGCCAACGGGTTACGCGATCTGGGAGCGGATGCAGGCCGAGATGGACGCTCGCATCAAGGCCGCAGGGGCGCACAACGCGTATTTTCCGCTGCTAATTCCGATGAGCTTTTTCCAGCGCGAGGCCGAGCACGTCGAAGGGTTCAGCCCCGAACTCGCGGTCGTCACGCACGGCGGCGGTAAGGAACTGGCCGAACCGCTCGCAATCCGTCCGACAAGTGAGGCGGTCGTCGGCGAGTACATGGCCAGGTGGGTGGACAGCTATCGCGACCTGCCGCTGCTTCTCAACCAGTGGGCCAACGTTGTCCGGTGGGAGCTGCGGCCACGAATCTTCCTGCGCACCACCGAGTTTCTCTGGCAAGAGGGCCACACCGCACATGCGACGCAATTCGATGCGCGGCAGTACGCCCGTCGCATCCTGCACGAGGTCTATCACGATTTCCTGCGCAACGTGCTGGCCATGCCCGTCATCGTGGGTCGCAAGACCGCCACCGAACGGTTCGCAGGTGCCGAGAACACCATGACCTGCGAGGGCATCATGCGCGACGGCAAGGCGTTGCAGATGGCCACCTCACACGAGCTCGGCCAGCGATTCAGCCGCGCGTTCAACATCACCTACTCCAGCGCCGAGGGTGCCAGCGAGCTGTGCTGGACGACGTCATGGGGGTCATCCACCCGAATGCTGGGCGGCCTGATCATGTGCCACGGCGACGACCATGGACTGGTGCTGCCGCCGGCGCTGGCGCCCGTGCAGGCCGCCGTTGTCGTAGTCAAGGATGCCGAGGGCGCGGTGACCCGGGCAGGCTCGAGGTTGGTCGACGAGTTGGTCACCCGTGACGTGCGGGTGAGGCTCGACGGCAACGTCGATCAGCCCTTCGGAAGGCGTGCCACCGATTGGGACCTTCAGGGCGTGCCGATCAGGGTCGAGATCGGACCGCGCGACCTGGCAAATGATGTCGCGCTGCTGTACCGGCGCGATACCCGCGAGAAGTGCACTGTGCGGATCGATCGCGTCGCCGACGAGGTCCACCAGCTCACTAGCCGGATACAGCACGACATGCTCGAAGCGGCGACCGCGCGCCGCAACGTGGCCACGACCGACTGCACCACGCTCGACCAGGCCCGCGAGGCCGCACAGTCGGGCGTTGCACGCGTGCCGTGGCAGGTCGTCGGCGCGGCGGGCGAGCAGGACCTTGCGACCAGCGGCCTGACGGTGCGGTGCCTGCAGCTCGGCGACGGCTCGCTGCCAGAAGCCGACGACGATGGCGGCGCGCTGGCCTATGTTGCCCGCGCGTACTGAGCCGTCACCTTCCGTTAAGACAACCGTGGTCGGATGCCGCGGTGATGCAACCAGTTGACGACCTGACCGACGCGATCGAGCAACTTCGCGCCGACTATGACGCGACGCCCTACACCTCGAATTCATTTCCGCAGTCGGCGCCGGGATCGCTGGCCGCGGTCGCGTGCCTGTTCGGGTTGGAGACCCCGGATGTGGCGACGGCGCGGGTGCTCGAGATCGGCTGCGCGGGCGGCGGCAACCTGTACCCGTTCGCGGCGGCGCACCCGCACGCGCGCGTCGTGGGAATCGACTTGTCGCAGAAGCAGATCGACCAAGGCACAATGCGCGCACAGTCGTTGGGCCTTGGGAACCTCGAGTTGCTGTGCAGCGACATCGCCAACGTCGAGCTGGAGGCGCTGGGACAGTTCGATTTCATCATCGCCCACGGCGTGTACAGCTGGGTGCCGCCCGAGGTTCAGGACGCGCTGCTGGCCGCCATCCGTAGGCTGCTCGCTCCCCTCGGCGTCGCCTATCTGAGCTACAACGTGTACCCGGGCTGGAAGTCGAAGGAGATACTCCGCGACGCGATGTTGTTGGCCAGCGGCGGCAGCACGTCGCCTGAGCAGAAAGTGCGCGAGGCCAGGCGCATGATCGACTTTCTGCAGGAATCGACGTCCGCTGACAGCGCGCTGGCGAGAATAATCGCCGATTCCAAGGCCCACGCCCTCGGCTTCGCGGATTCGTTCCTGCTGCACGACGAACTCGAGACGTTCAACGCGCCCTGCTACTTCTACGAGATGCTGGGCCGCGCTGGGGCGCACGGCATGGTGTTCCTGGCAGAGGCACGCCCGGAGGCCATGGTCCCCGCCAACTACGGCCCCAAGGTCGCGGACTATCTACTGGAGAAATGCGGCGGCGTCCAGGTTCTGGTGGAGCAATATCTCGACTTCGTCGCGGATCGCACGTTCCGCGAAACGCTTTTCGTTCATGCTGAACGCGCGCAACAGATTCGCTACAACCCCGACCAGTCCCGCTTCCGCCGTTTCCACATTGCCGTGTCGGCGCCTCCTGTCGACGGGGAGACGCGCCTCGACCACTCGCGTCAGGAGTTCGACCAAGGTGACGGCGCGACGCTGTTCACCAACGATCCCGGCGTGAAAGCCGCCCTGGACGCGCTCACCGCCCGCTGGCCGTGGACGCTGTCCCGACAGGACCTGGTGGACGCCGTGCACAATCGGTTGCTGTCCGCGGGGCTGAACCCCAGCGACAGCATCCCTGACCTCGTCGACAATTTGATGGGCGTGCTGATTCTGCAGGGGCAGGGCCGTTGCCGCCTCGAACCTGTTTCGCCGGAACCAGTGAGCGGGAACCTTCGGCTCGACGAAACCGCAAGGCGGATGGCCGAATTGACGAGTAATGACCATGAGGCGTCGACGTTCAACCTCTGGCACGAGTCACAGGTGTTGTCACCGCTGGACCGTCTGGCGCTGCCACTGCTGGATGGCACCCGGGATCGCGATGCGTTGCTCACCACGCTTGCGGCCGTCGCGGCCGAGCGTGCGATGTCGATCGACCGCGATGCACTTGTCGACTACGTCGACGCGTTGCCGCAGCACCTCGCGGAAATGAAACTGCTGCGCGGTCATTTCCCTGCGGTCGACGTGTGAGCCGAGCGCGATCGGGTATTCGCTGCTCGTATGACTGCACAACCGCCCGATCCCAATCCGGCACGAACCCCCGGCCTCGAGCCCGGCGGCGGCGTCGCCCCCGGCGCGACCCCGCCCGACTCGGCGCAGACGTCAGGACTTTCCGAACCGGAACCCCGACCGAGGCGGCGGCTGACACCAACGACCGTCGTCGGGGTCATCGCCGTCTCCGCCCTGATTCTGTTGTTCGCGGCGGTCGCGATCGGCCTGCTCGTGTCTTTGTAGGCTGCGGTGCCGTCAGGCGATGATGCGGACCAGGTACGGCGTCATGTTGTTGATTCTCACCGGCGACACCGCGACCCCGCTGTCGGTCGTCTCGACCATCTGACCATTGCCGATGAAAAGCGCGACGCTCTGGGTGCCGTCGGGACCGTAGAACAGCAGATCGCCTGGCAGCGCCTGCGCCGGCAGCACCTTCTGGCCAACCTTGTACTGCTCACCGGACGACCGCGGCATCTTGATCCCGACGCCCGCGAAGGCGTAGACGATCAGACCGGATGCGTCGAATCCGACCTTGCTGACGCGCTGTTCGGCGGTGGGGGCTGCGAGCGGGTCGACAGCGGCGACCGCGGGGGTGGTGACCGGGGTCAGGCTCAGCCCGGTCGCGCCCGCGTTCGGCACAACCGGCGCGGCGGGCAGACCGGGGGTCGCGGCGATCTGCGGCGGCGCCTCGACGGCGACAGTTCCCAGGCTGGGTCCCGACGCGTTGCCGCCACCGTAGGCGAACGGCACGCCGCGCTGTGAAAGTGCCCGCTGGATTACGAGATTGATCGCCTGCTGGCGGTTCGCGTCAGCGGTCGCGACACCTGGCGTCGCGATCAGCAGAGCCAACCCGAGCATCACGGCGCAGATGCGTTTCATTTGTGCTTCCTTCGTCCTCGTGGCGGGGCTGCCACACCTGATCGGATGCGGTTTCCGGGCACCCTTGACCGCGTCGCCGACCTTATTAACACCAGTCACTATATTCACTTCAGCAACATACTGGCGCCGTGGGTGGCAGCTTTGCCGAGGTCAAGGCTGGATTCTTTGTCGTACTGTGACCATGCCGGTGACGATTCGTGATCGACCACCGAGACCGACGTAAGCGCCGCCCCCGGCTACTTCGGTCCTGGCAGTCGCAAGACCAGCCGCGCGCCGCCCAACGGGCTTGCCTCCAGCGCGGCGGTGCCGCCGTGCAACTCGGCCTGCTGGGCCACAAGGGCCAGCCCGAGACCCGAGCCCGAGCGTGCGGCCGTCGAGCCCCGGGAGAACCGCTCGAACACGGCGGCTCGCTCCTCTTCTGGCACTCCGTCGCCGTTGTCGTCGACGACGATCTCGACGCCGTCGCTGGAACTCTCTGCGCTGAGCCGGATTTCGGTCGCGCCACCGTGCTTGATCGCATTGGTGATCGCATTGTCGATGACCAGTCGCAGGCCGGCGGGCAGCCCTACCATCAAGACCGTCGTCGAACTTGCCAGCGAGACATGCAGATTCGGGTAGTTGCGCATCGCGTCGTGCGCCGCCCGGTCAAGCAGGTCGGTGATGTCGACGGGGACGAAGTCGTCGACGGTGGTCAACTCTCCTTGCGCCAGCCGTTCAAGCGCCGTCAGGGTCGCCTCGATGCGGCTCTGCGTTCTGATGATGTCGCCGACCACTTCTTTGCGCTGCTCGTCGCGCAGGTCGAGCGTCGACAGCACCTCGAGATTGGTGCGCATCGCCGTCAGCGGCGTGCGCAGTTCGTGCGAGGCGACCGCGGCGAAGTCACGCGCGGATTCCAGCGCCGCCCTGGTCCTCCGTTGTTCGTCACCGATGCGGGCGAGCATTCCCTCGACCGCTTCGGCGATCTCAACGGCCTCCTGCACCCCGCGCACTTGCACCTCATCCGGTTTGGACTGCGCGTTGATGGCGCGGGCCTGCTGGGCCAGCAGCCGGAACGGGTTGATCATGATCAGCCACATCACCCAGCCCACCAGGACGGTCCCGATGATCACGCCGCCGCAGATCAACAGCACGCGGCGGTGAAGTTCGTCGATGCGACGCTGTGTGTCGGCGGTCGGCGCCCCGACGGCAACCGATGCCATTCCCGCGGAGAACGTCCGGACGCGGTATTCAACGCCGTTGATGGTGGTGTTGGCGTAGCCGTTCTCGAACTGCGGCAAGACGACGTCGCGGGGCACCGAGACCGTGCCGCGCCCGATGCGCACGGTGCGGACCAGGCCGCCGTTGGGAAGAGGCTGGTCGACGGTGTTGTTCTGAACGCTTCGCAGCAGTGTGTTGATGTCACCGAGACTGCTCACCGAGTCCAACCGCCGGTCGAGCTGGCTGTACTGGTCGTTGGTCACCCCGAACCAGACCCATGCGCCCAGCGTGATCACGAGGACAACGACCGAAATCGCCGCCACGATGACGATGATGCGCAGCGAGAGGACGCGGGTCAGCAGCATGTTCAGCCGTTGGCCGCGGAGCACCAGAACCCTCGTATCGCCGAACCCGACATGCCTGACATATTGCCGGATGTTAGCGGTTGCTGATTACGCCATCGCACCGCAAAGCCGCGCCGTATGGTCTGGTATGTGACGGCCCACGCGTGGGTTGTCGTCGAAAGCTGGCTCAAAGAGGAGCATTGACCCATGGCCATCATCGAAACGGATGCGGCGCCCCAGACACCGTTCGACCGGGAAGTTGCCGCGACGCAGCAATACTTCGACAGCCCGCGGTTCGACGGGATAATCCGCCTGTATTCGGCGCGGCAAGTCGCCGAGCAGCGCGGCACCATCCCGACCGACTACACCGTGGCGCGTGAGGCGGCCGAGGCTTTCTACCCGCGACTGCGCGAGTTGTTCGCCAAGAAGAAGAGCATCACCACCTTCGGCCCCTACTCCCCCGGCCAGGCCGTGGCGATGAAGCGGATGGGCATCGAGGGCATCTACCTCGGAGGCTGGGCGACGTCGGCCAAGGGTTCCACCACCGAGGACCCCGGACCGGACTTGGCCAGCTATCCGCTCAGCCAGGTGCCCGAAGAGGCCGCGGGGCTGGTTCGTGCCCTGCTCACCGCCGACCGCAATCAGCAGTATCTGCGCCTGCAGATGACGGAGACGCAGCGTGCCGCGACGCCCGCCACCGACTTCCGGCCGTTCATCATCGCCGATGCCGATACCGGTCACGGTGGAGATCCGCACGTGCGCAACCTGATTCGTCGCTTCGTCGAAGCCGGCGTGCCGGGTTATCACATCGAGGATCAGCGTCCGGGCACCAAGAAGTGCGGCCATCAGGGCGGCAAGGTACTTGTTCCTTCGGACGAACAGATCAAGCGGCTCAACACCGCGCGGTTCCAGTTGGACGTGATGCGCGTGCCCGGCATCATCGTCGCCCGTACCGACGCCGAAGCCGCAAACCTGATCGACAGCCGCGCCGACGAACGTGACCAGCCTTTCCTGCTAGGCGTCACCAACCTGAAGATCCCCTCGTACAAGGCCTGCTACCTGGCGATGATGCGACGCTTCTACGACCAGGGTGTCGCCGAAGTCAACGGCCACCTGCTCTACGCGCTGCCCGACGGCGAATACACCGCGGCCGACGCCTGGCTGGAAAGGCATGGCATCGCCGCGTCGGTTGCCGAAGCCGCCGCGGCCTACCAGGACGGTGCCGATCCCTCGATCGACGCGACCTTCGACAAGGTCGAGTCGGAGTTCGTCGACGCGTGGCAGGTCGATGCCGGCCTGATGACCTACGGCGAGGCGGTCGCGGAGTTGCTCGAATTCCGGGAGAGCGAGGGCGAGCCACTCGACATGAGCGTCGCCGAGTGGCGCGAGTTCGCCCAACGCGCACCGATGTACACCGCCAGGGAGAAGGCGAGAGAACTGGGTGCTGCGGTCGGTTGGGACTGCGAACTCGCGAAGACGCCGGAGGGTTACTACCAGGTGCGCGGCGGCATCCCGTACGCGATCGCCAAGTCGCTTGCCGCCGCGCCGTTCGCCGACATTCTGTGGATGGAGACCAAAACGGCCGACCTCGCCGATGCGCGCGAGTTCGCCGACGCCATTCACGCCGAGTACCCGGACCAGATGCTGGCCTACAACCTGTCGCCATCGTTCAACTGGGACACCACCGGGATGACCGACGACGAGATGCGGGCTTTCCCTGAGGAACTCGGCAAGATGGGCTTCGTCTTCAATTTCATCACCTACGGCGGCCATCAGGTCGACGGCGTCGCGTCCGAAGAGTTCGCCACCGCGCTGCGGCAGGACGGCATGCTCGCCCTGGCTCGGCTGCAGCGCAAGATGCGTTTGGTCGAATCTCCTTACCGGACACCGCAAACCCTTGTTGGCGGGCCCCGTAGCGACGCAGCGTTGACGGCGTCCTCGGGCCGCACGGCCACCACCAAGGCGATGGGCAAGGGCTCCACCCAGCATCAGCATCTGGTGCAGACCGAGGTGCCGAAGAAGCTGCTCGAGGAATGGCTGGCTATGTGGGGCGAGCACAACCAGATCGGCGAGAAGCTGCGTGTGCAGTTGCGGCCCACGCGACCCGGCTCGGACGTGCTGGAACTCGGCATCTTCGGCGAACGCGACGGCGGAGACGGCGAGAAGCTGGCCAACGTGATCGTCGACCCGATCAAGGACAGGCACGGACGCAGCATCCTGACCGTGCGCGACCAGAACACCTTCGCGGAGAAGCTTCGCAAGAAGCGGCTGATGGACGTCATCCACTTGTGGCTGATCCATCGCTTCAAGCCCGAGATCGTCTATTACGTCACGCCGACCGAGGACAACATCTACCAAACCGAGAAGATGAAGTCCCACGGCATCTTCAGCGACGTGTACCAGGAGGTCGGCGAGATCATCGTCGCCGACGTCAACCAGGTCCGCATCGAGGAACTGCTCGCGCCCGACCGCGAGGCGCTCGGCCGGTTGATCCGCAAGGAGGACTGAGTCGTCTAGTACGGGTAGCTGTGCAGGGCCAGGCTGAAGAACAGATACGCCATGCACAGCAGTGAGTTGAGCAGAAGGAGCACCAAGCCCGCCACGATCAGCCATCGCATGAGTCGACGCTGGGTGCGCTTGAGCTTGGCGTGGCGTTCCTCGCGCTGAAACTCGGTGGCGGCGATCGCGAAGCTCACGTCGGTCAACTCGGCCTCACATGCCGAGGCGCCCGCAGATATCTGCCTCAGCCTCGCGGCGGGAATGGAGACGCCCACACCGTCGAAGCGCCGACTCATGCGTCGCGCCTGACCGCGGGTCAGCGCCCGATCGTGCATCAGCACGCGATGCGACGGGCGTGTCACAGGTGCCAAGTCTAGGTCCGCGATTACGGTGACGTCGCCGTTCCGCCCGAAGTCGTTCCACCGGAAGTGGTGTTGTTGGAAGTAGAGTCGCCCGAACTGGTTCCGGTGGACCCGTCAGAAGTCGTGCCGGTCGACGTCGACCCGTCCGTGGTGCTGTCGGTTGAGGTCGTGCCACTGGACGTGGTGGGGCCACTGGTCGTCGCAGTCGGGCTGCTGGACGAGGCGGTGGGCGACGAGCTTGTCGTCGGACTCGGCGACGCCGTCGGCTCGGCGGTCGCGGACGGGCCCGGAGTCGGGGTGGACGACACCGTCGCTGTCGCCGTCGGGGTCTGTGACACGGCTTGCGACGCTGCGGGTGTGGATGCAGCGGACGGTGGCGGTGGCGTAGCCGTTGCCGACGCCGTGGAAGACGAGACCGTATCCGTTTGGTCGGCGAGGATTTCCTTGATCTGAGTGCTGAACTCCGCCAAGTCATCATCGATCTGGTTGATCTCGTCAGGCGTCAACCCACCCGCGTCGATTTTTGCGTTCAGCTCGTCCTCGTAGTCTTGAATCTGCCCCCAGAGCTCCTCGAGCTGGGCCCTGTTCTCGTCGGTGAGCGGACCGTCGACCGTGATGAAAAGCTGTTCAGCGAGAGCGTATGTCATGCAGTTGACGCAGTCGTAGTTCAGCGCGCCCGCCAGGTTTTGCGGAGCCGCGACGTTGTCGTCGGTGTTGTCGGTGTCGATGACGAGAACTACCTGATAGGCGACGGCGACCGCAGAGCAGGAGTCGCATGACGCGTACGCCTGCGCCTCGTTGACACTCATCGCATCGCGGCCGTCCTCGACCCAGACCATCGCGAACGCGACCTGATAGTCCGTCGTGTTGTCGGTGGTGTTGAAGACCAAGGCTTGGTTGTCGTCGGGAGATTCCCGAACCAGGGGCTTGCTGACCGGAAAAACCCAACCGTGATCAGCGGTCGTTGTGGGACTGGCGAATCCGGCACCGCCGCCACCCACCACCGCTCCGGGAACTTTGCTGGGCACCAGGATGACCGCAAGCTGCGGGTGGGTGAAGGTCGGCGGCCGCTTGGTGTCCAACACCGCGCTCATGACTCCGCGCTGACCCTTCACGAGCGTCCTGGACGCCGCGGCGGGGCGCGGTGCCGCAGTGGTGCGCGGTGGTTGGTGCATCCGCTCGACGCCCAGCGCATAGGCGATGTCGCCGACGGTGCCGCGTTCCCATGGCTGGATCGGCCGGTACTTGCCATCCCCCGGCCACCACGCGTAGGCGATTCCGGCCATCACCACAGCGCCGACCAGGACGGCCAGCGTGCGCATGACCGGTTTGCCTGCTGTGCTCGAAACGGCGCCGACGATGGTTTGCCTGGCGATCCGAACCAACATGTACGCCACGCCGGCGACCGGGATGAGGATCGCGATGATGGCCAACACCCGCGCTGTCGCCTGGATGATGTCGCCGTCGGCCCACGCGGTCACGAGCACATCGTGCTGCTTACCGAGCGCCGACCACGCCGTGCCGATCAGGCGGGGAAGCGCGAGGATCGCCCCGGCGAGCGTGCACAGCAGCAGCGGCACGACGACCATCACCCATACGGTCACCAACGTGCGGGCCCACGGCTTGAGCATCCGCGCGTGCGGGTCGCCCCACCGCCACGGCAGCAGGCCCAGCAGCGTCGGTTTGATGCGTGAGTACAGATCCGGCACCCCGGTGATGTCCGCCAGCATGTGGTATCCGTCGAACCTGACCATCGGACCAAGCTGCCGAATCATCTGCAGGATCTGGGTGGCGACAACCAACAGAAGTGCGTCATACCTCACCCACCACCACAAGCCGGTGATCGCGACCGCGACAATCGCGTTGAAGTAGAGCCCGCCGAGGTCGGTGCGCACCCGTCCGGTGCGGCCGAGTCGGTACGAATCGGTGACGTCGGTGTAGAACGCAGGCCAGACCAGGTAGATGCCGAAGCCCATGACTCCGGGCGTCGCGCCTCCGTACCTCGCCGCCGCAGCGTGCCCGAACTCATGGAAGCCGGCCGACAGGATGGTTACGGCGAAAACCAGGATCAGCAGGCCCGGGCGCTCGAAGGCGTCATAGGCGGCGTGCGCCAACCCTTTTCGGAAGAACACCCACCAACACACGACCGCGAACGCCGCCAAGAGAGGAACGACCATCCACGGTCGAAACAGGAACCGGAACGGATCGGTGAGCCGCTTGGTCCGCTCGGGCTCCGTCACCGCGTATCGAAACCGCAAGCCCAACAACGGGTTCCGCTTCTTGGTCCGCGGCTGGCTACCGTCTGGCTGCACCAAGAGCCCGAGGGGGCGCAGCTGCTTGTCGACGAGGTGACGGATGTTGTCCTCGTTGACGTCCCGGTCGGTCGCGTCGGATACTGCGCCGGCCACCTCCTCTGGGGTACGGCGGCCGTCGATCTCGCGCAGCGTCGCGTACAACAGCGGGGTCAACTGGATCGTTTGGCCATCGGCGCGGCGGACCAAGGAGGGCGGGACCTTGTAACCAGATCCCGCCATCTCCCCGATCAGTTCGACACCATCGGCTCGCAGCAACACCGCCTGCGACGGCGGGGCCACATGCTCGGTGGTCGCGGTCACCTTGTGCTCCTAGGGGATCAGTTGGTGCTCGTGCCTCCGGTGCTGCCACCGCCGCTGCTTGTGCCACCGCTGCTCGTGCCGCCGGTGGAATCGCCGGCACTCGTCGTGCCGCCGCTGTCACCCATGGTCGAGGCCGTGGCTCCCGCTGTCGAGTCGCCCGTGGTGTCACCAGCGGTCGTGCCGGTGCTGCCCTGGTCGATGCTGGAGGTTTGATCGGAGTACGCGGTCGCGTGGACGTCGTACATGCTCTGGTTGATGGTCGCGTCCTGGATGGTGACCGCGTTCGCAGTCGAGTCGATCGACCCGATGTTCGCCGCCACACCGGCGTTGATCGGCGCGGCTACGTTGGCGTTGGCTGCCACGGCGCCTGCGATCGGTGCGGCAAGGTCGGCGTTGAGGTCGACGTTGACATCGACGTTGAGCAGCGCGCCCTCGGTCAGCCCTGCTGTGCTGGTGTCCACCGTGGTGCCGGTATCGGTGCCGCCGGTATCGGTCCCACCGGTGTCCGTGCCGCCGGTGTCCGTGCCACCCGTGCTGGTGTCGCCGCTCTGATCGATGCCGCTGTCCTGCAGCGACGTCGCGGTCGCGTCCACGTCGTTCATGCCCTGGTTGATGAGCACGCCGCCGTCGGCTGAATGCGTCGCGGTCGAACTGGCGTCCGACCCGTACGTCAGAACGTTGGCGCCTGCGGCGGCCTGAATCGGTGCCGCGACGTTCAAGTTGGCGGCCGCCGACAGATCGATCGGTGATGCGGCGTCGATCCCGACGTTGATATCGGCGTTGACGTCGATGATCGACACGACCTCCTTGGCTGGGAGCGCGATGCCGATTTCGGCTGCCAGCTCCTCGGGGCTTAGTCCCTTGCCGCTCATGACTGCGTCTCCTGTTCCATGTCGCTCCCGGCCACGGCCGTTTGCCCACGCCGAGGAATCTCGTCAGCACTTGTGCAAGCGCGAGTACCCAGTAGCTGCCATGATCAATAAGAAAAATCCAGGAAAATTTCAGAAATCAGGCTTCGGCCCAGGTCGGACCGAGAAAGAGAATTAACTATCCCGTTGATAAGCTCTCGCCGCCCAGCAGGTCGTTGTTGCGTTTCGCCAGCTAATCGAGCGTGGAGTCTTTGCTGACGGAGAACCGCGTCAGCCCGGCTGCGACCAGTGCACCACTTTCATCGCGGTCATCTCGTCGAGTAGTTCGGGGCCGAACCCGAACCCGCTTCCGCTCGCGCGGCGCGGTTCGGACGCACCGCCCGGTGCTCCGCCGAACACGGCGTTGATCTTCACCGTGCCCACCGGAAGGCTGCGCCAGGCCCGCTGAGCCCGTGCCATGTCTGAGGTCAGAACGGTCGCGGCGAGCCCGTAGTCGTCCGCGGCCGCTTCGGCCAGCGCGGCATCGAAGTCCGGCACCACCCGCACCGGGGCAATGGGCCCGAACGTCTCCTCACGCATCACCAACATGTCCGGCGCGCAGTCGACAAGGACCGTCGGCGGATAGAACGACCCCACGCCGTCGCGCGGTTCACCGCCGATCACGATGCCGGCCCCACCCTTCACCGCGTCGGTGACGTGCCGGTGTACCACCTCTCGCTGCCGCTCGTCGACGAGAGGACCGATGCGTTCAGTCCACCGTCGCGCCTCGGTGACCAAAGCGTCGATGAACGCCTCGGCCACCGACTCGACGACATAGATGCGTTCAACCGAGGTGCAGATCTGGCCTGCGTTGGCGAACGCACCCTGTGCCGCCTGCTCGGCGGCCCACCGGGGGTCGACATTGCCGTCGACGATCAACGGGTCATTGCCGCCGTTTTCGAGCAGCGCCTTGGCTCCTCGCTCCGCACATGCCCTGGCGATCGCGCGCCCGGTGACGCTGCCGCCCACATGAGCGACAACGTCGACGTCTTTGGCAGCGGCCAGCCGGGCGCCGACTGTAGCATCGCCGTCGAGGATCTGTAACACGCCGGCGGGCAACTCGGCGGCGAGCAGTTCAGCGAACCGTCGTCCGGTACCGGGACACCGCTCACTTGGCTTGTGCACCACGGTGTTTCCGATGACCAGTGCGGCGCCGAGCAATCCGGCCGCGACCGCAACCGGGTCGTTCCACGGCGTCAGTACCGCCACCACGCCGCGCGGCTGCGGAATCATCAAATCGGTTGCGCCCCAAGCGCCCTGCAGGCTGCGACCGCTGTGAAGCGGGCCCAGCTCGGCGTACTGCACCAGCGTGGCAGCGCCTGCGCTGACACCGCCCAGCGCATCGTCGCGCAGCTTGCCGGTCTCGCGCTCGTTGAGATCGGCAAGCTCTTCGGCGGCGCGCCGGACCTTCTCGGCCGCAGCGCCAACAGCCGCGGCGCGCTCGGCGGGTGGCGTACTGGCCCAGTCGGCGCACGTCGCGCGGGCCACCGCCACCGCCGCATCGCACACCGCCGCGTCGGCGATGGGCACGCGGGTGACCAGTTCTCCTGTGCGTGGATCGTTGACAGTGATCGCGGTGTCCTCGGCCATGACGGTGAGTTACCCCCGACAGGACCGTCGACACCTTCGTCAGCCGTTAGATTGAGCCCATCATGTCAACAGCCGCCCCGTTTTTGCTGCTCTCGATACGCGCCGAGGACGCCGCAGCCGACGACGAATACGAGGCGATGATGCGGTTCGCCGGGGTCGATGCCGACGGAATGCACCGCATCCGGCTCACGCACCAGTCGTTGGGCGATATCGATCTCGGCGACTGGTCGGCCATCATCCTCGGCGGCGGACCGTACAACGTCAGCGACCCGGTGGCATCGAAATCGAAAACCCAGCGACGCGTCGAATCGGAACTGCTTCCGCTGATCGGCCGTATCGTCGACGCCGACTTCCCGTTCCTCGGTTGTTGTTATGGCGTCGGCACGCTCGGTTCTGTCGTCGGTGCGTCCGTCGACCGGACCTATCCCGAGCCCGTCGGTGCGATGACCGTCGCCCTCACCGACGAAGGCCGCCGAGATCCGCTGTTCGGCGACTTACCCGAACGCTTCGACGCCTACGGCGGCCACAAAGAGGGAGCCAGTGCCCTGCCGTCGCACCTGGTTCGGCTGGCGTACTCCGCGGATTGTCCGATCCAGGCATTCCGCGTGGGCGCCAACGTGTACGCGACGCAGTTTCATCCCGAACTCGACGCCGACGGAATATGCACTCGAATCGACGTCTACAAGGATTACGGCTACTTCGCGCCCGAGACCGCGGAGTCGTTGAAGTCGGATGCGTTGCAACACAGGGTCGAACATCCGCCTGCGATCCTGCGTAGGTTCGCGCAGCGCTACGCCCGTCGGGTGTGATCGGTCAGCGCCTTCAATTCGTCGAGCGATCCGCCGATGACGCTGGTCAGATCTTTTCGTCCCGCGGTGCTCAACCATCTGCCGTAGGCCACCTTGAACACCGCGATCGCCGTTTCGGCGGTGAGCGCGGCCGCGGACTCGGCGACACCGCGGCGCCTCAGCGCTGCGGCCATCGCCTCGGCCAGCGATGCCAGCTTGATCAACTCGCGCTCCTGCAGTCCAGGATTGGCGTCGATGACGGCTTGGCGCCGCCGGGCTTGGGCACGGCGGGTCTCCAGCATTTCGCCGGCAGCCCTCAAGCCCTCCCCCGCCGCGTCGATCGCTGACGCGGACTCAGGCGCCTGCGCGATGGCCGTGGTCATCCGTTCGATGAGCGCGTCCTGCCCCCAGAACAACACCTCACGCTTGTCGTTGAAGTGCCGGAAAAAAGTCCGCTCTGTCAGGCCTGCCCGGTCGGCGATCTCGGCGACCGTGGTCTGGTCGAATCCACGCTCCGTGTACAGCTCCAGCGCCGCCTGCTCGAGGCGGCCGCGCGCGTTGGGCTGCCACCGGCTCACCTCCCCGAGCTTACGGGAATGACAGTCACTGTCATCGTCGTTGCTGTGATGACAGCAGCTGACATCAATGGGAGGTTTCCAATGCGAGTGTTCATCACAGGCGGGTCGGGTTTCGTGGGGTCGGCCGTCGTTGCGCAACTTCTCGCCGCCGGTCACCAGGTCGTCGGCCTGGCTCGGTCCGAGTCATCGGCGAGTGCACTCGAGCGCGCGGGTACGCGGGTGCACCGGGGTGACATCGAAGATCACGAAAGCCTGCGGGCGGGTGCTGATTCCGCCGATGCGGTGATCCACCTGGCGTTCACCCACGATTTCGCGGACTTCGCAAGGGCCGCGGACAGCGACCGTGGCGCCATCGAGGCCATGGGCGAGGTGCTCGCCGGATCGGACCGGCCATTCGTTGCGACCTCGGGGCTGGCCGGGTTCTCGCTCGGTCGAGACCTGACCGAGACGACGTCGCGTCACCCAACTCGCCGCGCTTCTCGGAGCAGGCGGCGCTGCAATTCGCCGACCGTGGTGTGCGCGTCTCGGTGGTTCGATTGCCGCCGTCGGTCCACGGCAAGGGCGATCACGGCTTTGTTCCTCGACTGATCGAGATTGCAAGGGAGACAGGGGTTTCCGGCTTCCCCGCGGACGGGTCGAACCGGTGGCCTGCCGTCCACCGACTCGACGCCGCCCGGCTGTATCGGTTGGCCCTCGAATCGGCGCCTGCGGGCGCGCGGCTACACGCCATCGGTGACAACGGAGTCGCGGTCCGCGACATCTCCGCTGTGATCGGGCGCCATCTCGGCTTGCCTGTCACTTCCATCGCACCGGACGCCGTGGCCTCCCACTTCGGCTGGCTCGGTGCTTTCTTCTCGCTCGACGTCGCGGCGTCCGGCACCCGCACGCGCGAACTGTTGGGGTGGCAGCCCACCGGCCCCGGGCTGCTCGACGACCTCGAAGAGGGCCACTATTTCCAGGCGCGAGCGGCCTGACCGCTCGAGACTGCGGCCAGATCGCGGTTCTCGGTAATCTCGTGATCTGGCCGCAGTCTCGGCGACATGGTGGCCCCGCTGCGTCACCCGACGTTGTGGAACTGGTTGGCGGGCACGGGAAGTCCGTAGTGCTCACGCAGCGAGGTGCCGCTGTAGTCCTCGCGGAACAGCCCCTTGCGCCGCAAGATGGGCAGCACCTGATCGATGAACGTCTCCAGTCCCGACGGCAGCGCCGCCGCCATGATGTGAACCCGTCAGCGGCGCCGCCTTCGAACCACGCGACGATCGTGTCGACGACCTGATCCGGCGTGCCAGTGAAAGTGAAGTGTCCGCGTCCACCGCCGAGCCGCGACAGAATCTGGCGGACGGTCAGAGCTTCGCGCTGTGCCAACTCGATGATCAGGTCGGCGCGACTCTGGGCGCCTTCCAGTTTCGGACGCGCCAACACCGCTGCGGGTAACGGCGTGTCGAGTTCGAACGCCGACGCGTCGACCTCGAGGATGTTCGACAATTGCCACAACCCGTACTGCGGCACCCGAAGCTCGTCGAGTTCCTTGGCCAATTCCGTGGCTTCGCGCTCGGTCGACCCGATGATCGGCACGATCCCCGGCAGCACGAGCACGCCGTCGGGATCCCGGCCCGCCGCTTTGGTGCGTGCCTTGATGTTGGCGTAAAAGTCGGCGGCCCGCTCGTAAGTCTGGTGCGCGGTGAAGATCGCCTCGGCGTGCCGGGCGGCGAACTCCTTGCCGTCCTCCGACGATCCCGCCTGCACCAGCAGCGGATAGCCCTGCGGTGGACGCTCCACGTTGAGTGGACCGGCGACGTTGAAGTGCTCCCCGCGGTGGGAGATCGCGTGCAGGCATGCGACGTCGGCATAACGACCCGATGCTTTGTCGCCGAGGTAGGCCTCGTGTTCCCAGCTGTCCCACAAGGCTTTTGCGACATTCAGGAACTCGTCGGCCCGAACGTACCGCGACGCATGGTCGAGGCGGTTGTCGAGCCCGAAGTTCGCCGCCTCCTCCGGAGTGGCTGAGGTGACGATGTTCCACCCGGCGCGGCCACCGCTGACATGGTCGACCGACGCGAGCCGCCGCGCCAGGTTGTACGGCTCGTTGTACGTCGACGACACGGTCGCGATCAATCCGATGCGGCTGGTGTGCTGCGACAGCGCGGTCAACAGTGTCAGCGGCTCGAGTTGGCCGGGCGGGCGGAATGCCCCGGTGCCCGTCAGCGCCGGGCCATCGGCGAGGAACAGCGAGTCGAACTTGGCGTTCTCCGCCAGTTGCGCCAACCGAATCCAATGCGCCAGGTCGAAGTCGGCCCGCGGGTTGCTCTGCGGTAACCGCCACGCCGCCTCATGATGACCCGCCTCCATCAAGAAGGCGTTGAGATGAAGTGCCCGACGGCTGCTCATGTCAGCTTGGTGCTGTCGAAGCCGTCAGGAAGCAGGTTGTCGGTGATCTCCGCGACGTCGACCTTCTTGGTGATCTCACCGGCGTCGAGGAAGGCGTCGCTGAGGTCCTGTTCGGCCTTGATGTCCTCCGGCAGCACTTGAGTGACCTTGAACTGGCACGCGTCCACCGTAGTTCGGGCATCCTCCTTGGAGATGCCGGTTTCCTTCGCGATCGCCTTCGCGTAATCGTCGGGATGCAGCTGAGCCCAGTTGAAGATCCGCGCGACGCGGGTCAACACGTCGGCAAGCGCGGCCCGTTTGGTGGGATCGTTGAGCGACTTCTCGTTCGCCACGTAATAGTTGTTGACTTGGTCGATCGGCGGCACCCCCTTGGCCAGGATGCGCGCCCCGTCCTTGACCGCGATCGCCGACGGCGGATTCCAGATGGACCACGCGTCGACCTTGCCGGTGTCGAAGGCCGTCGCGCCGGCCGCCGGGCTGAGGTACACCAATTGCACATCCTTCGGCGTCAGACCGACGCTCTTGAGCGCGAGCAGCGCAAGACCGTGCGCCGAGCTCCCCTGCGGCACCGCGACTTTCTTGCCCCTCAGGTCGGCGAGCGTTCGGATCGGCGAGTCCTTGCCCACAATGATGTTCTCGGCGGCCTTGTCGGGATCGGAGCCGTGTTGGGTGGCGACGATCTTGAAGCCGAATTGCTTTGCCGCACCGGTGATCGGTGGCACCGTGCCCACGTAGCCGAGGTCGATGTCGCCCGTCGCGGCGGCCTGGACCAGTGGTGGGCCGTAGTCGAAGCGGGCGAAGCGGACTTTGTACGGGGCATCGTCGAAAGCGCCGGTCACCTTCGCCAACTCTTCGCTGCCGTCACCGCCGTTGTCACCGATGGTGAAGGTGTACTGGCTCCACTCGGGGTGGTTGGCCGCGGTCGATCCGCCCGCGCTGCTCAGCGGAGCGTCAGGCGCTTTTGCCGAGGAGCACGCGGTGAGCACGCTCACGGCGGTGAGCAGCACCGCTCCGATGCTCACATGGAAAGACTTGTGCGACATGATTTCTCCTCGAAGTGGGTTAGTGCTGGCTGGCGAGTCCGAGATCGGTAAGAAGCGAGGCGCGTAGCTCCTCGCGGGCGACGCTGGCCTCCCGCTCGGCGGCAGTCAGTCGGACAGCGTGCGCGTCACCGATCCTGCCGCTGCTCATCACGACGATCCGGTCGGCGAGGGCGATCGCTTCGTCGACGTCGTGGGTGACCAGCAGCATGGACGCGTGGTGCTTGCGGCGAAGTGCGCGCACCAGGTCGTGCATGCGCAACCGGGTGATCGCGTCCAGTGCCGCGAACGGTTCATCGAGCAGCACCAGGTCGGGCTCCGAGACCAGGGCCCTGGCCAGCGCGACCCGCTGCGCCTCGCCACCGGAAAGTTGCTTGGGCCAGGCCCTTTCGCGACCTGAAAGGTTCACCTCGGCCAGCGCCTTGCGGGCTCGGTTGACGGCGTCAGCGCCGCGCAGACCCAACGTGACGTTGTCCAGCACGCGTTGCCAGGGCAGCAGACGGTCGCCCTGGAACACGATCGCGCGGTTGGCAGGCACTTCGATGCGACCGCCGTCCGGCTTGTCCAACCCCGCGAGCAGTCGCAACAGGGTGCTCTTGCCGCAGCCCGACGGGCCAAGCAGCACCACGAGTTCGTCGTCGTCGATCACCAGGTCGAGGTGGTCCAGCACGACGCGGTCACCGAACCGGCGGACGACCTGTTCGGCGAGCACCCCCTTCTGGGTGCGCAACGCGGCCGTCATACCGCCTCATAGCTGGGTCGCCACCGCAGCAGCACCCGCTCGAGAATCCGGACGGACTGGTCGGCCAGCAGGCCGAGGACCGAATAGATCACCAGCCCGACGAAGACCTTGTTGGTCTGTAGATAGGTCTGGGCCTGCGTGATCAGGAAGCCCAACCCCTCATCGGCGTTGACCGTCTCCGCGGCGACCAGCCCCAGAATGCTGTAGGCCAGTGAAAAGCGTAGGCCGACAAGGAAACCCGGTAACGCGCCGGGGACGAGGACTCGGGTGACGATTCGCCAAGGACCTGCCCCCGTGGTGCGCGCCATCTCGATCAACCGCTGGTCGACGCCGCGGATCGCCGAGAACAGGTTGACATACATCGGCACCCCCGCCCCGAACGCGATCAACAAGACCTTCGTCAACTCGTCGATGCCGAACCACACGACGAACAGTGGCAGCACCGCAAGCAGCGGAATGGTGTTCAAGATCTGCGCGACACCGTTGAAGAGGTACTCGCCGGCGCGCAGGAAGCCGCCGAGCACCCCGGTCACGATGCCGACGGCCAACCCGATCGCCAGGCCGATCCCCGCTCGCTGCAACGAGATCGCCAGATCCGGACCGAGCACCCCGTCGCGCCAGAGTTCGACCGTCGTGGTCAAAATGTCCGACGGCGCAGGCGCGTAGGCCGGCTTGAGCAACCCCGCATGGGCCGACACCTCCCAGATCAACAAGATCAGCACCGGGGTGGTGTAGACGCCCAGTGGCCAGCGCAGCCTGCGGCGCAGCGTGCCGAGGCGAGACCGACGACGGGCGTCCCCCGGCAGGAATACGTCGCGCGGTCGCGGCGGTGTGCTCGTCAGCGCCGGGGGCGCAAGTAGAACCATTGTTTGCCTTTCGAAGGCGACATCCATGGCCGTGCGCGCTGTTGCGTTGCGCGCCGGGAAGATTCGCGGACAACTGGTGTTGTGAGCACCATGCCGCAATGACATTGCGCGCGGGAGCCATGAAATCGACGCGATTATTTGTCGCCGCCTGATTGCGGCCTCGGCGCGCCGCGAAATGGTCCTGCGGAGATACTTGACTCATTCCAGAAACGCGACAATATTGGGTGCCGTGACATCCGGACCCGATTACGCCGATCAGCTTCGTGCTGCTGATCTGCGCGTGACGCGGCCTCGGTTGGCGGTGCTGCAGGCGGTTCATGCGCTGCCGCACGCCGATACCGAGTCGATCTTCGGAGCCGTGCGGTCCGACCTGCCCGACGTGTCGAGGCAGGCGGTGTACGACGTGCTCGCGGCCCTGACCACCGCGGGCTTGGTCCGGCGGATTCAGCCCTCGGGTTCGGTAGCCCGCTACGAGTCGCGCGTCGGTGACAACCACCACCACGTGGTCTGCCGATCCTGCGGCGTCATCGCCGACGTCGACTGCGCGGTCGGCGAGGCACCGTGCTTGACTCCGTCGGACCACGATGGCGCGCTCGACGGCTTCGTGCTCGACGAGGCCGAGGTCATCTACTGGGGTCTGTGCCCCGACTGCTCGGCTTCACAAACAGCGCGATCACATCCGTGATCACAGCCCGTAACACCCACCCTCGGAAGGAATGCTGTGTCATCTGATACATCTGACGTTCGGCCGCCGCATGACGACTCCAAGACGGCCAGTCACAGCGAGAGCGAAAACCCGGTCATCGATTCGCCGAAACCGAAGACGCATGCTCCGCTGACCAACAGGGATTGGTGGCCGGAGCAGGTTGACGTTTCCGTGCTGCACAAGCAGAACGAGAAAGGCAATCCGCTCGGTGCGGACTTCAACTACGCCGACGAGTTCGCCAAGCTCGACGTCGAGGCTTTCAAGCGGGACGTCATCGACCTGATCAACACTTCGCAAGACTGGTGGCCCGCCGACTACGGCAGCTACGCCGGTTTGTTCATCCGCATGAGCTGGCATGCCGCGGGCACCTACCGCATCTTCGACGGCCGCGGTGGCGCCGGGCAGGGCGCGCAGCGCTTCGCCCCGCTCAACAGTTGGCCGGACAACGCCAACCTGGACAAGGCGCGCCGGTTGCTGTGGCCGATCAAGCAGAAGTACGGCAACAAGATCTCCTGGGCCGACCTGATCGCCTATGCGGGCAACGCCGCGCTGGAGTCCGCCGGCTTCGAGACGCTCGGCTTCGCGTTCGGTCGCGAGGACATCTGGGAGCCAGAGGAGATGTTGTGGGGCCAGGAGGACACCTGGCTGGGCACCGACCAGCGGTACGGCGGAACCAACGACACCGATCGCCACTTGGCCGAACCGTTCGGCGCCACCACCATGGGCCTGATCTACGTGAATCCCGAAGGCCCGGAAGGCAAGCCTGATCCGCTCGCCGCCGCGCACGACATTCGCGAGACGTTCGCCCGGATGGCGATGACCGACGAGGAGACGGCTGCGCTGATCGTCGGCGGCCACACGCTGGGCAAGACGCACGGTGCGGGCCCGGACGAGGGTATGGGCCCCGAGCCGGAAGGTGCCCCGATCGAGCAGCAGGGTCTGGGTTGGAAGTGCCCGTTCGGCTCCGGTAAGGCCGGCGACACGGTCACCAGCGGTCTCGAGGTCGTCTGGACGGACAAGCCGACGCAGTGGAGCAACCGCTATCTGGAGATCCTCTACGGCAACGAGTGGGAACTCACCAAGAGCCCCGCCGGTGCCTGGCAGTTCGAGGCCAAGGACGCCGAGCCGACGATCCCCGACCCGTTCGGCGGATCGGATCGCAAGCCGACGATGCTGGTGACCGACATCTCGATGCGGGTCGACCCGATTTACGGTGAGATCACCCGGCGGTGGCTCGACCATCCGGAGGAGCTCAACGAGGCGTTCGCCAAGGCGTGGTACAAGCTGATGCACCGCGATATGGGCCCGATCGAGCGCTACCTCGGGCCGTGGGTGGCCGAGCCGCAGCTGTGGCAGGACCCGGTTCCCGCTCAAGAGGGTGAACTGATCGACGAGGCCGACATCGCGTCGCTGAAGGGCAAGCTGCTCGATTCCGGCCTGACCGTGCAGCAGCTGGTCAAGACGGCATGGTCGGCGGCGGCGAGCTTCCGCGGCACCGACAAGCGCGGCGGCGCCAACGGCGCCCGCATCCGCCTCGAGCCGCAGAAGGATTGGGAGGTCAACGAGCCTGCCGAATTGGCCAAGGTGGTGCCGGTGCTGGAGAAGATCCAGCAGGAGTTCAATGCCGCCGGCGGTAAGCGGGTCTCGCTGGCCGACCTGATCGTGCTTGGCGGTTCGGCAGCGGTCGAGAAGGCGGCGCGCGACGCCGGCTACGAGATCGACGTCTACTTCGCGCCTGGCCGCACAGACGCGTCGCAGGAGCAGACCGATGTCGACTCGTTCGCGGTGCTCGAACCGCGGGCCGACGGGTTCCGCAACTTCGTGCGTCCCGGCGAGAAGGCTCCGCTGGAGCAGCTGCTCGTTGAAAAGGCATACATGCTGAACCTGACGGCGCCGGAGATGGCGGTGACGGTTGCCGGTCTGCGGGCGCTCAACGTCAACCACGGCGGCAGCAAGCACGGCGTGCTCACCGACACACCGGGCACGCTGAGCAACGACTTCTTCCTCAACCTGCTCGACATGAGCACTGAGTGGAAGCCGTCGGAGACCGTGGAGAACGTCTACGAGGGACGGGACCGCTCCTCGGGTGCGGTCAAGTGGACGGCGACTGCCAACGACCTTGTGTTCGGTTCCAACTCGGTGCTTCGCGGCATAGCCGAGGTCTACGCGCAGGACGACAGCAAGGGCAAGTTCGTCGAAGACTTCGTCGCCGCCTGGGTCAAGGTGATGAACAACGACAGGTTCGACCTGGCCTGATCGAAACCACGGCGACGCCCCGCAAGTCACCCGGCTTGCGGGGCGTTGTCGTCAGATCTGCCGACTGAGTTGCGCGCCGATTAGTGGCGCGATCTTTTCGGCCATGTAGGCGTGCCCGGCGTCGGTGGGATGCACGCCGTCCTTTCCGATCAACTCCGGGTGTCCGACGAACCAACCCTGGGCGATCGGATCGATGAACGTCGCGCCCGCGACCCCTGACTGATACTTCAGCGTGTCGCGGATGCCGAGCACCCATGCGGGCGGATCGGCGGTCGGCCACGGCGGACCGATCACCAGGAACTTCGCGGATGGTGCTGTGCGACGGGCCAATTGGAAAGTGCCCCAAGCCAGGACCGACAATTGAGTCGGGTCGACGTTCTGGTCGTTGCGGGAGCCGTAGAACACCACCAGCGCGTCGTCTGGCTTGACCGCATCGGCCGTCAGGTCCTCGAACACGCTGCCATGGTTTCCGCGGGTGCCGTAGCCCGCGCCCCCTTCGGCGGCCACGTCGGCCGCCACCCGGACACCGTCGCGCGCCAGCAACTGCCACGCGCGGGTCGTCCAACCCTTTGCCCCCATACCGCCGAGATCGGTGCCCGTCGTATACGAGTCTCCGACCACTGCGATGCGATTGATCGAGGCGTCGAGCGTCTTTATCTCGTTGTGCCTCACCGACGTTGGAGCCGGGTTCAACAGAGCAACCAGCAGAGCGATCGCAACGACGAATGTGACCAGACGACTCACCGGAACAGCCTACGGCCGGATCCTGGGAATTGCCGCGCCGGCCCCAATTGTGCACAACGCGTTACAGAACCACCGCATCGCCGTCGGACGCAGCGCAATTGGATGATCACCATGCGTCAGCCGGCGCGGGCTGTCACCGCACTTGCGGTCACTTGCCGGGGGCCGTGGATCGGTTGAAGCTTGCCCTGCGCTGGGTCGGGTTCCTCCGAATGCGGATCGGCGACTGGAAGGCGTCGCTCCTTGACCATTCTGCGCATCCAGATGCGCGCTGGTTCTTCGACCAAGTGGTACAGCAGCACCGCGCCGAGAAGGGCGACGGCGAACACAGCGGCCACGATCAGCTTGGCCGACCAACTCGGGGTGAGGACGATCTCGAATTGGGCGGTGACCCAATTCCATGCGGTGTGCACGATTTCGTGGACCATGTACAGGCTGAACGAGATGTAGCCGCCGTACACCATCACCCTGGTCGACAGCAGCCGCGGCAGGCTGCCGACTCCAATGGCCAACGTCACGACGAACGGGACGAACAACACGTCGACGAGCCCACTGGAATCCGACACCTTGGGTACGGGGTGCGCGTCCAGGAAGTACAGGATGGCGATGATGCCGATGCCGATCGCAAGGGATAGATAGCCGGCGCCACGGCGGACCCGGTCGGACGGCTGCATCTTGCGGACGGCCGCGCATGCCAGCGCACCCGCGGTGAACTGCATGACAATCCGCGGGAGCCAACTCCATGGGGTGTAGAAGTGGCCGGTCGCGAGCAACAGCAGCGCGGGCGGCAGGCACGCTACTGCGGCCAGCATCAGCAACCCCCTGACGCTGGTGGCCCTGGCGATCCGGAAGATGACCAGCACCGTGGCACCGAACAGCAGATAGGCCAGCCACTCCGCGCTGATCGACCAGGCGGGTCCGTCCCAGCTCGACCCGTCGAAGAACGGCTGGAACCACAATTGCACCAGCAGGAGTTGCCGGGCGTAGCTGACGGCGCTGAGCTGATCGGCCACCGGTGACGGCAGGTGGCCGACGTACAGCGTGAAGATGATCCACGCCAGCGCCAAATGAAGCGTCACCACGTACACCGGCCACACCCTGGCCAGCCGTAGCCACAGGAAATGCAGTGTGGCCTTCATCGAAAACGACTCGCCCATGCGGTCGACGTAGTTCCACGTCAGCACGAAGCCGCTGAGGATGAAGAAAAGGTCGACGCCCTGGGCGCCGCAATTGATCACAGGAGCCAGCGCCGCCCTGAACCCAGGCGCCGACACTTCGAGCCACGGCCGGAAATGGAACAGCACCACCCACACTGCGGCAACGATGCGCAAGCCGGATAGGGCTTTGATCTCTCCGGTGCGCACAAAACTCTTTTCGTGAGGGACTCTGCTGTTTCGGACCGCGACGCCGGCGGCTCAAGCCCCGGCGTTGGCAGAATAACAGCGGCCTTGGCCAATCGCCGTGCACCAAATGCTGTGTGGTTTCTGTAAAACCCACGGCTCGCGAGTGACGCCTACAGAAGTCCGCCGAGCAGGCCGCCGCCGTCATCGTTTTTCCGCGGCGGACCGTGATTCGGGAACGGCGCACGCGATTCGGGGCTGACGCTGATCGGCGCGCGGGTTGTTGGCGGGGGCGGCATGGTCGCGGGCGGTGCGCTGGCGGCAGTGGGCGGCACCGGCGGTGGCGGTGCGGTCGGAGTCGGCGGTGCGGAGGCGCTGACGGTCGCGGGCAGCCCGGGCATGGACAGTTCTGTCGAGGTCGGCGCCGCCGGGGAGGGCGTGGTCGAGCGCGTCGTGGTCAGCGGTGTGGTGTCGGTCGGCGTGATCATGGGCCGCGCAGGTGCGATCGGCCCGAGTAAGACGACGACCGTCGCGGCGGCCGCCGCCAGCGTTGCTAGCACGACGCAGGTGAGCACGATTCGGCGCGACCAGCGGCCGTCTTCTCGCCGGCGGGGAAACGCGTACGCGGTCTCATCGGCGCCGTCACCGGCGGACTCGTCGGCTTCCAGCGGCTCGAACAGGTAGTCGAACCGGCCGGGGGCGTCCTCCCGCAGCATGCCGTGATGGTACGCGCGGTGTTTGCCGCCGCGGCGCGTTGTAGGCGAATTTGTGTTTGCTATGGCGTGTCGCGACCGATGCCTCTGCATGAACAGCGCCGAACGGGCAGAGTGGATATGCTTGCGCCTTCTCGAGCGAGGACGACCATGTCTGCTGATGCCGGTGCCGATGAGCCACGGCCTGCGATGTCGAGCGGCGCTTCGGGGCATATCAGACTGACGTCGCACAGCGGCGGCCTCGATGCCCCGCCGATTCGCTGGGGTGCGCCGACCGCGACGGAACGCGGTCCCTTGATCGGCACCACCACCAGGCGCGCGCATCGCAATGTGATCGGGACGCACAGTGGCTCGTACAGCGTCTACCGCGCATTGGCAGTGGCGGCCGGCGCGCTGTCGCGCGAGCACAAGGCCGATCTGACCGACACCGCGCCCACCGACGTCATCGGTCCATCTCCCAGGTGGAGCGAACCAGGGGCGATCGTCAGCCTGGATCCGTGGGGAGCCATGGTGGCTGACGTCTTCGCCACCGACCTGGCCGCCGGCTACGACATCAGACCGACGATCGCGATCACCAAAGCGCATGTGATCGTGCCGGAGATCATGGAAGCCGTTCACAAGGGACGACTGGTTCCCGACGGCCGGATCCTTTTGCCGACGGGCGCCGCGCTGGTGACCAAGGCGGCGATCGAACCAGTCTGGCACCTGCCCGGCGTGGCGCAGCGGTTTGGCTGCAGCGAGACGAGTCTGCGCCGCGTGCTGTTCGAAGAGACCGGCGGCATGTACCCCGAACTGGTGACGCGCTCGGACCTGGAGGTCTTCTTGCCGCCCATCGGCGGGCAGACCATCTACATCTTCGGCAATGCCAGGGACCTGAGTGATTCCAGCGTCGAACTGACCGCGCGGGTGCACGACGAATGCAACGGGTCCGACGTCTTCGGGTCGGACATCTGCACCTGCCGCCCGTACCTGACGCATGCGATCGAAGAGTGCATCCTCGGCGCCCAGCGCGGCGGCGTCGGCTTGGTCGCCTACTCCCGCAAGGAGGGCCGCGCGCTGGGTGAGGTGACGAAGTTCCTGGTCTACAACGCCCGCAAGCGCCAAGCCGGTGGCGACACCGCCGAGGCGTACTTCGCCCGCACGGAATGTGTGGCCGGCGTGCAGGACATGCGTTTCCAAGAGTTGATGCCCGACGTGCTGCACTGGTTGGGGATCACCAGAATTCACCGACTGGTCTCGATGAGCAACATGAAGTACGACGCCATCACCGCGTCGGGGATCGAGGTCGGCAAACGGGTGAACATCCCCGACGCGCTGATCCCGCCCGACGCCCGCGTCGAGATCGACGCGAAGATGGCCGCGGGTTACTTCACTCCGGGACCGGTGCCCGACGCCGAGGAATTGCGCAAGGCCAAGGGTCGGGGGTTCGACGGATGAGCCTCGCCGGCGTGCGGGCCGAGCACGACACCAACAGCCCGGTGGGCGCGGTCACGGCACTGCGCACCACCACCGCGATCCGCGAGCGCGCGCACTATCTGCTCACCCGGGCCAGGGCTGGCGACTCCCCCTGGTTCGTGGTCGACGACGACTCGCTGCACGCGGCCGCTGCCGATGTCGCCGACCTCACCCGAGCCCGCTACCCGGATCTGCACATCCCGTTCCACAGCCGCTGGCGTCACTTCGAGGCAGGCGGTGTCGAGCGCAGGGCCGATCTCGACCCGCGGGCAATGGTCGATCTGACCGTGGTCAGCGTCTTACTCGACGCGGGCGCAGGTCCGAACTGGCACTACCTGGAAACAACGACCGGACAGCGCTTCAGCCGGTCCGAAGGCCTCGGTGTGGCGAGTTGGCACGCCTTCTGCGCGGGCGTGTTCTCCTCCGATCCGGCGCGCCCGTTGCAGGTGGACGGATCGGGCTTGCGGGATCTGACCGCGGCCGGGCTGGCCGACGCATTTCAGTGCCGACCAGGCAACCCGCTGGTGGGGCTCGAAGGCCGGGTGTCGGTGCTGCACAGGCTGGCTGAGGCGTTGGGCCCCGATGGTCGGCCGTGTGATCTTTTCGATTTGACGGCCGGTCGCCGTATCGCCGCACACGACATCTTGACCAAGGTGTTGACCTCTTTGTCCCGAGTGTGGTTGGCGCCCAACGATATCGGTGACGAGCCACTGGGCGACTGCTGGCGCCACGCCGCCGTACCGGGGCCGGGCCTGACCGGCGGTTGGGTGCCGTTTCACAAGCTGTCGCAGTGGCTGACCTATTCGCTGCTGGAACCGGTCCAGTGCGCTGGTATGCGGGTGGAGAACCTGGATGAACTGACCGGTCTCCCCGAGTATCGCAACGGTGGCCTGCTGCTGGACACCGGTGTGCTGCGGTTGCGGGATCCGGAATGGGCGGTGCGCAGTTGGGACGTCGGCGACGAACTGGTGGTCGAGTGGCGGGCGCTGACCGTGGCCCTGCTCGACGAACTGGCTCCGCTGGTGCGCACAGCTCTGGGCGTGGCCGCCGATCACATGCCGTTGGCGTGTGTGCTCGAGGGCGGCACCTGGGCTGCAGGTAGAGCACTGGCCGCACGCCTGCGTGACGGGAGTCCCCCGATTTCCGTTGTCAGCGACGGGACGGTCTTCTAGCGCCATGGCCGCCGTACACCTGATCGAGCATCCACTGGTGCAGCACAAGCTCACGCTGATGCGTCGAAAAGACGCTTCCACCAACAGCTTCCGCCAATTGCTGCACGAGATCTCGGCACTGATGGCCTACGAGGTGCTGCGCGACATGCCGCTGCACGACATCGCGATCGATACCCCGTTGGAGAGCACCACCGGCAAGGTGATCGACGGCAAGAAACTGGTGTTCGTATCGATTCTGCGGGCAGGCACCGGAATTCTGGACGGCATGCTCAGCGTGGTGCCCGGTGCCCGCGTCGGCCACATCGGCCTGTACCGCGACCCCAAAACGCTTGTCGCCGTTGAGTATTACTTCAAGATGCCCGGCGAACTAGCCGAGCGCGACGTCGTGGTGGTCGACCCGATGTTGGCGACCGGCAACTCGGCGGTGGCCGCGGTCGATCGGCTGAAGGAATGCGGGCCGAAATCCATCAAATTCGTCTGCCTGCTGACCTGCCCGGAAGGCGTCGCCGCACTGCACGCCGCACATCCCGACGTGCCGATCTACACCGCGGCCATGGATCGCCGACTCGACGAGCACGGCTACATCCTGCCGGGCCTTGGTGACGCCGGGGACCGCATCTTCGGCACCAAATAGCCCCTAATCCCCCAACCTCGCGACCGCGGATATGCCCATGGCGGGCAGACGGCGTAGGGGCGTGCAACCCGTTTCGGCGCTCGTCGCAACTCCATAGTGTGCTGCTCAGACATACAAACCGCGGCACGAGAGGAGTTGAAAGTCATGGTGCACTGTCGGTACTGCAGTCGATTCAGGCTGACGCGAACGGCCGGTCCCGGGGCTTGGCTCCTGGAATGCGGGCACACGTATCTACCCCTTCCCAGCGAAGCGCAGATCTGGGCGGCGTACACCCGGGACGCCCGTCGCTCACGGGGTTAGCCGCGGCGCGCGGTGGGCAGACTGCGGACATGCAGACGCTGGAGTACGGCCCCGGCAGGGCGGTTGACGTGATCGGTGAAACGGGCCCCGTGGTGCTGATGTGGCACGGCGCGCAGACCGATGCGCGCGCTACGATGCGACCGCTCGCCGAACTGGTGGCCGGCCACGGGCTCACGGTGGCGGTGCCGGATTGGAACTCCCACGCCGCTGATGGCGGCCGCAGGGACCTCCTCGGATCGGTCGAGTTTGTCGCGCAGCGATTTGGTCCGGACGCATTCAGCCTCGTCGGCTGGTCACTGGGTGGTGCCGCCGCTGCCGGGCTGGCCATCAACGCCGGGGAATTCGATGTGTCTGTTGCGCATACCATCTGCCTGGCCGGTGCGTTCATGGCACGAAGCCCGATAACCGGCGCACCCCTGCCCACCCAATTGCCCAACAACCCTTCACCTTTCACGCTGTTGCACGGTGCGGCCGATGATGTGGTGCCCGTCGAGGTGAGCCGCTCGTTCGCGGCGACGATGCGCGACAACGGTTGGCCCGTCGAGTTTGTCGAGCTGGCCACCGATCACGGCGCGATCGCAGGCGCCAGCTACGACCGTGCCGCCGATCGCTACGTGGCCGCTGACGACCCTGACGTACTGGCGGTGGCGGCCGATGTGGCCCGACGGATCGCGTCCGCGGCCAGGGCTTGACCTCAACAACGGTTGAGGCAGCACGGTGGAACCATGAGTTCCGAGATGACCCAGATCCGCGAGGATCTTTGGCAGACCCGCACCGATTCCCCGTTTCCCGGGCTGACGACCCACGCTTATCTGTGGCAGCGGTCAGGCGGAAACATCCTGTTCTACAGCCTGGCCTCCGATGCGGACTTCGACGCAATCGACGACCTCGGCGGGATCAGCGCGCAGTACCTGTCGCATCTTGACGAGGCCGGTCCGATGCTGGCCCGAATCGCCGAGCGGTTCGGTTCCCGGTTGCACGCACCGGCGGCCGAACTGGCTGCCATCAACCGGCACGCGCGCGTCGACGTGCCTGTCGGCCCTCGGCGGCATGTCGACGAGAACGGGCTGGAAGTGATTCCGACGCCCGGACATTCCGACGGCAGCACGTGTTATCTGGTCGAGGGTGCGGGCGGGAAGAAGTATTTGTTCACGGGCGACACGATGTTTCCGACCGGCGACGGCACGTGGGCGACATTCCTTGCCCCAGGCCGCGGCAGCGCTGCCGCGCTGAGGTCCAGCCTTGAAGCGCTTGCGGCCGTGCAGCCGAAAGTGGTGATCTCCAGCGCATTCGGCGGCGACACGGCGATCGAGGCGGTGGACAACGGCCGCTGGCGCGAATGCCTCGACGAGGCGCTGAAGACGGTGCCGTCCTAGCCGTCGATGTAGGTGACTGTCTCGTCGAGCGGTGCTCGACCGGTCCGCGGAGAACGCACCGTGGTGTCCTCGTATCCGATCGGTCGGATCGATCGATACCGTCGCATCTATCCGCGAAATGCACGTTTTGCAGGGAAAGTGCGAGTAGGCCTGCGCAAAACGTGCATTTCGCGGAGCCAGGGCCGCGTCTATGATTCCTTTCGCGGTGGCCGCTGGTCATTGGGATCCATCGGGTCCGGATCGCCGAACCATCGCCACGGTGAGTGCTGTGCGTAGGTGTCGTGCCAACTCCACCACTCATAAGGGGGGGTCTGCGGGTAGCCATCCGGGGAATCTTCCCAATCCTCTTGTCGACCCAGGGCTGTCACGTCGAGCAAGTTCCAGGTGTTGACGAAAACCTCGTCGCCACGACCATTGATGAAATAGGTGCGGAACACGCGGTCGCCGTCCCTGATGAACACGTTGGTGCCGTGCCAATCCTTCACGCCGAAGTCGTCGGCGAAGTCGTCGGTGATGGTGAACCACGGGTGCCGCCAGCCCATTTTTCTCTTCATCCGTTCCAGATCCTGCTGCGACGCACGCGACGCGTAGACGAAAGTGGTGTCGCGTGCATTCAGGTGCGCGAGGTTGGGCACGTGGTCGGCCATCAGTGAGCAACCCACGCAGCCGTGGTCGGGCCAGTCACCCGTGCCGGGTTCGATGAACGCGCGGTAGACGATCAACTGGCGCCTGCCGTCGAACAGGTCGAGCAGGCCCAGCTTGCCGTCGGGGCCGTCGAACGTATATTCCTTTTCCACTGCCAGCCAGGGCATTCGGCGACGCTGCGCCGCCAATGCATCCCTGGCGCGCATCACTTCCTTCTCCTTGGCGAGCATTTCACGCCAGGCGGCGTCCCACTCCTGCGGCGATACGACCGGTGGTGTATTGATGTCGCTCGTCATGATTGCTCGAGCGCCGTCTTCAGGTTGGAGAGCTTCCACGGCCAGCCACCGGAGATCAGGCCCAGCACCGTGCTGTCGGGACCGAAGTCGTCGTGGATGACGGTCAACTTGACCATTTCGCCCTCCGGTTCGATGTCGAAGGAGACCTTCGAGCGGCCTTCCGCGGCACACGTGGCCACGGTCTGTTCGTCGAGTTGTTCGACGGCCGTAGCGAGTTCGGGCACGAAGGTATGGAAGGTGAACGCCAGCCTGCGGTACGGATCGGACTCCAGAATCACCTGCTCGGGGTGTTCGATTGTCAGCCCGTGGTCCTCCCAGGCGTATGTGGAGCCCTTCTTCCAGTCAGACACCATTGCGTGGCCCATGTACCGATGCGAGAACGCGGGATCCGTGATCGCCTGCCAGAGCTTCTCCGGCGTGGTGCGGATATAGGTGGTGTAGACGAATTTCATACTGTCGCTCATTGATTCGCTCTCCAATGCTGTCTTGAGGTCCGCGAGCGCCTGCGCCCGCGCGCGGTCATACTGCGTTATCCAACGGTCGGCGATCGCGTTGATGGGTTCCGCGTTGAGGTAGTGCAGCTTCTCCCGTCCCCGCCACACCGTGGTGACCAGATTGGCCGCCTCGAGCACGGCAAGATGCTTGCTGACGGACTGCCGCGCCATCGACAGCCGTGCGCATAACTCCTGCAGGTTCTGCCCGTTGCGGGCATTGAGGCTGTCAAGCAACAGGCGGCGGCTCGGGTCCGCCAGCGCCTTGAATACCTCGTCCATCTCTGCCATATCCGTTATATGCAGCTGAATGGCTGCATGTCTGACTATATGCAGCCCCACGGCTGCATGTCAACGGGTCGACTGATCGAGTTCCCGGAACCGCGTGACGGCGAAGTCGCGCTGGTCGGAGTCGAACATCTCGAAGTGACTGAGTCGACCACCGTCGAACAAGCCGAGCATCACCATCGGAATCTCGACCTCGGTACCGTCTGCCGATGTCCCCCTCGCCAGTAGGTCGCTGAGAACACCCGACGCCGAGTAGTCGATGATTTCGGTGGGCTCCACCCAGACGTTCGGGATGAGCGAGGCGATCGCGGCGACTGATGTGCTGAAGTCATCGACCGTCTCGCCTGCTCCTAGTTGACGGTGGTTGAGGTACGTGGCGCCGGCGATGCTTGCCCGCCACGCCGGCCAGTCGTGACGGTTCAGTTGCTGAAGTACCTTCAGGTGCGCTTCGATGACTTCGGGATTCGTCACCTCGCCTGATGCGAGCCAGCGAGCGGTGAGTTCAGCGAGCGCGCCGTTCATGTCCTCCGGATCGAAAATCACTGCGTTGTGCGCCAATTCGTCATCCGTGACTTCGGTCAGCGTCAGGGATTCGACGGTGACCGGACGGTCCGTTTCACCCATGTCCCGCCATTTCTCCCGGGTCAGCCCAAGGTGCTTTCCTCGGATGGCAACGGGTGCTACCTCGAAATGCCAAGAATCCGGCGCTCGGCACATGGCCTCAGCGGCTTTGCGTCGTTCGAGCCCCACATGCGACGCGTGCAGACCCTTGCGCCGGTCCTCCAACCGTCCGTCAGCCGACGAGAGGGCGTGGAAAGCCTCCGCATCGCGTCGATTGATCGCGTCGACTATTCGCGTCCACGTCCTGATCGCGGCGTTCGCGAGTCCTTGTACGTGGGAACTGAGTTCGGTGAAGCGTTCAAGCGCCATATCGCATTGCGACAGGTCGAACGCCTCCATCCGAGCAACACGGGTTGCGTCGAAGACGATGAGAACGAGGGCCGGAAGCTCGATCGCGGTACCTCCGGCGGTGGTGCCTCTCACGATGACATGACTGACGACGCTGGTCGCTGAGTGCGCGAGTATCTCGGCAGGGTCCACCCACATGTCGGGGATCAGCGAGGTCAGCGCGCGGATCGATCGCCAGTGGTCGGCAATCGTTTCGGGATGTTCACTCGTCAGTTGCCGATGATTTACGTAGGCGGCATCGGCTTCGATGGCAGCGATCGCATCCCAGTCGTGACGGTTGTACGCCTCGTTCTCTTGGCTGGCTGCCTCGATGACCGCCGGATGCGTGACCTCCCCCGACGCGATCCAGCGCGCCGTGAGTTCCGCGATCGCGCCGTTTTTGTCGTCCGGATCGAAAAGAACTGTGCGGCGGATCAAGCCGTCGTCACCGAGTTCCGTCACCATCAATGTCTCGGCGGTGATCGGCTGGTCGTCCTCGCTGGTGTCACGCCACTTCTCCCGGGTGAGGCCGATGCCAGAACCTCTGATGGCGACTGGTTCCACTTCCATCCGCCAGTTCTTGGGGGCGTCGAGCACCGCGTGCACCACCCTTGGCTCGGCTCTTCCGCTGTCTCCTAGACCTTTTCGTCGATCGTCGTAGCGCCCGTTTTGATCATGAAGGGAAAGGAACCGGTCCATGTCGCGGCGGTTGAAGGCCTCCGCGAGCTGCGCCCTGGCGTGTGTCGCCGCGTTACCGAGGTGGCGTGGTGCGGCAGTGAGTTCGTCGAACCTGGCGAGAGCGGCGTCGAGATCTGCCTCGTCGAACATCTCGCAGCGGTTGACCGCGGTGCCGTCGATCGCCAGCACTGTGACCTCTCGCCACTCTGCGTGAAAGCCATCGGGTGAGGTGCCGTATGCCGCATGCGTGACGACTGCACCGCGATCGCTCAATTGGTGTACGGCCTCGACGCGAACCTCGATGTCCTTCGCTAGCTCAAAGGCGGCATGGATGTAAGGAATCAAGTCCCCCTGGGCGAAGGTGACCCCTCGTCTGTGGTCGACACTTACGAAATCCGTTGTGGTCGTCGGTGCCTCATGCCGGTTGAGCGCCGCGTAGCCAGCGGAAATGACCGACCATGTGTGCACATGCGCGGCGGCTTCACCGGCAAGGTATCGGGTGTTGAGTTCCTCGAAGGCTGCGTCGAGATCTTGAAGGTCGAAGCTGATACCCGCCACGATTCGGTTGTCCGCGTCCGTTTCGATGACAGTGAGCATCTCGAGGTTGAAAGCCTCCGCTCGTCGGCCGCCACCCGATACCCGGGTTCGGCCGAGTGCGAGGCGGTCGCCGCGCGTCGCGATGACTGTCGCATCGAGTTTTCTGACACCCACCTCGACAACGGCCCGTAGATTGGCGATCTGGGCGTCTCGACCGCGTTGGATGCCGCTGCTGATCACACGTCGCCGATCCTCGTTCACTATGCCGTCGGCGATCGTCTGCGCCATCGCATTCCAGTCCCGATCCGCGAGGCTGGCGTTGAAGTGTTCGAACACCCGGCTTGCGGTGTTCTCCAATCGGCGTGTCGCTGCGGCAACGTGGTCGAACCTCTCCAGGGCCACGTCGAGATCCGCTTCGTCGAAAAGCTCGCAGCGGGTGATGCGGTCGTTTTCGACCGTCAAGAGTTGAACCATCCGCCATTCGGCGCCAAAGCATTCCGGTGAGCTCCCGTAGGAGTTGTGGGTGACCAGGACTCCGCGACTGCTGAGTCGATGCACCATCTCGACATAGACATAGAGGTCCGGCGTGAGGTCCCACACCTGAGCATGCCCAGATGAAGCGAGGACATTGGACGCGAACGGTGTCCCATGGCGGTGGTCGACGAAAACCCAGTCGAGCGCTATCTGCTCGCGCCGATTGAATTTCGAGTAGGCCTCGGCGATCACCGACCACGTGTGCGCGTGCGCTGCGGCTTCGCCGACAAGGTAGCGGGCGTCGAGTTCTTCGAAGGCGGAGGCCAGGTCATCGGGGTCGAAGACGGCACGGGCCGCGATGCGTCCGTCCGCCCCGATCTCGACGACATCGAGGAGGTCGGTACGAGACGCGTTGGGTCCCCGGTCATGGCCGTAGGCCCAGCCATGATTGAGGACAAGCCGCTGGCCCCGGGTTGCGACCACCTCGGAGGCGATGAACTTCATTCCCACTCCGGCCATCGCCGTCAAGTCGGCGATGGTGGCGTCCCGGCCTCGTACCAGGCCCGCATTGACCACGCTGCGACGGTCGTCGGTGACCACGTCTGCGGCCAGAATTTCGGCCACACGGTCCCAGTCGCGGTCCATGAAGCAGGCCTTGATCCGCTCGTACGCTCGGCTCGCCTCGTTCTCCAGTTGTACGGGCGGCTGAGCGCGCTGTTCGAACCCGGCGAGCGCGGTGTTCAAGTCATCCTCGTCGTACACCTCCACCCGCGCTGACTCGGACGTCCACGACAGAGCGAATGCCCATTGCACTTCGGTCCCGTTCGCGTGCGTGCCGTCGACCGCCAGGCCGATGACCGCACCGTCCGCGGTCAGTGCGTGCACCCGCGTCACGCGATAGTGTGCATCTGGCGCGAGGTTCCACAGGGTCCGCAGGGCATGTTCGAAATCCCCTGGCGCAACGGGGATTCTACGATGGTCGATGAATTCTGTGCTGTGAAAGGTCGGCCACAATTCGTGACGGTTGAGCGCGGCGACCATGTCGATGACCGCCTGCCAGATGCGCGCATGCGGTGCCGCCTCGCCTGCGAGGTAGCGAGTATCGAGTTCAGCGATCGCTTCGTCGACGTCCTCAGGATCGAAGGTGCTCAGAGCCACGATCCGGCCGTCGGCGTCGATCTCAAGAAGGTCGAGTGCTTCACCGACAACTGCAGCGGAACGGTCGCGGACGGCGAATGCGTGATGCTCCAGTGCCAGGCGTTGCCCGCGAGTCGCCACTGGGGTCGATAGAACCTCGGTGCACCCGAGTTCAGCGCCGACTCGCGCGTTCGCAATTTCGGCATCCCGACCGCGCCGGATTCCACTGCCAACCACCCGGCGGTGATCATCGCCAACGAAGGCGTCGGCCAGCATGGCCCTCATCGCATCCCAGTGACGGGCCGCGAAGTGCGCGAGGTAACGCTCGGCCGCGCGACTGGCGCCGTTTTCCAGCCGTCGCTGCTGCGGGCGCAGCTCTTCGAAGCGGGCGAGCGCAGCGTCCACGTCGTCGTCCTCGAACACCTCCAACCGCGTTCGTCCAGACTCGAACGTGATGACGTCGGCGACCGACCAACGTAATTCATTGCCGTGTACGTCGATGCCGTCGATGACGAGATTGATGACCGCGCCGTGGGCATCGAGCGCGTACACCGCTACTGCCCGATAACGCGCCTCCGGCAACAGCTCCCACAGCCTGTCGGTCACATGACCGATATCGTCCGACCCGAAGGAGATTCGTCGATGGTCGACGAATGCGGAGATGCCCTCCGCCATCGCGCCCGGCTCGCGACGGTTGAGTGTGATGCCGCCCTCGACAATCGCTTGCCAGACGTCTGCGTGGGGTGCGGCCTCGCCGGCAAGATAACGGGCGTTGAGTTCGACGAACGCGGCGTCCATCTCGTCGACGTCGAAGACGGTGAACGCAGCAATACGTCCTTGCGCGTCGATTTCGGTGATGCGCAGCAGTTCGCCGTAGTAGGCGTCGGGCCGTGGTTCTCGACTGAGGTCAAGGGTGCGGACGAGAGCGAGGCGCTGGCCGCGGGTGGCGAGGACTTCAGAGGTCATCGTCGCCGTCCCCACGTCACCGGTCGCCTGTACTTCCGCGAGCATCGTGGCCCGTCCGATCCCCACCCGCTGGACTCCTCGACGCCGGTCGTCCACCCGAATGTCTTCTGTGAACGATTCACCGATCTCGTCCCATTGCCTGCGGGCAAATAGCGAGTTGACTCGCGAATCGGCTCGGCTTGCAGCGTTCTCGAGCGAGGCGCCTGGATGCCGACAGTCGAATCGGGCATGCGCGGCATCCAACTCGACGAGTGCGCCGTCGATGTCTTCGACGTCGAACCACACCTGCATGGCGATTCGACCGTTCTCATCGAGACCTGCGAGATGGAGCAGTTGGTCCTGCGGCGCACCCGAACTCAGATCCGCGGTGCTCAACTCCAACCGCGTGAGCGCAAGACGCTCGCCCCGCACGGCGACAACCGCGTGCCGGTAGCACACCATGCCGGTGTCGACGAAATGTCGCATATACTGCGGCCACTCGCTCGATAGGACGTCGATCCGAGGGAAGCCGACGATCTTTCGTCTGCTCTCGACGGATACGCGCGGAGCAAGCAGTCGTTCGACCTCGTCCCATGCCCCGCGATTGACGGCGTCGATCACCCGGCTGCCCGCCCGTACGCAAGCATTCACGACCTCGACGCTGCGGTGGTCATCAGAAGCGCGCTCCGGTGTGACCGCATGTGTAGTCAGCAGCCTGCGCGCCTTCTCGATTAGCGCCGCAGCCCCTTTCCGTTCGTACAGACCCACCGCCTGCTCGGCCGCGGCCCGCGCGCCGGTCACATCACCGATGGCCTCCAACACCGTTGCCAGCGCAAGGCACGCGTCGCCGTGGTCGACCAGCGCATCCGTGCGCCCAGCGATGGCGACGGCCTCCTGTGCCACGCGCCGCGCCTCATCGGCTGCGCCGCTGCGCGCCAACAGCTGCGCCCGCACCGTGCGCCAGGCGATCGCCGCCCTCAGCGCGTGGCCGGCCAAACGCTCGCTCTCCGTACACAATTCATCGGCCTCGGCGTCCCTGTCCATCGCGAGGCAGACTCGCGCCAACAACGCGGCCGTCTCGGCGGTGTCGGTGTCGATACCCATCCGTCGGAAACCGCGGTACGCCCGGCGCAGGTACGGTTCGGCCGCCGCAGGATCGTCGGCGACCAGTTCGACGATCCCCGCGAAGTGGTCGACCTCGAGGACGGCGTGCCGTAGGCCGAGTTCGGTGAGCGTGCGTCTGGCGGACTCGATCAGGCTGCGACCCGCGGCCGCGCGTCCGCGAAACGCATCCAGCACTCCCTGGCAACGGGTGGACGTCGCTTCGACCACGGGCGAGCCCGTCGTGATGCGAAGCAGCCGCACCACGTCGAGGCACCGCCCGCCCGCCCGCGGAACCGGGTTTGGACCCCATAGCGCCGCGAGCGGCGCGTTCGCCAACACCGCGTTCACGCGGCGGTGTTCGCGGGTACGGCGCGCCGCAGTGAGCGCGCGGTCCAGCGCCAATTCACAGTCGGCGATTCGACCGAGGCGAGCGAGGCAACCGGCCCGCACGGTGTGAGCCATCGCCTCCCCCGCCGCGTCGTTCAGCGCAGCCAGCTCTTCGGCCGCGGCACCGAGCACGGATTCGATTTCGTCCAGCCGCTCGGGATGGGTCAGCATCGACAGCTGGCCGTCGAAGCAGGCACCCCAGGCGGTGAGACGAGGTGAATCACCTGTCGCGCACTGCAATTGGGAAACCGCACTCGCCGCCGTCGTGACGTCGCCTGCCGCCAGGAGCGCCTCACAGCGCGCGACCAGCAGTTCGCCGTGCACATCGTCGCGGTCCGCTAACTCGTCGTCGAGTTCCTCCAGCGCGTGCAGCGCACGGTCGTAGAGTTCGGCCGCGCCCTCGTAAGCCAACCGGGCCATCGCCTGGTCTGCTGCGCGCCTGCAATATTCGACGGCCTTGGCCGCGTTGCCTGCCCACGCGCATTCGAAATAGTGGTGAGCTAGTTCGCCCAACAACTCGTCATCCGCGCCTGTCTGCGTCTCGAGTGTCGCGGCGATGCGCTGATGAAGCCGCATCCGGCGTACCGACGCGAGTTCGGCGAGCAGTGACTGGCGGACTATGGCGTGATTGAACCGGTAGCGGCCGCCGGGCTCTTCGACGACGATGCCCGCCTTGCACGCCTCGTCGAACGCATCGACGAGGTCGGCGCCGACGACCCGCTCCACGAGGTCGACGGCAAACCGGCTGCCGACCACCGCCGCAGCGGCGAGGGCCGTGTTGGTCTCCGGCGAAAGTCGAGACAGTCTGCGGCTCACCGCTTCCCGGACGCCCTGCGGCAGGGTGTCGGGATTCCAGCGACCGCCGCTCTCAGCCACGTGACGCAGCGCCTCGATGAGGAAGAACGGGTTACCGCCGGTGACCGTAGCCAACGCCCGGCCCAGTTCCTCGTCGTCGTAGCCCGCTTCGGCCACGTATGCGCTGACATCGTCTTCGTCGAGCCCACGGAGATGAAGGCGAGTGTCCGACCCGTCGCGGTGAAGATCGGCGAGCATCCCCGCAAGAGGGTGCGAGCGGTCGAGGTCGGTGCTGCGGTAGGTGCCGACGATTTGAACGTGGGCGTGCTCGCCGAACCGCAGAAGGTGGCGCAACAGCAGCAGCGTGGGCTTGGCCGCCCAGTGCAGATCGTCGAGGATCAAGACGACGGGAGCACATGTCGACGCGACGCCCAGCAGCGCGACGACGGCGTCGAACAGTGCATAACGTTCGGTGTCCGGGTCCGCGCGCGGCGGCGCGGCAAGATCCGGCAGCACGTCGGTCAATCCGGGCACCAGCGGAAGAAGCGCTTCGACGCCGCGAAGGCGCCGCAGACGGTCGGCGCCGATGCACGGCACGAGCGAACGAAGCGCTTCCGCGAACGGCTGGTACGGCGCACCAAGATCCTCATCGCAGCGGCCGTACAGCACCACGGCGCCTTCGTCGTAGGTCTGGCGGGACCATTCAGCGGCCAGGCGGGTCTTTCCCACCCCGGGCTCGCCGGCGATCAACACGGCGTGCGCGCCCGCGGCCAAGGTGGTCTGCCATGCCGACCGCAGTGATTCCAGTTCGGCACCCCGCCCAACGAACGGCCCAGGCGCGGCGAGCACGGCAGGCAGCACAGGTCGCTCGATCGGGACATCGGTGAGTGCGGCGGTAGTACCGTCGGTGGTCTCCAAGCGAAGCTCGAACACGTGCTCCGGGCGGGTCAGGTTGCGCAGACGGCGCGTCCCCAAGTCGTCGAGCACGACGGTCTCGGGCAGCGAGTCGATGACGAGTTCTGCTGTCGCACCCGAACACAGGATCTGACCGCCGCTCGCCAGCGACCGCAGGCGGGCCGCGCGATTGACCGCCCGACCGAAGTAGTCACCGTCCCGCAATTCGACTTCGCCGGTGTGCAGCGCCACCCGAATCCGCACGGGCTGCACCAACCGCCACGGTTCATAGCGGATCGCGTCTTGCAATTCAATCGCCGCGGCCGCGGCCGCTGACGGCCGGTCGAACACCGAGAACGTCGCATCACCTTCACCGCGGGTCTTGACCAGCCGACCGCCGCGCGAGGTGACAACCTGTTCGACGATCTCGTCGTGTCTGGCGAGCGCCACGGCCATGGCGTCGGCATCGGCCTCCCACGCCTCCGTGGATCCCTCGATATCGGTGAGGAGAAAGGTCACCGCACGAGTCACTATCGAGAGTTGCTGTGGCACAGCAATTTCCAGTGCTTCATCCTGCGCGACGATCGCGGCTTCCAGCCGGCGTAGCTCCGGTCCCGGGTCGACACCGAGCTCGTGGGCGAGCAATGAGCGCGCACGCTGATATGCGCTGAGTGCCTCACCCTGTCTGCCGGCCCGGTACAGGGCGAGCATCAGCTGGCCCCACCGCCTCTCGCGCAAGGGAGCGTCGGCGACTGAGGCCTCCAGCTCGCCGATGATCTCAGCGGCGCGGCCCGTCGCAAGCAGCGCGTCGGCTCGATCCTCCACCAACGCGGCGTGGCCCTCGATCCAGCGCGTCTTCTCGGCTGCCCCGCGTGGGCCGCCGGGCAGTTCCGGGATGCCGCGCCACACGGCCAGCGCCTCGTTGAAGCGCGCGACCGCCTCGCTGGTGTTCCCGCCGGCGACGGCCTCGCGTCCCATCTTGACGGCCGACTTGTAACGCGATGCATCGATCTCGGTGGTGCTCAGTGTCCAGCCGGAGCCCTCAGTCAAAACGAAGCCGTCGCCCAATGTGCGCCGCAGTGCGGATATGTGAGTCTGTAGAGCCTTCCCGGCGGTGCGTGGCGGATCGGCCTCCCAGAGAAGCTCCACGAGCACGTCGGCCGGCACGACAGAGCCGCCGTGCAGCCCCAGCATCGTGAGGATGGCCCGCGGCTTGGCGCCAGGAACCGCGACCGGCAGCCCGTACTGCCGGACCTGCAGAGGCCCCAAAACCCCCAGCTCCACCGTTTGAAGGTTACTCATTTGGGCATCGTCAAAAAGCCGAATCAACAGGTGGTCAAGGTCGAGTAAAGGTGCGCAGTAACTTCATTGCGTTGACAAGCACATAGGACATCCCGCCGCCACCCGGCAAGCGCTGCGCGACTCCTGCGCCTCGCATGCCCGGCGTGCCAAGTGATGCGCCGCTCGAACGCGCGTAATCCGCCTTTGTGGCAGGCTCGCGCTGTGGACCTGCCCAAGCCCGATCCCGACCTTGCACACCTTGCCGATGTGGTGCCATCGGTGCTTTCGGCCATGGGCGCCGACGATTTTGACCGGCCGATCCCGCTGCGTGACGGGATCACCGGCGCCTGTGTGCTGTTGGTGGACGGGCTGGGTGCCGAACTGCTGGACACCTACGCCGATGACGCCCCGGTACTTGCTGGGCTGCGCAGCAACACACTGCAAGTCGGATTCCCGTCGACCACGGCGGCCGGCCTTGCTGCGGTGGGAACCGGCCGCCACTCCGGTGAGCACGGCATGGTCGGCCTGTCCTTTCGGCTACCGGGCGGGGAGGTGATGAATGCGCTCAGTTGGCGGCCCCATCCGAAGGGGAGCGACCTGCGCGACAAGGCGGTGCCAGAACAGGTTCAACCCCTGCCGACCACCTTCGAGCGTGCGGCGGGGGCCGGGATCGCGGTGAGCGTGATCTCCGGCGCGGAGTTCAGTCACTCCGGGTTGACCAGGGCGGTGTTGCGCGGCGCGCGCTACGTCGGCGTGCATGCCCTCGGCGACCTGGCGGCGGGTGTGCAAGCAGCACTCGCCGACGGCGGGTTCTGTTACGGGTACCACTCCGAACTCGATCTGCTCGGGCACGTCTACGGCCCCGGTTCGGCCGCCTGGCGGATGCAGTTGCGACAAGTGGACCGGTTGGTGGAGTCGATCGTCGAGGCACTACCGCCCGACAGCTTGCTGGCCGTGGTCGCCGACCACGGCATGGTCGCGGTAGAGGCCTCGGACACCGTCGATATTGACACCAGCCCTCCGTTGCTGGACGGAGTCGCGGCCATCGGCGGCGAGCCACGTGCCAGGCACGTATACGTCGACGACGGCGCACTCGACTCGGTGCTCGCAGCCTGGCGGGAATCCTTGGCCTCGCAGGCTTGGGTGGCGTCGCGCGACGAAGCGATCGCCGCAGGCTGGTTCGGCGAGCGCGTCAGCGACGACGTTCGGCTCCGGATCGGCGACATCGTGGCCGCGGCCCGTGGCGCAACAGGATTGATGCGCCGCACAGTGGAGCCGTTGTTGTCCTCGCTCATCGGTCAGCATGGTTCACTCACGACTGCCGAGCAGCGGATACCGTTGTTGCTCGCATACGGCTGATATCGAAATTTCCTGTGCCGCATGGTTATTGACGACGTACCAAACTATCTTGGTCGAGAACAGTTTTCATTGCGATATGCCGTAATGGCTTGCTTGCAAGGCAATTCCCAGCAACCACTCGGGCAACTGGCAGCCCCATGGCCAACCAGCGCCACGGAATCGTGTACTAGGCCGCGGGTTTCGGCATCCGCGCGCTGTGGCGCAGCGCACATTTTCTGATCTTGAAGTGTGATACGCAGCACTGGTGAGCGGGCTGCGCGGCGCGTCGTCCGACCGACGGCCAGCACGAATCGGCAACAGTTCCATCGCTGGATGGCATTTGATGACACCCCTTTGCAGACGAAATTATGCCTTGCGAGCTGGGTCTTTCTTCGAAATATCAAGCGGCGGTGTCGGATTGGAGGGGTGAACGAATGCTCGGCTCGGGTGAACTGGGCCGCATGAATTGCGAGTTGTGAAGGGGGTCACAGATTTTGGTACGTTACAAAACCCTCTAGTAGCGTCCGGCCGCATGTTTGCTACCGTAACGCTTTTGACGCTCGTCAACTCGGTTTCAGGCACGCCGTACATCTCGGGTGGCGACTCCCCCCGTGGCACGGACTGCTCGGGGCTGGTTTCGTGGGTCGCCAATGCGGCAAGTGGCCGACCCGTTTACGGCGATCGTTTCAACACCGGCAACATCGAACGGGCACTGCTCTCCCGCGGATTTCAGTACGGTTCACAGCCCGGCGCGCTGAACGTCGGATGGAACGGCGGACACACCGCCGCGACGCTTCCGGACGGCACGTCGGTCTCCTCAGGCGAAGGCGGCGGCGTGCGAGTCGGTGGCGGCGGCGCATTCCAGAGACAGTTCACTCACCACATGTTCTTGCCGATCGCGGTCGAAGAGGCCCCGGCGCCCGACGCGATGCCTGCCCCCGACCCGATCATGCCGTTCGCACCTCCGCCGCCCGAGATGGTGCCGCCCGCCCCGGAAGCGCCCGTCGTGATGATGGCCGGCGACGCCCCGGCCCCCGAAATGGCCCCGCCTGCCGCGGCTCCGGAAATGGCCCCGCCGCCACCCCCTGCCGATCCGTTCGCGCCCCCGCCACCGCCTGCCGATCCGTTCGCGCCGCCGCCTCCGCCGGCATAGGTCCCTCCGCAGGCCTGCGCCCGACTCGGCTAGCGTCACGGCGGTGATCGTGCTGCTGCCGCCGTCGGAGACGAAACACGCAGGGGGTGACGGTCCGCCCCTGCGACTGGACGGGCTGAGCTGTCCGGAGCTCGGGCCGTTGCGTGAGGCGTTGGTCGACGAACTCGTCGAGCTGGCGCGGGACCACGACGCCTCCCGCAAGGCGCTCGGCATCTCGCAGTCTCAGCACGCCGAGATCGAACGCAACGCCGCTTTGCGCAGCGCGCCGACGTTACCCGCGATCAACCGCTACACCGGTGTGCTCTACGACGCACTCGACGTGGGGTCGCTGCGCGGCGCATCCGCTGCGCGGGCCAACAGCCGGCTCGCGGTCGGCTCTGCACTGTTCGGCTTGTTGCGGGCGGATGATCCGGTGCCCGCCTACCGGCTCTCTGCCGCGTCGAAACTGCCAGGGCGACCGACGTTGGCGGCGCGATGGCGTCCGCTGCTCGAACCCGTCCTCGCGCAAATCGCGTCGACGGAGTTGATCGTCGATCTGCGCTCCGGTTCATACGCCGCGTTGGGACGGTTGCCCGGCGCGGTCAAGGTCGACGTGGTGGCCGAGCATGCCGACGGCAAGCGCACTGTAGTGAGTCACTTCAACAAGGCGCACAAGGGTCGGCTGGCGCGGGCGTTGGCCACCACCCGGTCCGAACCCAGCGATGCGGCGCAGGTGGCGAATGTGGCTCGGCGGGTGGGCATGCAGGTCGAACGTCAGGGCAACGAGCTCACCGTGGTGATTCCCGGATAGCCTGCACCAACAGCACCACTGTCTCAGCGCCAGCTCGTCGATCTTCCGAAATCTGTTGATATTCAGGCGATTCCGCCCAATCGCGAAATGCCTGTTCGTGGGGAAAGCTCATCACCACGACCTTGTCCCCGGCCCAGTCGCCTTCGATCACCAGCGGCGCCTCGTCGGCGGCCAGAAGCGTTCCCGAATAGCGTTGGAACACGTCCATGAACGCCGCCTGGTAACGGTTGTAAGCGTCGCAGTCGGTGAACTTCAGCTGCGCGATGGCGTAGACGGTCACCCCGACACCCTAGTACCACTGTCGCGGGCGTCAGTGGGATAGCTAGCAATTACCCAGTGCATCAACAACATTCGCTCACCTCGACTTGGGTCAGCCGAGCGTTCGTCCGCGACCGTTGTTGTGCAGAATGTCCGCACGATAAGTGCACGAAGTTGCATGACGGGAGCGACCTTGGTCACCAGCGCGGGGTATCTGACTCGATCGTCCCGAACCCGCGGCCGACATCGGAAACCGCCGTCAGCTACGCGACTTCTGCTGCAAAGGCGGATGGTGCTCGGGGATCGGCGGCCTTGCTGGCGGTGCTGATGGTCTCGGCGGGCGTCTTGATGAAGTCGGCAACCCACCCGCCGGATGCACCGACTGCCCGTGCGCCGCAACCCCCGACTGCGCTCACCCCTGTGCGTCCAACTCCTCCTCGCCCGGCCGTGCCTGTCCCCTTCGCGGTCGATGCGAAAGGGTTCGTGAACTCCCCGCGCGATGCGACGGCGCCCAAACCGCCGTCGCGATCGGCAGGACCCCCGGTTCACTCGTGGTGATCTGCGGCGACCCGAGCGGTCGGTACGGATACCGAGGTGTGCGGCTCAGCGACGATGCGGTACTGACCACCTCCGCCCGCAGCACTCCGGCTGACACCTTCGTCGCGCAGCGTTCCAGCGTGACGTACTCGGTGTCTCCGACCGAGCTACGTGTCACCGCGGGCAACGCGGTGATCAAGCACGAGCCGATGCTCGATTACCGGAGGCCTTAAAGCTTCGCGATGAAGTCGGAGGTGTAGAACTCGTCCGGTGTCTGCGACAGATAGCCGGGGCGACTGACGTACATCCATGCGCCCGTGGCGCCGGGCGCAATCGGACCTCGAACGGTGGTACTGCCGTTGCCCAGATCGTCGGCCGTGAGCACGCCCGAGATCACGCCGGGGTCACCGGGGTTGCAACCCACCGCAGACGAGTGAGGGATTTGGACCAATCCCACGACATAGACGGTGCCAGGGATCGCCCTGACAACCTGGACGTCGGCGATCACCTCGCCGCCCGACCTGCGCACGGTGGCGCTCGGACCCGCGTAGCCGGTCGGCCCGATGTGTGTGTTGGCGCTGAAATCGCACCGCCTGAAGATCTGGGCGAACGCCAGGTAGGTCCCGCCACCCCCCGTTGCGCCGCCGCCCGTCGGCCCGTCGGCATGCGCTGTGGCGACGCCGACCGCAAAGGCCGCGGGCATCGCCACGACCATCGCTGCCACAGTGTTCAGAACGCGCTGCCGCATCATTGCTACCTGCCGTTCATCGGTGCCTGCGTTGCCTCGACACTAATAATTGACGCCTCGTCGGACCGCGAAACCGCCGATCCGTTCGCGTACCGTCGAAAGCATGACGGTGTTGCCGGACCTCGGTGCGGTGCGCCAATCATTGGGGCGCAGCCTGTTCGGCATGGTGGCAGGACCAGAAGGACCCGCAAACCGAGCGCGCATCCACCAGACGCCCGGGCCACGCTGGTTCGCCGAAGACCGCCCGATCCGCCAGGTGCACGCCGACGCCTCGATGTTCGTCGGCGGCCTGCGGGCTCTGCTGCTCCAGTCGCTACATCCGCTGGCGATGGCCGGCGTGGCCGAACACTCCGACTACCGCGGTGATCCGTGGGGCAGGCTGCAGCGCACCAGCACATTCCTCGCGGTGACGACCTTCGGACCCGCAGACGATGCCCGACGTGCGGTCGACCGGGTACGCGGAATCCACCGGCGGGTGCATGGCACCGCCCCGGACGGCAGGCCATACCAAGCGTCGGATCCGCACTTGCTGGAATGGGTACACATCGCCGAGGTCGACAGCTTCCTTCTGGCCCACCGACTCTACGGCGCGCAACCCCTCGACCAGGACGGCCGCGACGGATACGTGGCCGATACTGCCCGTGTCGCGCGGGCGCTGGGAGTGCCCGACCCGCCGTTGACCGAACTCGACCTACGCGACCGTATCGAGGCGTACCGTCCGGAACTCGTGGGAACACCGGCGGCGCGCGACGCGGCGCGCTTCCTGCTGCTGACTCCGCCGTTGCCGATCGCGGCACGGGCACCCTACGGCCTGCTGGCCGCCACTTCGGTGTCGATGTTGCCCAGATGGGCCCGAATGCCGTTGCTGTTGCCCTATTTCCCGCCGATCGAAGCGACCGTCATTCGGACGGCCGGGCACTTGGTCGTCGGTGGTATCCGGTGGGCAATGACGGCGGGCCGCTGAGCCGGTCAGTCGCGACACTCGAGAATGTCGAAGGCGCCGTCGGCGTAGCGACCCCTGATGACCTTCTTGTCGAACTTGCCGACACTCGTCTTGGGGACCTCGTCGATGAAGGTCCAACGCTCCGGCAAACAGAACCGAGCAACCTTGTCGCACAGGTGCTTTCGTAACTCGGCCGCGGTGACCGCAGCGTCTTTTTTGACCACCACCGCCGCCAACGGTCGTTCCTGCCACCGCGCGTCGGGCACTGCCACCACCGCGGCCTCCAGCACCGACGGGTGATCCATCAGCAAGAGTTCCAGTTCCACCGACGAAATCCATTCGCCGCCCGATTTGATGACGTCCTTGGCGCGGTCGGTCAGCGTGATGAATCCCTGCGGATCGATGCGGCCGACGTCGCCAGTGCGAAGCCAACCCTCGTCGAACTTCGCCGGGTCGGCATTCTGGTAGTACGAACCGGTGATCCACGGTCCGCGAATCTCGATCTCGCCGACGGCCTTACCGTCGTTGGGCAGTACGCCACCGGCGTCGTCGACCAGGCGGACCTCGACTCCGCTGATCACCCGGCCCGCGGTGGCCCGCAAGGTCCAGTGGTCCGCCTCGGACGCCTCCGGTGGCGGTGTCGCGATCGCGGCAAGCGGCGAAGTCTCCGTCATGCCCCAGGCTTGCCGGATGTGCACACCATGGGACTGCTCGTATTCCTTCATCAACCCGACGGGGACCGCCGAACCTCCGCACGCCACCATGCGCAGCGACGAGATGTCCCTCCCCGGGTTGGCATGCAGGTACTGCAGCACGTCGTTCCAGATCGTCGGCACCGCGGCGGCCACGGTGGGGCGGCGCTGTTCGATCATGTCGACCAGCGGTGCGGCCTGCAGGAACCGGTCCGGCAACAACAGGTCGGCGCCGGCCATCACCGCCGCATACGGCTGACCCCATGCGTTCGCGTGGAACATCGGTACGACGGGCAGCACGCGGTCGCCGTCGCGCAGGCCCAGCGCGTTGGCGGTGCACACCGACATCGAATGCAGGTAGCTCGACCGGTGGCTGTACACCACACCTTTCGGGTTTCCCGTCGTGCCGCTGGTGTAACACATTGCAGCGGCGCTTCTTTCGTCGAGATCAGGCCAGCTGAACTCCAGTGGCTGGCCGTCGAGCAGGTCGTCGTATCCGATCACGGTCTTGCCCGACGCGGTCAGCGGCGACGGGTCGCCCTCACCGACTGCGACCACGGCGCGCACTGTGGTCAGCTGCGGCAGTACCTCGGCAAGCAGCGGCGCGACTGACATGTCCACCACCACAACGCGATCCTCGGCCTGGTTGGCAATGAAGGCGATCTGCTCGCCCGCCAGTCGGATGTTCAGCGTGTGCAGAACCGCACCCATGCACGGTGCGGCGAAGTAGGCCTCGAGGTGTTCCTGGTTGTTCCACATGAAGGTCGCGACGCGATCACCATTGGCGACCCCGAGTTGCCGCAGTCCGTGGGCGAGTTGCGCCACCCGCGTTGCAAGCTCGCCGTAACTGCACTCGCGGTACCCGTCGCCGGTGGCAGTCGTGACACGCCGGTTCGAGTTCCACCCGGTGCCGTGCCGCAGAATGCCGGTCACAGTCAGCGGGAAATCCTGCATCGTGCTCTGCATGTCCACCCCCAGAGTCGCTGGCGCAATGATGGTGCATAGCGGATCGACGCCGTCAACAAACCGCTAAACAACCAGTACCCATTAGCATCGCGTGTCATGGCGCATCCCGGTCATCCGTCGCCGTCGAAGCCGCCGATCGCGACCGCGGACTTGTGGATATCGATCGTCGTACTCGTGATGACGGTGGCGTTCGGGGTGCTCGCCGCGACCATGGGCTTGTTCCTGCTCGCATTTCTGGACCACTGCCCGCCGGAAACCTGCAGCGTCGACGGCGCCGTCAGCGCCGTCGGCACCACATTGCTGGCGGTCTGCGGCATCGGCGTGGTCGGCATGGTGGTGACGGTGATCCAGCTGTACCGGCGTAAGCCGGGCTGGCCGTTTGCCGTCGCGACGCTGCTGTTGTGCGGGGTGGCGGTGGTGCTCGGTGGCGTCGGCTACTCGATCGCGGTCGGTGGTTGAGCCGGGGCGGGCGAAACCGGCCCACCGGGGAGGTCGGTTCGCCTACGGTCGTCAAGGTGGAACCACACCATTTGCAAGCCCCCGAGCTGGTGCCCGTCGAGGCGCTGCGCTCGGGGGAGCATGTCACCGACGTCAACGGCGGCGGCGCGCATTACATCGTGTTGGAATCGAAGGTCCTCGGCGGCGGATGCGTCGTGCTGGAACTTGAATCCAAGGCCCACGATCAGCTCCGGGTCATCGAGATGTCCTTCCCCGCCGGCTACGAAATGGGTAGATCACCGCGCCGTCCCATGCTCTGACACCACCTGAGTCCAGCGGTTCACACTCCAGGCGCCGCCTCGAGTTGCCCCGCGATGCTGCCCGCTGAATGATCCGTGCCAATGGACACCACAGATGCCTTTGCGCTCGCCGACGTCGATGCCATCGGCCAAGCGCACTTGGTCGCCTCCGGCGAGTTGACGGCGCCCGAACTGCTCGAGGCGGCAATCGTGCGCCTGGAGGCTGCCCGTTCTTTGAACGCCGTGACAGCGGATCTGTTCGATCGCGGACGTCAGCAGGCCGCGGCGCTTACCGCCCGGGGGCCGCTCGCGGGAGTTCCGTTCCTGCTCAAGGATCTTGGGGCATCGCTGGCCGGCGCGCCGGAGGCGATGGGCTCACGGGCGCTGCGTACGCACATCGCCGCCGAGTCGGCCTGGATCGTCGATCGGTACCTCGCGGCGGGCCTCGTGGTGTTCGGCAAGACCAACACTCCTGAGTGGGGCAACCACTGCACCACCGAGCCGTCGCTGTTCGGGCCGACGGTGAACCCGTGGTCGCCGACGATAACGCCCGGCGGGTCCAGCGGCGGCTCGGCCGCAGCGGTGGCGGCGGGCGTGGTGCCCGCGGCCTCGGGCGGCGACGGCACCGGATCAATCCGGGTGCCCGCATCGTGTTGCGGATTGGTCGGGCTGAAACCCCGTCGCGGCCGCACCTCGTTCGCGCCAGGTGCAGGCCACGGACTGGAAGGGTTGGTCAACGAGCATGCGTTGACCCGCACCGTGCGCGACAGCGCAGCGCTTCTCGACGCGGTCGCTGGATCGGCCCCCGGTGATCCGTACAGCGCTCCCCCACCGAATGGTCCCTTCCTGCAAGCGATTTCGCAGCAGCCCCCGGCAACTCGGATCCTGTTGGCAACCTCCTCACCGTATCCAGGGCCGGCCACGCACCCGGAGGTGGTGGCGGCCGTCGAGCAGACCGGCGCCGCGCTTGGTCACCTCGGCCATTTCGTCGAACCGGGCGCTCCCTCAATCGACGCGGACGTCGTCGCCGACGCGATCGCCGTCCTGCACAACGTCAGCAACGTCCAGTTGCACGCGCTGGCGACGGCGCACCTCGGCCGGGAACCGCGCGAGGACGAGTTCGAGCCGAGCACCTGGGTGATGGTGCGCGAGGGGATCAGGACGACGGGCGTCGCGTACGCAGACGCCATCGCTGCGGTGCACGCGCAGACGCGCCGGTTCGTGGCAGGCATGACCGGATACGACGTGTTGCTGGTGCCTACCTTGCTGACGGCTCCGCCGCCGTACGGGCTGCTGGACCAGCCGCGCGGCACGACCAGGGCCTTCTTCGACGTCGAGTTCGCCACCACGGGTTGGACCTCGCTGGCAAATGTGACCGGCTGGGCGGCGATCTCGTTGCCGCTGGGCGTCACCTCCGATGGACTGCCGATCGGTGTCCAGCTGATGGCGCCCGACGAGACGATCCTGCTTCAGCTCTCCGCGCAACTCGAGATCGCGATGCCATGGTTACATCGGCGGCCCAGTATGTAATGTCGCGGCATGGTGCGCGACATTCGCGAGCTGACCGATTCGCCCGAGGCGTACGCGGATGAATTGCGGCGGCGGTGGGGTGGATTGCTGAGCTACCGCTACATCGGCCGCAGCTACGCGCAGATGGACCTCGGGCCGGAGGACAACACCGTGGCCATCCGGCGCGATATGCGCAACGGAGCGGACGGGCTACTGCTGGCGGTGTTGGGCATCGCCTCACCGGAGGGCGGCCACATGTCCGATCTCGAGGCGGTGCCCAATCCCGTCATCCACTCGTGTCAGATCGTCGACCCAGGCCGCGACGTGCGGCGCATCGAGGTCGTGTCCGAGGAACTCAAACGTGGTCGCCAGATGGGTTACAGCCGATCCAGAGTCGTCGACGCCGACGATCCGGACCGCGTGCTGGCCTTGACCCAGGGCCAGGGCGTCAGCATCGGCGTGCCACCCGAGGGCCTGCAACGCATGGAGGCCAACCCGTTGGACGTGGTCGACTCCCCCGACCTGCCGCCGCTGTGGCAGGTGTTCGGCGGCCACCGCAGGAGTGACGGTCACTGGTCGTTGCCCGAACTCGCCGTCGAGGTGGCCTCGCCGGACGCGGCGCTGCACATCGGTCCGCAATTCGTCATCCTCGAGACCGCCGCGATCGATGCCGCGGCCGCCGTCGCCGGCACCGACCGCATCCAGGGCGTGTCGTCGCACGTGATGTTCATGGCACGCGGCAAGGCGGGCCCGTTCCGGGTCGAGACCGAACCGATGGCCGGTGCCGACAGCACCGTCGCCGTCCGTACGGTGCTGTACGACGAAGGATTGGATGATCGGGTCACAACCGTGGGGTCCTATTTGTTCCGGTCGGCGTGATGAGACACTTTCGGCATGGCTGTCGCAATCGCCCGTCCCAAGCTGGAAGGCAACATCGCCGTCGGTGATGATCGCCAGATCGGGTTCGCCGAGTTCGGCGACCCTCGGGGCCGTGCGGTGTTCTGGCTGCATGGCACGCCGGGCGCCCGCAGGCAGATTCCGATGGAAGCGCGGGTCTATGCCGAGAAGCAGCACATCCGGCTGATCGGTGTCGACCGGCCGGGCATTGGATCGTCGACCCCATACCAGTACGCCACGGTCTTGGCGTTCGCCGACGACCTGCGGACCATCGCCGACACATTGGGCATCGACAGGTTCGAGGTGATCGGGCTGTCGGGCGGCGGTCCGTACACGCTTGCCTGCGCTGCGGCGATGCCCGATCGGGTGGTGGCCGCGGGTGTGCTCGGCGGGGTCGCTCCTGTGCGGGGTCCAGACGCGGCCAGCGGCGGCATCTCGACTTTGATCTCGGCGGCGGCGCCGGTGGTTCACCTCGCGGGCGCACCACTGCGGTTGGCCGCCAGCACACTGATCCGAATGATCCGGCCAGTCGCCGAACCGGCGCTGTACGCCTACGCCAGCATCTCGCCGGAGGCCGATCGGCGGCTGTTGGTCCGGCCCGAGTTCAAGGCGATGTTCCTCGACGACCTGCTCAACGGCAGCCGTAAACAACTTGCTGCGCCGTTCGCCGATGTCACGGTGTTCGCCCGCGACTGGGGTTTCCGGCTGGAAGAGGTCAAGGTGCCGATCCGCTGGTGGCACGGCGACCGCGACCACATCGTGCCGTTCGAGCACGGTCAGCATGTGGTGTCCCAGCTACCCGATGCGCAGTTGACCCATCTGCCCGGCGAGAGCCATCTGGCCGGCCTAGGTCGGGCCGAGGAGATCCTCGACACGATGGTCGCGCTGTGGGATCGCACCGAACAACGGTGACCTCAACCGGGCGCTGATCGAGCCGACACCGTTCTCGGTCACGTTGAAGACGTGCAGCGAAGTCGTCGTCGCGCTGACAAGACGACTCAGCACGTCTCCCGGCGGCATCTCCACGGTGGCGGTGACACCGAGTTCGGGAAGCATCCGCACGATGTCGAACCAGCGCACCGGATGTACCACGGCGGTGGCCAGGTCGTCGAGCACCGCGGCGGAGTCGTCGCGGACTCTGCGGGCGCCGACGTTGGTCATGTAGACCGCACGCAGTTGTCTGCGCGGAACCGCTGAAAGCTGCTGTGCCACAGCACGTGCCGTGTCGGATTGACACGGTCCGTGCGACGCGACGGCGACGTCGAGCAGCGCAAAGCGCCGTGCGCCCGCACTTTGGGCCGCCTGCCGCGCGCTGTTCAGCGCGGTGATGGTGCCGCCGAGCACCACCTGGTCGGCGGCATTGACGTTGGCGATCCATAACTCGTCGCCCGAAGCCGTTGAGTCGACGAGGTCGCGAACCTCCCGCAGTCGCAGGCCGGTGAGTGCGGCCATCCCCCACCGCCCCGCGCCGCACGCTCGCGCCATCGCATCACCCCGGACCCGCACGGCCGCGACGGCTTCGGCAAACGTGAGCACCCCGGCCCCGACCGCGGCGGCGAACGCCCCCGCCGAGTGACCCGCGACGACATCGGGCCGCACGCCGTGTTCATCGGTCAGTGCCCGTGCCGTCGCGACGCCGCAAAACAGCAGCGCCAGTTGGGCATTCGTGGTGAACGTCAACGATTCGGCGGCGTCCAGATCGCGGATCGATCCGATGAGTTCTGTCGCTTCGTCGAGCGTGCTTCGCACTGCCGCACTGTCGGGCAGGGCGGCGAGCATGCCGGCCTGTTGGGCGCCTTGGCCGGGATAGAGGAACGCGATCATGACGCCAACCGATCCGCCTTCGTCAGTATCGGTCCGTCAGCGGTGCGGACGAGCACCAGATCGGCCGGGCTCAGCAGTTCGTCGAGTGCCACACCGCCGATCGGCAGATCCAGTTGGCAGTCCACCCGTGCGGGCAGGACGCGGAACGACTCCCGCAGTGCGGCCAACGTCGCAAGCGGCGGCACATCGTCGAGGGTCAGCACGATGTCGAGGTCACTGCCGGGCGTGACCGCGCAAACCCCTGTCGCCAAGGTGAATCCGACGCTGCCTCCAGGGCCCCAGCGCAGACCTGTCGGTGCAAGCAGTGCCGCCACCCGGCCGAGTGTCTCCTTGACCGCACCGTCGGGCAATTCATCGATGTGGCCGACAAGGTCGGCAGGCGTCACCACTTCGGTGATGCACGACAGTTCGACGGCGGTCGCGTGGCGGCGTGATCGGCCTTGGCCGCGGATGCCGACCGGCAGGAAGCCCGGTGCGCACCTGGCCCGGCGGACCACCACCCACGGCGCGTCCCGCAAGGCGGGTGTCACCCATTGCGGGCTCGTTCTGCACAGCTGTGCCGCCGATCCGATGCGCACCAGGTCGTGTGGCCGGGGTGTGGTCATGATCGGGTGGCCTGATGCCATTGCGCGGACATCGCGTCGCGGATGGCCCTTGACGCCTTACGGTTGGCGAGAGCACCCGGCGAGTCCAGACGGTTCGACAGGTCACGCGGTCCGCTGCGGGCGGCGCTGATTGCGGCATCGACGGCTTGGCGCACCGCGTCGATGTCGGTTGCGGTCGGATCGTCGGCGTCGGACACCCGCAGCAGGCCATCGCACATCCCGAGCTGAGCCCAGTCCCGCACGTTGTAGCTCAGCGGCACAATGGTTTTCGCCAGCTCGTCGAGTTCGTCGACGGTGCGCAGCGTGATCCTGGCGGCGGCGGACTTGTGCATCGCGTGGATCTCGACGCCGGGATCGTCGAGCGCGAGGATCCGCTGCGCCTGCAGGCCGTGCGCGAGGAACCCGCCCGACAGTGCGTGTCCGACGACGATCGCTATCGTCGGGTGACCGGCGTTGCGTGCACGGTGATATGCATCGACAGCGGCGGCGATGGCGTGGTGCAGGCCTGCCATTTCCTCGATGCGGCCGTATGCCTGGCTGGGCAGATCCACAACGGCGACAATGGCGCGCTTGGTATCTGCGGTGCGCTCGGAGGACATGACGTCATCGATCGCGGTGGCCAGTGCCCAGGATTCGGTCAGCCCCACCTCACCGTTCCGCGCACGGTGGAACGGGTTCTGCGGATCCGGGACGACTGCCAAGTAGGTGGCATCCTCGGTGTCGGCCCTGACCACCGACGGGATGACGGCGACGGGCTCGGCGGCGGCCACGGCGGCCAGCCACCGCCCGCCGCGACTGGTGGGCGCGGCAGGCCTGCCGGATGGTTTTGGCTGCGCGCGGTCGGGGGACTCGAACGTCGACCCCCACGACTGCCGAAGGGTGTGCGGTGCGGGCGGCGTGCGGGGGTCGATGCCGGCCAGTCGCCACCCGAGGACGTCGACGCGCGCAGCACATCGGCGGCGCAGCGTTGCACGAAGGCCAAGCCCCGTGCCCCACCGCGTTGTAGCACGCAGGTGTCGTCGAGTCCCGCCATGATCGCCATCAGCGCGTTGAGCGCTGCGGCGTCGGCCGGTTGGCCCCGCGTCAGGCACCTCCGCAGCATCGGCAGGCCGCGGCCGATGATGTGTGGGAAGCCGTCCTGCGCTTCGCCCATCGCGCCGCGGGCTCCGAAGCGCATCCGCGCCCGTTCGCCGTTGGACAGCGAACCGCGCCTTGCAGGATCCGGTAGTCGTGCCAGCCGCGCTGCGAAATCAGTTGCCCCGGTGATGTTTCCGGTTACCGCGACACCAGCTGAGAGCAGGCCGAGCGCCCACAACGCGCCGCGGTGGGTGTTGACTCCTGCGGTGGTGTCGAGCATGCGCCGCTCGCCGTCGCGACCGATGGCACCGATACGCATTCTGAGTTCACGTCCCAGCGGCATGGACGTCGCCGCATCTGCGCACTGCCGCAACGGTTCCCGCAGGGCCCGGGCAGAGCGGGTCAACATCGCCAGGCTCATGTCGGGGTGGCTGTGTCGCCCGGACGCGTCCACCAGTCCCGGTTTCGGCGTCAGCAGCGCCTCCGCGATCATCGCATCGACGGCGGCATCGGCAATCTGTTCGCTTGCCAGGGTGACGGTCGTGGTCATGATCACCAATCCCGAAACTGTGCGGGCGGATCGTAGAGTCCGCCGGACCATGCGACCAAGTCCTCGATGCTGCGCGCCGCGAGCAACGACCGATCCGCCTGCCGCGCAGCGATTCCGAGATCCTCGGGAAAGGCCACCAGCCCGTCGCGGCGCAATTGCTCGGTGCGGGACGCGTCGGCGGCCCTGCCGACCGGCGTCACACCGGCGATCGCCGCCAACGCGTCTCTACGATCGGCCAGTGACGGCGTCTTGTACAGGTAGGCGACGCCTTCCTCGGTGACCACGTGGCTGACGTCGTCACCGTAGATCATCACCGGCGGGATGGGCATCCCGGCGTGCTTGCCGACCTCGACGGCGTCCAGTGTCTCGACAAACGTTGGAATGCCGCCTTTTTGGAATGTCTGCGCGATCTGCACCACCAACTTCCTGCCGCGCAACGCGTCGGACTCCCCGTGCGCGAGGCCGAGCCAGGCTGGTGACGAGTGTCTGCGGCCGTGTGGATCGTGGCCCATGTTCGGTGCGCCGCCGAAGCCGGGCAGCCTTCCGTCCGTGACGGTCGACGAGTTGGCGTCGCGGTCGATCTGCAGCGACGACCCGATGAACATGTCGACGGCGTACTGTCCCGCGAGTTGGCACAGCACCCGGTTCGACCGCAGCGAGCCGTCCCGCCCGGTGAAGAAGATGTCCGGTCGGGCCGCGGTGTAGCGCTCCATACCGGCCTCACCGCCGAAGCAGTGGATCGACTCCACCCATCCCGACTCGATCGCCGGTATCAGTGTCGGATGGGGGTTCAACGTCCAGTGCTTGGCGATCCGGCCCTTCAGGCCCAGTTGCGCCCCATACGTTGGCAGCAGCAATTCGATTGCCGCCGTGTCGAATCCGATCCCATGATTGAGCGATGTCACCTCGTGACGTTCGTAGACACCGCGGATCGCGATCATCGCCTTGAGGATCTCCACCGGCCCGATCAACCGGGGATCGCGAGTGAACAGCGGTTCGAGGGCGAACGGCCGGTCGGCCTCGACGACGAGATCCACCCAGTCCGCCGGGATGTCGATGCGCGGCAAGTCACCCACATCCACGATTTGGTCGGCCTGCACCACCACGATGCCGTCGCGGAATGCGGTCGCCTCGGCGATCGTCGGGGTGTCCTCGGTGTTCGGCCCGGTGAACAGGTTGCCCTCGCGGTCGGCTTTCGTCGCGCACAACAACGCCACATTGGGCGTCAGGTCGGTGAACATCCGCGCGTACAACTCGACGTAGGTGTGGATGGCGCCGATGCGCACCTGGCCGTCCTCGACCATCTGCGCGATGCGGACGCTTTGCGGGCCCGCGTAGGCGAGATCCAGTGTGGCGGCGATCTTCTGCTCGAACAGGTCGAGGTGTTCCGCGCGCGACACCGACGAGATCAGCATGTGCAGGCCGTTGACCTTGTCGGGATCGCACTGCGCCAGCGTGCGCGACAGGAAGTCTGCCTGCTTTTGGTTGTCACCCTCCAAAGCAACGCGGTCCCCAGGCCGAAGTAGGCCCTCCAAAGCGTCACGCAACCGCGACTGCTCAATCACCTTGCCGTCGACATAGCGGTCGATCCCTGCGAGCCGAACCTGTTTGTCGACTCGGCGATGGTCCCATGTCGACGGGCTCACCCTCCGGTGGCCTCGATGATCAGGTCGGCGACCTCCCGGGCCTTCGACACAATCGACAGATGGCTGGCGTCGAGTTCGATTGTCTTGGCGCCCATCCGCTCTGCCATGAACCGCTCGAGATCGGGGTTGATGGTGCGGTCGTTTTTCGACACCGCATAGAACGTCGGCTTGTCTCGCCAGGCTGCATTCGTGGTGCGTCCGGTGAACAGCTCGTTCGAGATCCGGCCCTGCACTGCGTACAGCACCTTGGCCCTCGCCGCCGGCACATCCTGGGCGAAGTCGTTGAGGAAGGCCGCCTCGGAAAGTTGCGCGTATCCGTCGGGCGCTTTCACCAAACCCGCGCTCGCAGGCGGTGTCGGGTACTGGGCGGCCAGCGCGGTGTAGTCCTCGCCGGCATCGGGAGCGCGGGCGGCGATGTACACCAGCGCCGTCACCTTCGGGTCGACGCCGACCTCGGTGGCGATCATGCCCGAATATGAATGCGCGACAAGCACTGTGGGGCCGTCCATGAATGCCAGTGTGCGGCGGGCGAATTCACAATCTTCTTCCAGCGTCCGCAACGGATTCTGCACGGAAGCAACGTTCAGCCCACGAGCCTGGAGGTACGGGATCACATCGGACCAGCAGGAACCGTCGGCATATGCCCCGTGCACCAGTACCACATTGCGCGCTTGCGGCATTGGATTGGGGACAGGTGCGGCCGACACGCGTTGTGCCCCGATCAGCGCTGCAGCGCCGCCAATGGTCACCGCTGCGGCGAACGTCCGTCGGTCCATGCGCGCTCCGATTCAACCAGGTCCGGCCCCCGCCCGGCAGATCATGTATGCAATCGGTGGCTGCGTCAATTCGACGGAGGTCGTGACTAGAAACCGTAGCCCAAGACAGCAGGCACGTCAGTCATAAATGCGGCATCCAGTTGCGCGATCAAGCCGAGTTCACGTACTTGTAACCGATTCGCGCTGGCGAACGACGACGCCTTGTGTGCGCCAAGGTAAAGACTGCCGAGGACGTCGAGCCCCATGCGGATGTCGGGTTCGGCACTGGTGGGCATGCACCGGGCCGTCCCGTCGCGCACCTCGAGCGCGAAACATCCACCGTCCCTTCGGAATCCATCATTGACCTCGAGCACGGTCGACAGCTCCGCGTGATACGTCCGCGCTTCCAGCGTTGTTGGAATGTCCATGATCCGCAGCCACAGGTCGTCCTCGACGTGGGTCACCCTGGCCACCCGGTGATCGGTCAGCAGATACGGCAGCGGGTCGGCGGGATGTGTGCCGAACGAGACGGTCTGCATCAGGTCGAGGCCGAGCAGCGCCCTGGCCAACGCGATGGCCGCTTCTGTGGTCGCCGCGACGAATTCGCCGACGCGGACCACCATCGGGTCGTCGCCGAACACCCGGTACAGCGCGTAACCATCGGGATGAAGAAACGCATACCACTCGGTGCCGCCCCTGCGGACCCCCTCACGGTCGGTGAACAGTTCGTCCCACAGCGCCTTGGGCCGGATCAGGCCGCCGGGGGTGCGCCGCCGCCAGCGCTCGAAGATGTCCTCGAACTCGGCGCGGTGGTCGGCGGGCTTGATGATCCGGACCCCGCCGGGATCTGGCGCGTCGTCGCGGAAACGCGCGAACCTCCGGTCAACGGTGAGTTCCTGTTCGATGGTCGCGGGCCCGTACCCGAAGCGCCCGTAGATGCCGCCCTCGCTGGCGGTCAGTCCTGCGATCGGATACCGGGCGTCGGCGATGCGCTTGTGCAGTTCGGCGTACATGGTGCGCAGGATGCCGCGTCGGCGGTGGGTCGGCGCCACACCGACGATCGTGACGCCGGCCATCGGCAGCACCGCTCCCCCTGGCACCGTCAATCGAAGATCCAGATAGTGCGCCATGCCGACGATGTCGAGTCCCTCGCAGGCGAGCACCGTGGCGTCGGTTGCCATCACCGACCGCCACGCAGCAAGCGACTCGGGATGCCCGAATCTGCCGAAATTGGTGGCGTCCAGCAACGCGATCGCCGGCCAATCGGCTTCGGTGGCGGATCGGATGGTCAGTGACGTCGGCGTCTCGGAGGCGAGCACAGGGTTCGACGCTGCCACAAAGCGGCGGCCGAGCGCATCCCAATTAGGTGCTCAGCGGATACCGTGGAAGACGCACGGAAGGAGCGCTCGCCATGGCGACCGATCTGACGCTCTACCTCGACGACCAACCCGGCGAACTGGCGAGGGTCGGCGACGTGCTGGGCAAGGCGGGCGCCAACATCGCGGGCTTGTGTGCGCTGAGCACCGGCGGCGGGCAGGCCGAGGTGCATATCCTGGTACAGGACGCCACGTCGGCGTTCGAGGCCCTGCACGGCGCCGGAATCAAGATCGCCTCCGAGCAGGAGGTGATCGTGCTCGATGTCGAAGATCGGCCGGGCGCGCTCGGCGAGGTGGCGCACCGGCTCGGCCACGCGAAAATCAACCTGACGATGGCTTACCTTGCGACCAACACCCGACTGGTGCTGGCTGCTGACAACCTCGCAGAGGCCAAGGCCGCGCTCAGCTGATCAGCGCTTCAGCCAGCTTTGGACGGTGCTCAGATCGCGGGTATAGGCCGTCATGATGTCGTCTTGGTAGAGCGAGCTGCCGCTGATCGCTTTGTCGCCCTGCCAGATCACCTGCACTCGGATGATGCCCTTGGCGTAGTAGTCGGTGCGGTCGACATCCCGACGATGCCAGCCGCCCAATTCGGCCAATTCGGCAATCGCCTGCCGCTCGTCGGTTGAACTCATCGGTGAGACGATACAGCGATGCTCACGCTGGAGGTTCGGCAGGCCGATGTGACACGGCTCGAGGTGGACGCGATCGCCAACGCCGCCAACACGCGGCTCAAACACGGCGGCGGGGTGGCGGGTGCGATTGCCCGCGCCGGCGGCCCCGCGGTGCAGCGGGAGTCGACGGCCAAGGCGCCGATCGGCCTTGGCGAGGCGGTCGACACCACGGCCGGAGACATGCCCGCGCGTTACGTCATCCATGCCGCGACGATGGAACTCGGCGGCCCGACCTCGGCGGAGATCATCGGGGCCGCGACCCGGTCGACCCTGACCAAGGCGGACGACCTCGGCTGCCGGTCACTGGCGCTTGTCGCGTTCGGCACCGGCGTCGGCGGCTTCGGGCTCGACGAGGCGGCGCACCTGATGGTGGACGCGGTACGCGCACACCGGCCCCGTTCACTCGAGCGAGTGGTGTTCGCCGTGCACGGCGATGAGGCCGAGCTTGCGTTCCGAGACGCCGTGGAATCGTGACCGACATCGCGACAATCGGTGTCGAGGAGGAGTTCATCCTGGTCGACCCCGACGACCTCCGGCCCCGACCGGCCGCTGCCGCGGTTGTCACGCGTGTGGCGCACGAACTCGGCGATCGGATCTCGGGCGAGTTCACCCGCTATCAAGTCGAAACCAAGACTTCCCCGTGTGACGACGCTGAGCAGTTGCGCGCGGAGCTTCGCCTTACACGCGCCGCCGCCGCCCGCGCGGCCGCGTCAGAAGGTCTGAGGCTGTGCGCTTCCGGGACGCCGGTATTGGATCACCGCGGCCCGGCAGCTGTCGGCGAGCTTCCCCGTTATCGCGCGGGCATCGCGCAGTACCGGACGATGCTCGACGACTTCTTGGTCTGCTCGCTGCACGTGCACGTGCACCTGCCAGACCGTGAGCTCGCCGTGCTGGTCAGCAATCACCTACGATGCTGGCTGCCGCTTCTGCTCGCGGTGAGCGCGAACTCGCCGTTTCATCGTGGGGTTGACACCGGATACGCCGACTGGCGCGCGGTGATTCGAAGCCGCTTCCCCTGCCTCGGCCCGCCGCCGTACGCCGAATCTCTGCAGCACCATGAGGAACTCGCGGCGGCGATTGCCGACTCCGGTGCCATGCTCAACGCTGCGACGCCGTTCTGGGATATCCGGCCGAACCCGCACGTGCCAACGCTGGAAGTCCGGTCGACCGATGTCGTCGCCGACGTCGAGGACGCCGTGGCGCTCGCGGTGTTGATCAGGGCGCTGGTGGCGACCGCGTCCGCCAGCGTGCTGGCAGGCGATCCCGGGCCGCCGATCAGCAGTGAGTTGTTGCGCGCCGCGTATTGGCGCGCGGCAAGGGATGGATGGTCCGGCTGCGGAGTCGATGCGCTCACCGGACAAGTCCTTCCCGCGCCGGTGCAATTCGAGCGGCTGCTCGATCATGTTGGCGATGCACTGCGCCGCGCCGATGACGATGAGACCGTGCGTGCATTCATGGCTCGGCTCACGCTGCGCGGCACCGGCGCCGATCTCCAGCGTGCCGCGCTCGCCGGTTCCGGGTCATTAGCCGGCGTGGTCGACGATGTGGTCAGGCTGACGGCGCGAACGTGATGACGAGAACGTCGCGTTGAGCGGGCCGCGACGGATCACGCGGCCGCAGCGGCGAGACGCCGTGCAGGGTGCGCCGGTCGTCGCCGAGTAGCAGCGTGCCGGTGTCGCGCAACGTGGCCGCGAGGATGCGATGGCCTGCCATGTCGGTGACCGTGCTCTCGCCGCCGACGGCGTTGCGCCTGCCGATCAGCAGCGAGGTGACCAATGTGACGCCGTCACGGTGCATCCCTTCGGGGGTCGCCTGTCCCGCGTTGTCGGCCGAGGCGAGCACCCGAAACGGTGTCACCTTGGCGTCCCATTCCGGCGCGTCTGCGAGCGTCGAAGCGACCTCGCCCAACAGCTGCAAAATCTGGTGCAGCAGTGGCTCTTTCGTGAATCTCTCGGTCAGTGGTTCGAATTCGCGGTCGGTGTCGACATAGAGCGGGTTGGAGTTTTCGGGTTGGACGAACGCGGTGTGGGCGGCCGGTTCGAACGTGCCGTCGGCGGCGCTGAAGAGGAAGTGGCCGTATCGACGTAACCGGTGTGTGCCGAGTTGCTCGGCGTATGTATCCGGGGCCAGATCGTCCCAGTGCGCGGCGAACGCCTGCCACTCGGAGCCGTCAAGGCCCAGGCAGGTGTTGAGTTCGGCGGGCTCCATCAGATAGCTGCCGATCTGTGCGAGCTGCTGGGCGACGTGTCCTGGCGTCATGGCGCCAGTTGAATACCCGAAAGTGCGCGCCGCAACATGTGCATTGCGACGGTCGTGGACCGTTCGCGGATATCGGATCGATCGCCGGGCAGCCGAAGGGTGCGGGCGGTCGTCTGCCCGTCGGCGAGTTTCACGGTGAAGCAGACCGTGCCGACCGGCTTGTCCTCCGTACCGCCGCCGGGCCCGGCGATCCCGGTGATCGCGACCGCGGTGTCCGCGCCGAAGCGGCGCAGCGCACCGTCGGCCATCGCCTCGGCGACCGGCTCGGACACCGCGCCGTGCGTGTCGATGAGTTCGGAGGGAACGTCGAGCAGCTCGGTCTTCGCCTCGTCCGCGTACGCCACGACGGCGCCAGCGATATACGCTGAGGAGCCCGGCAGGTCGGTCAGCCGCGCGGAAAGTAGTCCGCCCGTGCAGGATTCGGCTGTGGCGATCCGGCGGCCGCGCAGCAGCTGCGCAATCTGATCGTCCACACGCGACCCGTCTTCGGAGAAGATCTCCCGGCCGTGGTGCTCGCGGAGCAGCTGCACCAAGTCGGTGTAGATCGGTGCGGCATCGGGTTCGTAACGCGTGACGATCTCGAGTTCGCCGCGCCGAAGGCACGTGGTGATCTCGAGCCGGTCGAACCCGTCGATGCTGTGTTCGGCCTCCCGCAGCGTCTCCGCCAACCCGGATTCCGGCAGCCCGAACATCCGCACCATGTCCTGTCGGTATGTGGTGCGACCGGCGATCGCCCGTTGCACCGCGTCGGTTTCGATGGCCAGCGGCCACATCGGCTGCAGCTCGCGCGGCGGACCGGGCAACACGACGATGGTCGGTTTGCCCGGCACGACGACACCTGGCGCGGTGCCGATCGGGTTGATGACGTGCGCGCCTGCGGGAATCAACGCCTGCTTGCGGTTGGCCGCCCGCACCGCGTCGATGTCGACGTTGTCGAAGCGGGCCATCAGCCGCTTGAGGATGTCGGTGATGCGGTCCTCGAGGGCCCGGTCGAGCAGCAACTCGAGACCCGCGAACTTGGCGACCGTCGCCACCGTCAAGTCGTCGGCGGTCGGCCCGAGGCCACCGCTGGTGACGATCAGGTCGACGCCTTCGTCGGCCAGGAAGCGCAGCTGCGCGGCGATGTCGGCCTCGCGGTCGCCACAGATGGTGATGTGCGCCAATTCGATGCCCAGTTCCAGCAACCGGTCGGCGAGCCACGGGCCGTTACGGTCCTGAACCCTGCCGGTCAACACCTCGGTCCCGGTGATGACAATGCCCGCGCGTGCGCTCACGCCCACCGACATTACGGCAGCCCGGTAACCTCATTCTCCATGACGGCGCCCAAGTCGCTCCGAGAGCTGTTCGATCAGCTCGGCCTCCAGGAGGTGCCGTCGTCCGACGGCACCGTGGTGATGGAGATGCCGGTCGACGACCGAACGATCAACACGGCGGGCGGGCTGCAAGGCGGTCTGATCGCGACCATGGCCGACGTGACGGCCGGTCAACTCGCGTCGCGCACTACACCGTTCGGCATGGGCATCGCGACCACCGACTTGTTCATTCGCTACCTACGTCCCATCAAGGTCGGGCCCGCGCGAGCCGTCGCCAGGATCCTGCGCACCGGCAAGCGCTCGGTGGTGGTGCAGGTGGACATCTACCGCGCCAACGACGACCAGATCGGCGCGACGGCCACGGTCAACTTCGCGGCCGTCGACTAGCGCACGTCGGGCTAGCGGATCGGCACCAGTTGCGCCGGTGTGTTGTAGCCCGTCACCCGCACCCAGTTGGGAGTCACACCGGTCCAGGCCTGCCCCTGGAGTTCGACCGTCTCACCGGGAAACACCGTGACGTAGTTGTCGCTGTATTCGACCGGCAGGATCTCGTCGTCCTCGGGCGCCGCAACCAGTTCGGCGCGCTCGAAGAACGCCACCCGCTGCGACGGGTTGTGCAGTCGAATGTTCACCCTGTTGTCGCCGGCATCGGCCGATCTGGAGGCCGTCACCTCCAACGGCGCCTTGGGCATGGAGTTCAGGCCCGTCATATCGGCCCAGCTGGTCTGCTTCAGCTCGAACGCGAAGTCGTTGACGGGATCGCCGACGTCGTCTAGCTTCTGCGACTGCCAGTACACGTTCTCGGAGACCACTTTTCCGGTCTTGTCGAGCAGTTGCGCGCGGACAAACACCACGCTGGAGTCCCTCGCGAGACGCGGGAGTGCCAATGCCGGCGCCACTCCCCCGGATACCACGTTGATGTTGCCCGCGCTGCGGTCGTCGCGCAGCCTGCCCTGCAGGTCGTAGGTGCGCACGCGCACCGTGAGATTGGTTTGCTCCCTTGGCGTCTGATTGACCACGGTGATGTTCGCGTGGTCGTGTACGCCGGTCGCGTATGAGTCGAAGACGACGGAAAGCGGGCGCAGGCCCTTCTTGGCGCCGTAGTAGGCTCCACCCGGCCGCAGGTAGTAGTCGAAGATGTGCCCGAAGAACGACGGCCAGTGGTTGTTAAGCATCCAGTAGATCGTCATCTTGTGGTTGGCCCAGCCGCCGGCGGCGAACGCCTCGAACTGGGCGCGGGTGGACTCGTAGTGCGCCAATTGCGCCTTGCGTGCGAAATCCTCTGCGCTGGTGGATAACCCGTACCGACGGTCGACCGCCTTCCGGATGCTGGTCAGTGCGGAGTTCCTGACGTCCGAGCCGGCGTGGAAGAACCAGGTGTCGTTGATCGGCCACAGCTTGTCCGGCGGGATGAACTTCTTCAGGCTGGCAAACGGCGGGATCTGCTCATTGTCGCCCTGCTCGGCCGTCGCGCCCGTGGTGGCCGGATAGCGGCCGGAGAACCAGTAACTCGGTGGGCGCCAACTGTACGGCCCCAGCATGCGAATGCCGTCCCAATCGCGGTCTCCGGTCTTGTCGTCGACTGCGAGCGACGACACTGTGTCGACGGTCGCGTTCGGCCAGTGCAGATCCGAAAGGATTCCGTGGTAGGCGGCCAACACGTCGCGCGGCGGCTTACCGTCGCTGCCGTTGGCCCACACGAACACCGATGGGTGACTGCGCAGCTCTTCGATCTGCGACCGCAGGCTGTCCCTGGCTACGCGATTGTCTTCGGCGTCCCACTGGCTCCACTTCTCCCACTGATTGCAGCACATCCAGCCGTACATCAACGGGATGCCCATCTGGTCGGCCATCTCGGTGATCCGATCACCGGGGAATTTGCCTTCGAGCCGAATCATGTTGAGCCCGAGATCTTTCACGTAGCCGAGGATCGCCGCGTCGCGGTTGGAGTCGTTGGCGTAGAGCAGGTCCGGTGTGTAGGCCGCACCGCGGACCAGGAAGTCGCGCCCGTTGACTTTGAGGTAGAAGTTGCCGCCCTTGCCGAGATCGGGGTATTGCTCGTCGTTGTCGCGGAACTGCTGCACCGAGCGGATGCCGAAACGCAGACTCTTCTGGTCGACCGGGCGGTTGAACTGCCGGAATTCCAACCGCAGGTCGTAGAGGTCGGGCCGTCCCATCGTGTACGGCCACCACAGATCGGGGTTGCGGACAGTCAGTTGGGAGAACTCGTCGGGAGTGAAGCTGACGTCGCGTTGTTCGCCTGCGCCAAGCGTTTCCGGCCGCTCGACCACCACATCGGGTTTGCCCGGCCGGGTTATCGTCGCGCGCAGTACGCCTCGGACCGGTTGAGAGGACGCATTACGCAAGTTGCTGTAGATGGTCAGCTTCGCGGAATCGGTTCTCGGAAGCGGAAGTTCCGAGTTGACCGTCGACGGGCCGAGCACCACCGCTCCGGACGTCTTGAGGTACACCGGCTTCCAGATGCCCGCATTGCGGTCCGGCACAAACGAATTGCCGTTGGCGGGATTCTTACCCGGCCCCTGGTAACCCAGGTAGTTCCAGTTGATCCAGTCGTACCAGCTGTCTGCCAGTTCCACGCCGTCGATGTCCTGCAGCGCGCGCTCCGGGGTGATTTTGACCGCGAGCGCGTTGTTCTCGCCTTGGTTGATCCACCGCGATGCGTCGACTTCGTGGCGGACGTGCATGCCGACGATCTGGTCGTTGCCCGCGATCAGATGCCCGTTCAACCAGATTTCGGCGCGGTAGTTGATGCCTGGAAACTCCAGCAGATATGTGCTGTGACCCGCGGGCGCGATGAACGTGGTGCGATACCACCAGTCTTGCTTGTAGAGGTCTTGCGGGACGGCCGCCAGATTGGTGCCGTAGTAGAGATCGGGATGCGTGCCGTCATCCTGCAGGGTCTGCAGCACCGTCGCAGGCATCCGGGGAATGGCATGCCAGCCCGTCACCTTGTAGTCAGGCCTCGACAGCGCAGCGCCGCCGGCGTGCACGTCACGGGCCGAGACCAAGCTCCAACCCTGCGCCAACTCGATCTGTCCCGGGGGCGGTCCCGGCTTGGCGAAATCGGGGAAGTCGGCCGCGCAGAGCAGCAGAAACAACGCGACCGACAGCAGAATCCTGAGGACGATGTGCCGACGTCGTCGCACCGGCCTCTGCTCGTCCACCGCATCACCGTACCCGCAGCAAGCGGTGCCGGCTCAGCCAAGCAGCGCAACGGAATTGGTGCCCGTCACACCGTGCGCCCCAATACCTCCCGCACCAGGTCCAGTTGGGTACCCGGATGAAGAAAGGCGAACCGACCCACCGTCTCGCCTTCCCATTTCGTCGGCGGGATGAACGCCACCTGGTCGTCGTGTAACCGCTGGGCCCAGGCGTCGTAGTCCTCCGGCTTCCAGCCCAACCGGCGGAACAGCACGACGCCGAGGTCGGGTTCGCGTATCAATTCCAACTGCGGGGCATCGTTGATCAGTTCGGCGGTCTGCCGGGCCAGCGATACCGCGACCTCGATGGCTTGCCGGTATGCATCAAGGCCGTAGACCGCCATCGAGAACCACAGCGGCAGGCCCCGCGCGCGCCGGGTCAGATGGTAGGCGTAATCCGAGGGATTCCACTCGCCGTCTCCCGGATGGATGACGTCGAGATAGGACGCGTCCTGGGTGTGGGTGGCCCGCGCCCATTCCGGTTCGCGGTAGAGCAGGGCGCAGCAGTCGAACGGAGTGAACAACCATTTGTGCGGGTCGAGGATGAACGAGTCGGCCTGCTCGAGGCCGGCGTACTTGGGCTTCAACGAGTGCGCGAAGATGCCGGCGCCGCCGTAGGCGCCGTCGACATGAAACCACCACCCGCGCTCCTGGGCCAGCGCGCCGATGCCCGCCAGGTCGTCGATGATGCCCGCGTTCGTGGTGCCTGACGTGCACACCACCGCGGCGATGTTGCTCGCGTCGACGGGGACGGCGTCGCTGACGGTGTCCGCGGTCAACCGGTGGTCCGGCGTCTCGACCACCAGCGCGTCCATCTCCAGCAGCCGCAGCGTGTTGGCGATCGATGAATGCGCATCGCTGCCGACCACCACGCGCAGCCTGCCGGTGGCTCCTCGCTTCTTGGCCGTCTCGCGCGCGACGGCCAGCGCGGACAGATTGCCCGCCGATCCGCCGGAGACGAAGCAGCCTCCGGAGGTGGTCGGCAGGCCCGCCTCATGCGCGATCACCCGCAGCACGCTGTTCTCCGCCGCGATGGCGCCGGAGGCCTCCAGCCACGAGATGCCTTGGATCGACGCGCAGGACACCAGCATGTCGAACAGCAGCGCGGCCTTGGTCGGGGCGGCGGGGATGAAACCGAGGAACCGCGGGCTGTCGGCCGAGATCACGCTCGGCGCGATCACCGATGTGTAGACGCCGAGCACCTCATCCGGTGGCCGCGGCTGATCGCGGATCACCCCGTCGAGCCGGTCGTAGAGTTCACCGGCGGGCAGCACTCCCTTGTCGAGCGGCACAGGGTTCATGCGCAGCCGGTTCTCGGCATACGCCAGCACACTGCGGACCATCTGCTCGGTGGTTTGGTCGACCTCGTGCATGGCCCGAAGTCTTCCACTCCACCCGCTATTTGTGCGGCACGTCGTTCGTCAGGCCGCCGTCCATCACGTACTCGGCTCCTGTCGAGTAGCGCGACTCGTCGCTGGCGAGGAACACGATGAACGTCGCGACCTCCTCGGGCTGGCCGGGACGTCCCAACGGAATCCGCAGCATGTTGTCCGGGAAGTGCTTGGTCATCGGAGTGCGGATGAAGCCGGGGTGCACCGAGTTCACCCGAATGTTGAACTGCCCGAGTTCAAGCGCCGCCGACTTGGTCAGGCCGCGCACCGCCCACTTGGACGCCACGTACGGATGCACCATGACGGCGCCGCGCAGGCCCTCGATCGAGGAGATGTTGATGATGGAGCCGCCGCCGTCCGCCTTCATCGCCTCGACGGAGGCTTGCATGCCCAGAAACGTCCCTGTCAGGTTGACGTCGATGACCTTCTGCCACTTGGCCATGTCGAACGAGCCGATCTGGCCGAGCGCCACCGTTCCGGCGTTGTTCACCAGCACGTTGAGCTTGCCGAAGTCGTTCACCGCGGTGGCGACGGCGGCCTCCCAGTCGTCGGCCTGCGTCACGTCGAGGTGGACATAACGCGCGGAGTCGCCGATCTCGTCGGCCAAGGCCTTGCCCTTGTCGTCGAGGATGTCCCCGATCACCACCTTGGCGCCCTCGGCGACCAGTGCCCTGGCATCCGCGGCCCCCATGCCCTGGGCCCCGCCGCTGATGAGTGCAACTTTTCCGTCCACGCGTCCCATGAGGGGCCAGGCTACCGTGCGGGCGTGCTACAAGTAGAACCTGTTCCAGTCTGGCGAGAGGAACCAGGATGGCGATCCGCGTCGCGCTCATCGGCACCGGCAATTGCGGAAGCCTCGCACTCAAGCAACTCGTGCGGGATGCGCGTTTCGAACTGACCGGAGTCTGGGTGTCCTCCGACGCCAAGGTCGGCCGAGACGCCGGTGAGCTGGCCGGGCTCGAGGTGACGACCGGTGTCACCGCGATCGGCGACCTCGACGAGATCATCGCGGCCAAGCCGGACTGCGTGGTGTATTGCGCGATGGGCGATACCCGACTGCCCGAAGCGATGGCCGACGTGCGCAAGATCCTCGCCGCGGGCATCGACGTCGTCGGGTCGGGACTGGGCGTGCTGCAGTACCCGTGGCAGGTGATTCCCGACAAGTACATCCAACGCATCGAAGACGCTGCGCGAGAAGGCAATTCGACGGTGTTCTTCACCGGTGTCGACCCGGGATTCGCGACCGACCTGCTGCCGTTCGCGCTGGCGGGAACGTGCCAGAGCATCGAGCAGGTGCGCACCATGGAGATTGCCGACTACGCCACCTACGACGGCGCGACCGTGATGTTCGAGGTGATGGGTTTCGGTAATGACATCGGAGACCTGCCGATGCTCTATCAGCCCGGTGTGCTCAGCATCGCGTGGGGCACGGCCATCCGCCAACTGGCCGCCGGCCTCGGCATCGAGGTGGACGAGATCAAGGACTCCGTCGAACAGGAGCCAGCCCCTGAGGACTTCGACGTCGCGGTGGGCACCATCAAGAAGGGCACGGTCGCCGCGGTCCGCTTCCAGATCGAGGGCGTGGTGGCTGGCAAACCGGCGATCGTCGTCGAACATGTCACCCGACTGCGTCCCGACCTGCGGCCGGACTGGGCCCAGCCCGCCCAGCCCGGCGGGTCGTACCGCGTCGAGATCACCGGCGAGCCGTCATACGTGATGGACATCTGCCCCACCAGCCGCAACGGCGACCACAACTACGCGGCCATCCTGGCGGCGGCCGGGCGGATCGTGAACGCCATCCCCGACGTGGTGGCCGCGGAGCCGGGCATCCGAACGACGCTCGATATGCCGCTGGCGACCGGGAAGGGTTTGTACACAGGCTAAGTAGGCTGGTGCGCGATGACCGTCCAGCCGCCGACAGCAGACCCGATCGCGGAGATCGGCGCGGCCCCACCCGGGCCGCAGGTCGGCGCGTTCTTCGACCTCGACGGCACGTTGGTGGACGGGTTCACCGCCACCGCCCACGCAAGCGACCGGATCAAGCGCAGGCAAGCGCGGATCGGCGAAGTGCTCGGGGTCATCGAGGCGTCGATGCGGTATCGATTGGGCAGGATGCGCTTCGAGCATCTGTTGACGCGGGCGGCCGGTTATCTGCGGGGCGAATCGCTGGTCGAACTCGACGAATTGGGCGAACGGCTGTTTGTCGAGCGCGTCGCAGCGCGCGTTTTCCCGACGATGCACGAGATCGTGCAGGCGCATCAGGCCCGCGGGCACACCGTGGTGCTCAGCTCGTCCGCATTGACCATCCACGCCGAACCGGTGGCCCGTTTCCTCGAGATCGGCCACGTCTTGTGCAATCACTTCGAGGTGGACGAGACCGGGCGGCTCACCGGGCGGATCGCCAAACCGGTGGTGTGGGGCCGCAACAAGGCGACCGCGGTCGCGCAGTTCTGCCAGACCAATGACGTTGAGCTGCAACGTAGTTACTTCTACGCCGACGGCGACGAGGATGCGGCGCTGATGAAGCTGGTGGGTCAGCCCCGCCCGGTGAACCCGCGGCCCGGTCTGGCCGCTGCGGCTGCCGAGCACGGATGGCCGGTGCTGCAGGTGACAGGCGCCGGCGGCCGCAGGCGCCGCTCCCTGCGTCGCCTGGTCGGATACGACTGAGCACCCCTAGTCCCCTAACCGCGCACCGCCGTCAATCCCCGAGGCTGCGTTGCCGAACGGCGGTGCACGCCCCGTTCCCGCAGCATGCTCGTGATTTCCAGAATGGCTTGCATCAGGCGGCCCGCCGGGCCGCCACCGCCTCAAGGAGACACAACATGAACATTTCCCGTCTTGGCGCCTTGACCGCCGCTGCAGCTATTGCGTTGGGAGCATTGGTTTCTGCAACCGCACCCATCGCGAACGCCGAGAAGATCAACGAGAAGACCATCAAGAGCGAATGCAAGTCCGCCGGTGGGACCTACACCTCGGTCGTGAAGCAGGGCACGCGGTTTTCGACGTGTGATTACAAGGACAACGAGGGCAACGGCTTCCGGGACTACTACGCCGACGGTTCGTACTACTCGACGCGGCCGCTGTAAGCCGCGGTCGGCTCGGGCAACGAAGATCCGAAGCCACAGCAGACGGGGTGCTTACTGGATCCGGTCCGGGCGCCTAAGCTAAACTAGAACACGTTTCAGTTTGGCGACCGCCCCACCGGAGGAGCAGGCATGCATACCCCCATCTGCGATGACTTGGGCATCGAATTTCCGATCTTCGCGTTCACTCACTGCCGGGACGTGGTCGTCGCCGTCAGCAAGGCCGGTGGGTTCGGCGTGCTCGGCGCGGTGGGCTTCACGCCCGAACAGCTCGAGATCGAGCTGAAGTGGATCGACGAGAACATCGCCGATCACCCGTACGGCGTGGACATCGTGATTCCGAACAAATACGAAGGCATGGATTCGGTCGACCTCTCCCCCGAGGTGCTCAAGAAGCAGCTCAACGCGCTGGTGCCGGAGGAGCACATCGAATTCGCCAAGAAGATTCTCGCCGACCACGGCGTGCCCGTTGAGCACAGCGACGACGACGCGCTGCAGTTGTTGGGCTGGACGGAGGCGACCGCGACACCTCAGGTGGAGGTGGCACTGCAGCACCCCAAGTGCACGCTGATCGCCAACGCGCTCGGCACGCCTCCCGCCGACATGATCGAGCACATCCATGACAGCGGCCGCAAGGTCGCGGCGCTCTGCGGTTCGCCGTCGCAGGCTCGCAAGCACGCCGACGCCGGCGTCGACATCATCATCGCCCAGGGCGGTGAAGCGGGCGGACACTGCGGCGACATCGGTTCCATCGTGTTGTGGCCGCAGGTCGTCAAGGAGGTCGCGCCGGTGCCCGTTCTTGCTGCGGGCGGCATCGGCAGCGGCCAGCAGATCGCCGCGGCGCTGGCGCTCGGCGCGCAGGGCGCATGGACCGGATCGCAGTGGGTGATGGTCGAGGAGTCCGAGCACACCGACGTGCAGCATGCCGCCTATGCGAAGGCCACCAGTAAGGACACCGTGCGCAGCCGGTCCTTCACCGGCAAGCCGGCGCGGATGCTGCGCAACGACTGGACCGAGGCCTGGGAAGACCCCAACAACCCGAAGCCGCTCGGGATGCCGCTGCAGTACATGGTGTCCGGGATGGCCGTCGCCGCCACGCACAAATATCCCAACGAAAGTGTCGACGTCGCGTTCAACCCGATCGGCCAGGTGGTGGGTCAGTTCACCAAGGTCGAGAAGTCCTCGGCGGTGATCGAGCGCTGGGTGCAGGAGTACCTGGAGGCGACCACCACGCTCAACGAGATCAACGAGGCCGCTTCCGTCTGATTCGCGGCTCGGCCGCTTCCGTCTGATTCGCGGCTCGGCCGCGGTCGTCTGATTCCCGGCGCACTGCGCCGGCTTGTGCTCACCGCGGCGTAGCAACGCGTCGAGAATGCGGCCAGATCGCGGTTCCGCGAAGATTCGCGATCTGTGAGCACTCTCGCGGACGGGTCTGGTGTCGCGCCCACGAGTTATGTAAGGTGACATACATAATCGGGTCGGATGAAGGGATGCACTGATGCCCACCCCCCGCGAGCGGATGGTGATCTCTGCCGCGCTGTTGATCCGGGAACGCGGCGCCCAACCCACCGCGATAGCCGATGTACTCGAACACAGCGGCGCGCCGCGCGGCTCGGCGTACCACTACTTTCCCGGCGGTCGTACTCAATTGCTATGTGAGGCAATCGATTATTCCGGCGATTACGTGGCAGCCAAGATCGCCGATGCCGCATCCGGACTCGACGCGCTCGACGGCCTCATCGGCTACTACCGCAAGCAACTGCTTCGGTCTGACTACCGGGCGGGTTGCCCAGTCGTCGCGGTGACGGTCGAGGCAGGCGATCCCGCCAACCAGGACCAAACGACACGGGTGATCGACCGCGCGGCGACCGCCTTCGCCCGGTGGAACGACCTCATCGCGCAGAGACTGACATCGGACGGCATCTCCGCCAAGCGTGCAGACGAACTCGCAATGCTCATCACCACCGCGATCGAGGGCGCGATCATCGTCGCCCGTGCCTCCCGCGATCCCAAACCCCTCGACCTTGTCCATGGCCAACTGCGCGACCTGATTTCGGCCGCGACATCGGAAAGGAAATCCCGTGAGCGGTGAATGGCAAGCCAGTGCGTGCATCCTGTGTGAGTGCAACTGTGGCATCGTCGTACAACTGGACGGCCGCAAGTTCGCCAAGATCCGTGGCGACAAAGCCCATCCGGCCTCGCAGGGCTACACCTGTAACAAGGCCCTTCGACTGGACCACTATCAGAACAACGGCAACAGGCTGACCGCCCCCATGCGCAGGCGACCCGACGGTAGCTACGAGGAAATCGACTGGGACATCGCAATATCCGAGATTGCGGCCGGATTCACGCGCATCGCAGACACCTACGGCGGCGACAAGATCTTCTACTACGGTGGCGGCGGACAGGGTAACCATCTCGGCGGCGCCTACAGCAGCGCTTTTCTCGCAACGCTCGGTTCGCATTATCGCTCCAACGCGCTGGCCCAGGAGAAGACCGGAGAAGCGTGGGTAGACGCGCACCTTTACGGCGGGCATACCCGCGGCGAATTCGAACACGCCGAGGTCTCGGTGTTCGTAGGCAAGAACCCGTGGATGTCGCAGAGTTTCCCGCGCGCCCGCACCGTGCTCAACGAGATTGCCAAGGATCCCGGTCGCGCGATGATCGTGATCGACCCCGTGATCACCGATACCGCGAAGATGGCCGACATCCACCTGCGGGTCCAACCGGGAACCGACGCGTGGTGCCTTGCGGCGCTGGCCGCCGTGCTCGAGCAGGAAAACCTCTGCGACGAGGCGTTTCTGGCCGAACATGTCAATGGCGTCGGCCCGGTGCGTGCCGCACTGCGCGACGTACCGATCGCCGACTACGCCGCGCGATGCGGTGTCGACGAGGAGTTGATCCGCGCCGCGGCACGGCGCATTGCGGGCGCCGAAAGCGTGGCGGTCTTCGAGGATCTCGGTATCCAGCAGGCGCCGAACAGCACGCTGTCCTCCTATCTGAACAAGCTGCTGTGGATACTGACCGGCAACTTTGCGAAACGCGGTGCGCAGCATCTGCATTCGTGGTTTGCTCCGTTGTTCCGGCACACCCGCGGCGTCGGCCGCACCCCGGTGACCGGCGCGCCGATCGTCGGCGGCCTGATACCGAGCAACGCGGTGCCGCAGGAGATCTTGACCGATCACCCCGACCGCTTCCGGGCGATGATCGTGGAAAGCAGTAATCCTGCACACTCCCTTGCTGATTCGACCGCGTGCCGCGAGGCGTTCGAATCACTCGAGCTGATGGTGGTCATCGATGTCGCGATGACCGAGACGGCCAGGTTGGCCACCTATGTGCTGCCCGCGGCGAGCCAGTACGAGAAATGCGAGGCGACGTTCTTCAATCTGGAGTTTCCGCACAACACGTTTCACCTTCGGCATCCACTGCTGAAGCCGCTAGGCGGCACGCTGCCCGAACCTGAAATCTGGGCGCGGCTGATGCGTGCACTCGACGTGATCGACGACGCGGAACTACAGCCCCTGCGGGATGCTGCCGAAAAGGGATTGGATGTGTACGCGCAGGCATTCTTCACGGCGGTGGCAGCCAATCCGACGTATAACAAGGTGCTTCCCTTCGTGTTGTACGAAACGCTCGGTCCGACACTGCCCGACGGGCTTGCCGGTGCTGCGGCACTGTGGGGTCTTTCGCAGAAGGCGGCGATGAGCTACCCCGACGCGGTTCAACGGGCAGGACATCCCGACGGCAACGCGCTGTTCGAGGCCATCCTCGCCGGCCGGTCCGGCGTGACCTTCACCGCGCACGAATACGACGACGACTGGCGACTGGTGACCCACGACGACCACAAGATCGCACTGCACATCAAAGAAATGCTCGACGAGATGCGCGGGTTGGCCGACGGCCCGGGCGCGTTCACGACGCCCGACTTCCCCATCGTGCTTTCCGCGGGCGAGCGGCGGGCATACACGGCCAACGACATCCTGCGCGACCCGTCATGGCGTAAACGCGATGCCGACGGCGCGCTGCGCGTCAGCGTGGAGGATGCGCAGATGCTCGGCCTCGCCGACGGAGGCCGGGCAAGGATCACCACCGCCGCGGGGAGCGCCGAGGCCAGCGTGGAGATCAGCGAAGCGATGCTGCCTGGCCACGCTTCTCTCCCAAACGGTTTCGGCGTTGACTACACCGATACCGACGGGCGGGCGACGATTCCCGGGGTCGCACCGAATTCGCTGACCTCTTCGGACTGGCGCGACGCGTTCGCCGGCACGCCGTGGCACAAGCACGTGCCGGCCCGCATCGAGGCTGTGATGGCCTCCGAACGTGAACTTATGCTCGAGAATTCGGCGAAATCGTCTGCATAGCCTCACGTTCGACGACTACGTCAACAGCTTCTGAGTCGCGCGTTCCAGCACCTGCGCTCGGCTCCGGCCGTCGTGGTCGGCGGCGATGAAGTGGCTGGCGATCGCGAGTGAGAAGGCAAGCATGCTACGGGCCTCGACATCGTCCTCGTCGTCGCTGAGGGTGCCGATCATGGCCCGTAGGTAGGCCATCCGGTGGTTGTCGACGCGACGCAGACGCTCGGCCACCGAGCGGTCGCGTCTGGCCCAGTCGCGCACCGCGAGATCGATCGGCAGCAGTTCGCGCGAGAAGGTCAGCATGCTTGCCTTGCGGACTTTGACCCGTGCGTCGCCGCCCTCGGTCTCTACCCGCTCGAGCACCTCATCGGTGCTCGCATGCTCCCACGCGTCGAGCAGCGCGTCGACGAACACCTCGCGGCTGGCGAAATGCCAGTAGAAGCCACCCCTGGTGACACCAAGGGTTTTCGCCAGCAGGTCCACCCGCACCGCATCCGGTCCGCCTGCCGCGAGCGCCCGCAAGCCGGCGTCGATCCACGTGCTGCGCGGAGTGCGCGTCTGGGCAACCATCACGCCTCACTCTCGACCGGGCTTGACGACGATCCGCCGCCAAGCATACAGTACTGTATGTTTGGTTCAGCACCGCTTGACACGGCCGAACACACCATGCGGCCGTGGCGAATTCACGCGATCGCCAGAGAATTCCGCGTTCTCGATGTTTGGCCGTTGCCGACCCCGGGAGGCCGAGACGACTTCCCTCGCCTGGTACGGCTGATGGCCACCCTCGATCCCGCCAACACCTCGGTGATGGTGCGCACGTTGTTCGCCGTCCGCTGGGCGCTGGGCCGACTGTTCGGCCTGGACGATCAGCCTTCCGGTCTCGGCGCAAGAGTACCCAGCCTGCGTGACCGGTTACCGGCCGAATTGGCTGATTTGCCAACCGGTTTCGACACGCATCCGTTCACGCCGCTCTACGTCACCGATGACGAGTTCGCGCTCGAGATCGCAAACCAAACCGTGCACGGCGTCATGCACATCGGCTGGGTACCTGACCAGACATGCGGCCATCGCGGCCAGTTGACAGTGTTGGTGAAGCCCAACGGCGCGCTCGGCACCGCGTACCTGGCGGCGATCTCGCCGTTCCGCCACTTCATCGTCTATCCGCTGATGCTGCGCGACATCGGGCGCGCTTGGCGGCAAGCGACCGCGGAGACCCGGCGATGATCACCGATGTGCGTCAGATCGACGTTCCCGCAACAGCGCGAGCACTCAGCACGCTGCCTCGCATCGACTACAGCGACGCGTTCCTGTTCAGCCACGGGTCACCGCCTGCCGAGACTGCAGAGGACGTGATGCGCGAGATACTCGAAGGTGCGCCACTGGCCGTCCGCACCCAATTGGTGTCCGGGTGGTCGGCCATCGGGTTGAAGGTGTCCAGCGGGTCGCAGGGTTCGGTGCTCGGCTGGGATGTCCGACGCTCGGAACCGGATCATGTGCTTCTCGGCGCCGACTCGCGCATCGGAATGCCCGGCGAACTGCTCCTCAAGAAAGAGCACGATGCATTGCTCTTTTCGACGTTTGTGGCGCAGCAGAACCTGATGGCCCGCGTGGTGTGGGCCGTCACGGAACCGGTGCACGTGCGCGTGGTTCGCGACCTACTCAGTCAAGCGGGTCAGCGGCTCCGCAGTTGAGTCACGGCGCGGGCGGCGCAGGAGGAGCCAGCCAGGGAACCAGCGGAGGCGGCGGTGCCGGCGCGGGCTCGGCGCCGGGGGCCGGCGGCGGGGTCGGGTTCACCGGCATGCCTGCAGGCGGCATGGGGTTGGCATTCATCGGTCGCTGCGTGAGAAGCAACAAAGCGTCGCGCCCGGTGATCTCCTGAGTCTGGTAGGCGTGCCAGAGGTCGCGCAGATAGGACCCACGGCCCTGGGTCGGATCCGGTGTATCAGTGGTGCCCGGCGGCAGGTTCTCGGGGCTGGAGAGATGCTGCGTGCCGTCCGGAGGTGTCGGCAGAGTACCCGCGGCCGCCTGCAACGTCGCGTCGGGCGCGGGCCCAGGAGTGGGAACCGCGGGGTCGGCGGGCGAAGGTGCAGGCGGTGGCGGAATCACTGGAGCCGGATCGGCGAGCGCCGTCGGCGCTCCCAGAGTGAGCGCCATTGAAAGCGCTCCTGACGCGACGGTGAGCGCCATCATCTCGCTGCTGATCCTCACCCGAGGCCCCCTTCCCGTTAGCGCGTTGCTGGTGCTACAGGGTGCTTCCGTTTGCCCGACAAAATTGTTACACCTGAGATAGCTGTGGCCAAGCGTTACCGGGATTTCCGGCTCCCGATAACACGTTCCACTCGGGATTTGACGTAACCGGCCGCACCGCCCCCCAGCTGTGGTGTAGCAATGCGATAGAGCACTAGACAACGTCACCGAGGAGTGCATTCATGGCGTCTCCGGACCTCCCGCCCGGCTTCGACTTCACCGACCCGGATATCTACGCCGAACGGCTGCCCATCGAGGAGTTGGCGCACATGCGCAAGGTGGCGCCGATCTGGTGGCAGAAGCAGGAGAAAGGCAACCTCGCATTCGGCGACGACGGCTATTGGGTGGTGACCAAGCACAAGGACGTCAAGGAGATCTCCCGCCGCAGCGACGTGTTCTCCAGCAACAAGAAGACCGCGCTGCCGCGCTACCGGGACGAGGCCGATCCCGCGTCGCTGGAGGGCGGCAAGGTCGTGCTGCTCAACCAGGACGCGCCGCACCACACCCATCTGCGCAAGATCGTCTCGCGCGCGTTCACCCCGCGGGCCATCGAGTCTCTGAGGGCGGAACTGCGTGAGCGGGCGCGCCGCATCGTCGAAGCCGCTGCCGCTCGGGGCTCGGGCGACTTCGTCGAGCAGGTGTCGTGCGAGCTGCCGCTGCAGGCGATCGCCGGCCTGATGGGGGTGCCGCAAGAAGACCGCAAGAAGCTGTTCGACTGGTCCAACCAGCTCGTCGGCGACCAGGACCCCGAGTACGCCAGAAACGACCCGACGGCGGCGTCCGTCGAGCTGATCATGTACGGCATGCAGATGGCCGCGGACCGCGGCAAGAATCCCGGCGATGACCTCGTGACCAAACTGGTTCAGGCCGACGTCGAAGGCCACAAGCTCACCGACGACGAGTTCGGCTTCTTCGTGATCCTGCTTGCGGTCGCAGGCAACGAGACCACCCGCAACTCCATCACCCAGGGCATGATGGCGTTCACCGAATTCCCGGACCAGTGGGAGCTTTTCAAGGCGCAACGGCCTGCAACGGCGGCCGACGAGATCGTCCGGTGGGCGACGCCGGTGACTTCGTTTCAACGTACCGCGCTCGAGGACACCGAGCTGTCTGGGGTGAAGATCAAGAAGGGCGACCGGGCGGTGATGTTCTACCGGTCTGCGAATTTCGACGAGGATGTCTTCGAGGACCCATACGAGTTCGACATCCTGCGAGACCCGAACCCGCATGTGGGTTTCGGCGGCACCGGTGCGCACTACTGCATCGGTGCCAACCTCGCGCGGATGACCATCGACTTGATCTTCAACGCGATCGCCGACGAAATGCCCGAGCTCACGCCGATCTCGGCGCCGGAGCGGCTACGGTCGGGCTGGCTCAACGGAATCAAGCACTGGCAGGTCGACTACACCGGGAAGAGTCGGGCCGCGAACTGACCGTCGGATAGTCGATGATCGAGCGCCAGTAGTCCTCGGGTATCTCCGCGCCCGAGCGCAATACAATCGCCAGGCCGGTGGCCATCGCGATGCCAAGGAGCCCGAGCCACAGACCGGCAAGGCCGATGATCACCCAGCACATCGCGGTCAGCATCGGCCACGGCGACAGCATCGCGAGCGCGGGCGCGAAGAAGAACCCGGCGCCGATGTACCACGCCGATCCCGCACGGTCCGAGATCAGCACGAATCGCAACCACTTGGCGATGTTCTGCTGGGTGTTCATGCCTCGACGGTCACTCGTACAGGTAAGCGGCGCAATTACCTGACAGGTAGTGGCTGGGCTGCGCGCGGTACGCGACACTGGGCGCGTGACCACCGTCGCCCAGAGTCCCCCGTTCGGCTCGTTGATGCGTCAATGGCGCCAGCGCCGCCGGCTGTCGCAACTCGATCTCGCCATCGAGGCGGATGTGTCGGCCCGGCACGTCAGTTTCATCGAAACGGGCCGCTCGGCGCCCAGCCGCGAGATGGTGCTGCGGCTGGCCGACGTGCTCGAGGTGCCGCCGCGCGAGCAGAACCAGCTGCTGATGGCGGCGGGGTTGGCGCCGGTCTACCGGGAACGGCCGCTGGACGATCCGGACATGGCCGCGGTGCGAGATGGTGTTGAGCGAGTCCTCAACGCCTACAACCCTTTTCCCTGTGTCGTGGTGGACAGGGCCTGGCAGATCGTGCATGCGAACGCGGGCGCCGCCGTGCTGCTCGACGGCGTGGCGCCGCACCTGTTGGAGCGGCCGAACGCGTTGCGCATCGCGGTGCATCCCGACGGCATGGCGCCGCGCATCCGCAATCTCGGCCAGTGGCGTCATCACCTGATCGACCGGTTGCGGCGCGAAGCCGCGGTCAGCGGTTCGGCCGAGCTGACCGCACTGCTTGCCGAGATCGAGTCCTACCCAGGGGGTTTGGCCGAAACCCGTGAGCTGGGTGGGGTCGCGGTGCCACTGGAGTTGTACGCCCGCGACGGGCGGGTGCTGACGTTCCTGAGCACGGTCACGACCTTCGGCACCGCGCTGGACCTGACCGCCGCCGAGTTGAGCATCGAGGCGTTCCTTCCCGCGGACGAAATGACCGCCGCGGCGTTACGCGGGTAATAGAGTCAGGCGACATGCAGACCCGACACATGATGGTGGCCGCGGCGGTGCTGATGCTGGGGCTCGCCGGCTGCGGTGGACAGGCACCTGCCCTCGGCGGCACCACCGCGAAGGTGACTATTGACGGCAGGGACACCGGAAATCCGCACCCGGTGCGGTGTTCCCAGACCGGATGGGCGTGGACCATCGAAACCCCGGAGAAGGGCAAGGGTTTCACCGCGGTGCTCAATACCGGAGACAAGGTCAGCGTCAAGTCCGTCGACTTCCGCGACTTCGGAGGCTTCTCGGGAACCCACTGGGACAACATCGGCGAGGCCGAGGTGACGGGCGTTGGCGGTAAGTACACGATCACCGGTTCCGCGGACGGCAACTTCGCCGACAAGCCGGGCAAGGAAGTGACCGCGACTTTCAGGATCGAAGCCTCCTGCTGAGCACGTCGAGCGCGGCGGTGCACCATTCGATGTTGGTCTGCTCGTACATCCGCCCGCCCATCAACGTCAGATAGGGGCCGATCCGGTCGGAGTCGATTTCGAAAGCATCGGCGTCGCGGCCGTCGAGCATGTCGGCCAGCAACCGCTCGTAGCGGGCCAGCTTCGCCCGTGCCCGGTCCAGTCGCACCATCAGTTCCTTGCTGACCGAGTGCATGTCCCCCACGTCGACGGCTTGAAGCTTGACCAACAACTCGTCGCGCATGGCCGCGGGCTTGGCGGGCGTGCCCGCGAAGCGGTCCAGTTCCGCCAGGCCTGCATCGGTCGGGGTGAACACCCGCTTGTCGGGTCTTCGCTGCTGGCGCACCAGTCGCGCTGCCACGAGCCCCTCGGCTTCCAGTCGGTCTAATTCGCGGTACAGCTGTTGCGGTGTCGCCGACCAGAAGTTGGCGACAGAGACGTCGAGACGCTTCGCGAGCTGATAGCCCGACGCCTCGCCTTCCAGCAGCGCGGCCAACACCGCGTGGCGCAATGCCATCTGGACAGTCCTCCGGCCAGGGATTAGCGTCGTTCGCACCTATTCAACTAATTGAGTATAGAGGTGGTCAAGCGATGCACCCATTCCGCCGCGCGATCGAAGCGCGCGATCTCGACTTCGCCGTCGCCCTGATGCGCGATGACGTCCTTTTCCGCAGCCCCGCCGTGTTCAAGCCGTATCAGGGCCCCGAGGCCGTGCGCCGACTGCTCGAAGCCGTGATGGCGGTGTTCGAGGACTTCCGATACGTCCGCGAGATCGGAGCCGAGGACGCGAGAGACCACGCCCTGGTCTTCGAGACGCGGGTCGGCGACAAGCAGATCGAGGGCTGCGATTTCATCCAGCTCGACGACGATGGTGCGATCAGCGAGCTCATGGTCATGGTTCGGCCGATGTCGGGCATACTGGCGCTCGCCGAGGCGATGAAGGTGCAGCTCTCGCGCACGTAACTGGTAAGACCACTTGACCTCTGGCCTGTCGGCCTGGCACGCTGGCGGCATGGCCCTGCAACCGGTGAACCGCCGCTCGGTGCCCGAGGACGTCTTCGAGCAGATCGTCACCGAGGTACTGAACGGCGGAATGCAACCCGGCGAGGCACTGCCGAGCGAGCGCAGGCTCGCCGAGGTGCTCGGAGTGTCGCGACCCGCGGTGCGCGAGGCGTTGAAACGGTTGACCGCCGCCGGCCTGGTGGAAGTGCGCCAAGGCGACGCGACCACCGTGCGGGATTTCCGCAGGCATGCCGGACTCGACCTGCTCCCCCGACTGCTGATCCGAGCAGGTGAACTCGACCTATCGGTCGTGCGCAGCATCCTGGAGACCCGACTTCACAACGGGCCCAAGGTCGCCGAATTGGCGGCCGCGCGACGACGTCAGGACCTGGCGGCGTCGTTCGACGAGGTCCTGCAGAAATTGGCCGACGAGGAAGATCCCGTCGAGCGGCAGCGACACGCGCTGACGTTCTGGGACCACATCGTCGATGGGGCGGACTCGATTGCGTTCCGGCTGATGTACAACACCCTGCGCGCCACCTATGAGCCTGCACTCGCCGCACTGGCCACCGTGATGGCCGACGAAGTGGGCAGGCCCGAGGCCTACCGCGAACTCGCCGACGCCATCACCGCCGGTGATCCGCAGCGTGCGAGCAAAGCCGCCCAAGACCTGCTCGAGCCCGCGACCACCGCGCTGCTCAGCGTCATCGACCACCTGGAGGAGCAACGATGACCACCTCGGCCGACCGGCCTACCCGCAGAGGTTTCGCCCTTGCCGACGCCGGCCGCGAATTCTGGAAACACCCGTCCCCCTGGATGATTGGCGTGGTGTTCGTCGCGGCGCTGTCTGCGCGCATTCTGGTCGGCGACTGGCAGCTCACCGACGCGGTGGTACCGCTTGTGATGGTCGCGCTGTTTCCCTTCTTCGAATGGCTCATTCACGTGTTCATCCTGCATTGGCGGCCGAAGCGGCTGGGCAGTCTGACCGTGGACCCGCTGCTGTCCCGCGAACACCGGGCGCACCACATGGATCCACGCAACGTGCCGTTGATCTTCATCCCGTGGAAATCGCTTGTGTCGTGGGTGCTCCCGCTCACCGTTGCCGTCGCGCTGCTGGCGTTCCCGCGCCTCGGCATGGGCCTAACATATCTGGTGTTCATCGCCGCGATGGGGTTGGCCTACGAGTGGACCCACTATCTCATCCACAGCGACTACAAGCCGAAAACCCGTGTCTATCGGGCGGTCTGGCGCAATCACCGCAATCACCACTACAAGAACGAGCACTACTGGTTCACGGTGACCAGTTCCGGCACCGCCGACCGGGTGCTCGGCACGTATCCCGATCTTGCCACCGTCGCGACGTCACCGACCGCGAAGAACCTGCACGCCGACGTCGCGTAGCTGCTACTGGATGATGATCGGGTCGCCGATGCTGACGTTGTTGTAGTACCAAGCGGCATTGTCGGGACTCAGGTTGATGCAGCCGTGGCTGACGTTTGAATTGCCCTGAGACCCCACCGACCATGGCGCGGAATGCACATAGACCCCACCCCATGTGACCCGCACGGCATTGGCGACCGTGAGCCGATATCCCTCGGGATCGCTGAGCGGAATGCCGATGGTTCGCGAATCCATGATGACGCTCGACTGCTTTTCCAGCGCGGTGAACGATCCCGTCGGCGTGGGGTGCTTGGGCTTGCCCATCGAAGCGGGCATCGTGCGCGCAACTACGCCGTCGATGCTGACAGTGAAGGTGTGCGCATTGATATCTGCCACGGCCGTCGTCGCTGCGGCGGTATCGAACGACGTCTTCGCGCCTCCCGCTGTCACGATTATGTTCGAGTGAGCGGGCCAAAACCCCTTCGGATTCCATTGCACGACACGATCATTGAGCCAGGTGAACGATCCAGCCGGCATCGCCGGGGAGGTGAAGGAGATTGTGCGTTCGGCAGCTGGGCGGTCCGCGATCGACTGCGCGAACGTCACAGTCACAGGCATCGCCACTCCGACCTTCTGGCCCGGCTCGGGAGTAATGCTGACGACGTCGGTCGGTGTGGTGACGCTGGCCGCACTGGTGGTGACGGACCCCGCGGTTGCTAACACTGCAATGCCCACCACGACAAGCAATTTACGAACGGCTCTACGCAATTTTCACATTCCTCCGTGATGGGCTGTCAGCAAGCTTTCATCCTAGTTGGCCACCGACGGCTCACCGGGTACCCGCAAGTTAGAGCGCTTACGCATGTCGCGTCATCGCGCAGTGGCTACGCGGTTGATGCCCAGCAGGATGTACCCGAGCACAAGTGCACCGCAGGCGAGCACACACACGTTCACCACCACCGACGCGGCACCGATGCTGCCGGGATCGAGGAAGTAGTACGGCGCGCGGCGGCCCACGTGGTTGAGCACAAGTAGCGCGAGGGCCAGATATGCCGCCGGATAGGCCAACCACACCATCGGCTGCCACCACCGGACATGCGCCTGATCCCGGCCGACCAGGAGCCAATCGGTCAGTGCCAGCACCGGAACGACGACGTGCAACAGCAGGTTGGCGGGCGTGTAGCCCATGCTGTATTCGGTCAGGAACAGATTCCAGATCACGCCGGCGATCAGCACGTAGAGCACCACGGCGCCACGGATGCCCACTCTGGCGTCCGCGCGAGGCCAGGCCAGTGACCACAGGTAGTAGCCGGCGGCGAGCACGTTGGCCTGATAGGTGAACGTGCTGAGCCGCCACAGCAGACCGGACCGAGTCGACGTCGCCACCACGATCAGGGCAAGTGCAACCGCGAACACGATCGCGACGCGCAGCGTCACCCGAAGCACTGGCACCTCTGCGAGGCTATCCGTGTCGAGGAGCGGATCAGGCAGGCGGCGGCACCGGCGGCGGCGGTGCTGCCGCAGGATCGGCGGGCGGCGCGATCGCGGCATCGGCGGGCGGCGCGACGTCGGGCGCGGGCACCTCGTCGTCCCTGACGCCGTGGAGCCGGTCCCTGATCCGGCTGAGGATGCCCGGGCGTTGCTCGGGCGCCGCCGGAACGGGCGAGGGAAACTGCTCCGGTGGCAGTGGCGTGTCGGCGGCCGGGTCAGCAGGCACAGCTTCGACGGGCGGCGCGTCGGACAGGGGTGCCGCTTCCTCAGGAAGGCTGACCGGTGCCTCGCTGTACACGGGCGGAGGGGCCTCCGGTGGCGGCGCGGGCAGCGCCTCGACGACCGGCGACGGCGGGGCGACCACCGGCACCTGGTAGTGGGTGGCGGCTGTGGGCGTCTCGGCGGTGACCTTGGCCGCCGGCCGCGGTTCCGGCGTCGCCCCGTCTTTCTTGGGGACCAGCTGCAGGCTGACCGCGACCGACGCGGAAACCGTGAACGTCAGCACCCCGGCCACCAGCAGGGCCAGAGGACCTGTCTGGCTGAGCTGCCGACCGCGCGGCTGCACAGCGGCCTGCTCACCGAAGTGATGGGCATCGTCGATCAGGCTGAGGTCGACGTTCTGGGCCGATGCCAGCGCAGCGCCCCGCGCGAGCGCGAGTTGGGCTTCCGCCGGCGCGAACACCGGAACCGACAGTGCCTCCTCGAGCACTGGCATCAACTCGTCGTCGCCGCCAGAGCCGACCATGACCAGGGCTTCCGGTCGCCAGTCGGCCCGGGTGAACAGGGTGCTCAGCCATCGGATCAGATCGTCCTCGCTGACGATCCTGCGGTTGACCGATGTCTGCACCGCACCGTCACGCAGATGCACGATCAGCGCGATCACGGTGTCGGGTTCGAGGACACACACCGCCGTGGTGCCGTACCCGATGACCTCGGCGATGCCGCGCGCCAACGCTTCGGTGGCCTCGGGCATCCTGACGGGCACGACATTGTCGAACCCGGAGTCGGTCAGCGACTTCAACAGCAGTGAAGCCTCGGCGTTGGCGTCGTCGCTCCAGGTCACGCCGATCGAGTGCAGACGATGGCCGTGAGTGGCCGCGATCGCTTCACTTCGCCGCACCGCGGCCGCCGCCTGCCGGGAGGTCTGCACGGCGTCGCACCGGCCCCGGAAACCCACCTCGAATGCATTGCGGTCCATCGTGGCGCCGTCGGCGTCCTGCCCTTCGACGAGGACGAGGCCGACGGCGGACGGCGTTACCGATAAGCCGAGTACGGCGTCCACTCACACCCCTTCGGACGTCCACCTGTCGGGGTGACACTACCTGCACCCGGCGCCATCGGCTCATCGAGGCCGCGTGCCGATCCTGAACGGAAAAGTCGAAATATGCTGTGCCCCACGAACGTCCTGCGCATCCGAGCGTGTTGCCTTTGCCGATGAATCGCTTGACGCGATCCGCCACATGGCATCGGCGGGCGTGGCATCGTGCCGGACATGGCAGCAGTAGAACAGACGGAGGGCCGACCCACCGAACGCACGCTGTTCGGGCATCCGGTAGGCCTGGCCAACCTCTTCGGGGTCGAGTTGTGGGAGCGCTTCTCGTTCTACGGGATGCTCACCATTCTCGGTTATTACCTCTATTACTCGGCCACCGACGGTGGCCTGGAACTGCCGAAGGCGACGGCGACCGGCATCGTCGGCGCCTACGGCGGGTTGGTGTATCTGTCCACCGTGCTCGGCGGCTGGATCGCCGACCGGTTGCTCGGCATGGAACGCACGGTGTTCTACGGCGGCGTGGTGGTGATGTGCGGCCACATCGCGCTCGCGATCGTGCCGGACCTGGCGGGGGTGGCTGCCGGGCTTGTGCTTGTCGCGCTCGGCTCCGGCGCGCTGAAGGCCAATGCCTCGTCATTGCTCGGCACCCTCTACGAGAAGGGCGATGCCCGTTGCGACGGTGGCTTCACTCTTTTCTATCTGGGCATCAATCTCGGTGCATTCATCGGCCCACTGATCACCGGCCTCCTGCAGACCCGTGCCGGATTCCATTACGGATTCGGTGCCGCGGCGGTCGGCATGGCGCTGGGGCTGGCGCAGTACGTGGTGTTCCGCCGGAATCTCGGTACCCACGGCCGGACGGTACCGAACCCATTGCCCCGCAGTGCTATTGGCCGGTTTGTGGGAGCGGCGGTGGCCGTCGTCGCCGTCATCGCGGTGGCTTTCCTGACGGGCTTGGTCAAGCTGGCCAACCTGTCGCAAGTCACCACGGGCGTCATAGTCGTGGCGTCGGTGGCGTATTTCGCCGTGATGCTGACGAGTTCGAAGGTCGCGGCGATCGAGCGGACACGGGTCCGTGCATTCATTCCGCTGTTCATCGCCAACGCGGTGTTCTGGTCGCTGTTCCAGCAGATCTTCACGGTGCTCGCGGTGTACTCCGATGAGCGGATGAATTGGTCCATCTTCGGCTGGACGGCGCCGTCGAACTGGATCGGCTCCATCGAACCCGTGTGGATCATCGCGCTCTCACCGCTTTTCGCGCTCATGTGGACGCGACTGGGCAATCGGGCACCGACCACACCCCGCAAGTTCGCCTACGGCGTGATCGGGATGGGCCTGGCCTTCCTGATGTTCCTGCCGATGGCTGGCACGACGGGCAAGGCGGTGCCCGCCCTACTCGTGGTCGGCATCATGGCGGTGTTCGCCATCTCCGAGTTGCTGCTGTCACCGATCGGGCTGTCGGTGACCACAAAGCTTGCCCCCGAGGCGTTTCGCGCTCAGATGATGGCGTTGTACTTCTTCTCGGTGGGCCTCGGCACCTCGATGTCAGGAGTATTGGCACGCTACTACGATCCGGCCCGTGAATTCGCCTACTTCGGAATCATCGGAGCTGTCGCCATCTTCGTCGGTGTGGTGGTGTTCTTGATCGCACCGTGGATCAGCCGGCTGATGGAGGGCGTGCACTAGCGCCGCGTGGCAAGCGTGACCTCGCCGAAACCGTAATCACCGATCGCAGGAGTCAGCATGGATCCGGAATCGGGTCGACGTAGGAGGCTGACCGATGTCGGTGGTTGCACCTATTGACGCGATGGACATCGGTGATGTGCCGCGGTCCGATGACGTCGAGCATGGCGTGGTGGCGGTGCGCAACTACGGTTTCGCCCACTCGCAGGCCGCATGCTCGTGCGGATGGACCGGCAGGCGCCGTTACCTGAAGGCGGCGGCCGAACAGGACGCATGGCTGCACTCACTGCACCGGAGGTGTGATATCGCTGTCCCGCTGGTGATTCCGGTTACCGCCGCCTGAATCAACCTGCCAGGATCTGCTGCAGCATCGGCGGCTCGACGTTGCCGCCGGACAGGATGAACACGGTGCGACCCGGCGGCGTCGCGCCCTTCCGGTAGGCAGCCAACGCCACCGCACCGCTCGGCTCGGCCACCAGATGTGCACGGTATGCCAATTCACGAACCGCGTCGCGAATCTCGTTCTCTGACACCGTGATCAGGTCATCGAGCACCTTCTGCAGGTGCGCGAACGTCAATTCCGACGGTTGCGACCGCAGGCCATCGGCGATAGTCCGGTTCCTGTCCTCGATCGACCAATCCACCCGGCGGCCAAGGCGGAGAGACTCGGCCGTGTCGGCTGCCAGCTCCGGTTCCACGCCGATCACGCGGGCGTCAGGGCACAACGCCTTGATCGCGGTGCCGATGCCTGACGCCAATCCGCCACCACTGACCGGGATCAGCACGTTGTCCACCGCAGGCAGGTCCTCGGCGATCTCGAGGCCGATGGTGCCCTGCCCCGCGATGACATCAGGGTGGTCGAACGGGGGCACCAGTACCCCACCGGTCTGCTGCAGGACGTCTGCGGCCACCTTCTCGCGCTGGCCCGCGCCGCACAACACCACCTCGGCGCCGTAACCGCGCGTGGCCGACACCTTGATGGTGGGAGTCTCCTCCGGCATCACGATGTGCGCGGGCACACCGTAGACCGCGGCCGCATAGGCCACTGCCTGGGCGTGGTTACCGCTGGAATACGCGACCACGCCGCGGGTGCGCACGGATTCGTCAAGGTGCCCGATCGCGTTGAACGCGCCGCGCACCTTGAACGCGCCGACCGATTGCAGGTTCTCCGGCTTGATCCACAGTGGCCGGTCGTCGTCGGCCCAGCCCGCCGGGACCAACGGTGTGCGCAGTATGTAGGGGCGCACCAGTTCCGCGGCGGCGCGAATGTCGTCGATGCTTACCAGCTGCACCTGTCCAGTCTGCCCGACCGGGCACTCACCTGCGGGTCGCGGTGAAGCTGCGGCTGTCGGCCGACGCCGCATCGACGTCGAAGCCTCGTCCCGCCAACAGCCGACGGAAGAACTCGGCGCTGACCTTTGCAGGCAACCGCACGCCGTATTCGCGCGAGTACACCCTGTCCTGCGGCAGTACGATCCCCTGCGGGCCGCCGGGCGGCGGCGTGAACTCGATGGTGGTGCCGTCGGCCGTCACCGTCGAATACTCGTACTCCAGCAACGGTGCCCAGCGCTCGCCGCTCCGCACCGACACCGCACCGTCGGGATGGACCTGGAACTGCATGCCGCGCTTGAAGAATGGGATCAGGTTGAAGAACAACAGCAGTAGCCCGGGGATGAGCAAGATGAACAACGCATACGCGTGCGTCTTCTCCAGTTCGGCGTCATAGGTCGGGGCGATCATCTCGGCGACCCAGCCCTCGACGAAGACTGCGATGTCGGTGAGCACCTCCGACACCGTCGCGCGTCCGGTGGACACGTCGTAGATCGCGGCCATCGAACCCGCGACCCCGCCGAGGGTGACGATCGCGCCGAACAGAACCAGCCCCCAACTGGTTCGGGAGACGAACCCACCGAGCAGATGACTGGGATCGCGCAGTTCATACTTCGGCCCGCCGAGGGGCTTCGCCATGCACCAGACGGAGATGCCGATTGCGGCGAGCAACGCCAGCCACTCCAGCGGCGAGAAGGACGCCGTCTGCGAGTTGTAGACCGCGAGCCCGAGGAACGTCAGCCAGGCAATCCAGCGCAGCGCCCGCTGCCACCACGTGATTCGCCGCTCGGAGGTGTCGTCCGGCCTCTGGCTCGCCCCCCGCCCGCCGCTGTTCGAGGTTGGTCCCTGCCACCGTTCCGTCCCTTTCACGCGAAGATCCTAACCGTGCTCACCGCCGCAGATACCGTCTGCAGCAAACTAGGGAGGTGCCGGCATTAGGGTGAAGCGGTGAACGCGTACTCCTTCCCGGTCGTGCCCCGGTTCGCGGAGATCGATCAGCAGGGTGTGGTCTTCAACGGTCATTACCTCACCTGGTTCGACGAGGCGTGCACCGGATTTCTCGACCATGTCGGCGTCACCTATCCGGACCTGATCGACACCGGTCACGACATACAGGTCGTGCACAGTGACATCGACTATCTGGCGGGGGTCCGCTGGCGCGATTCGGTGCGGGTCGCGGTGCAATGTGAACGCGTCGGCACCACCAGTTTCACGCTCGGGTTCACCGTGTTGCGGCGTGCCGGCGGCACCGAGGAGCACACCGCCGTTCAAGGACGCAATGTGTATGTCGTTGTGTCGACGGACGACTGGGCCAAACGGCCGGTCCCCGACCAACTGCGCGAGGCGTTGGCCGGGCCGTCGCGGCTATGAGGGGCTACGGTCTTTGCATGGGCCACGATCATGATCACCAACGCGATCTTCCGCCCGGCATGGCCGAGCAACTCGAGTTGGCCTACGCCGGAATGGTGTCGTTCGGGCATCGGCCGTTCCTGACCGAGGTCGGCCAGTTGGAGTCGTGGCGACCCGACGTCGCGATCGTCGGAGCCCCATTCGACATCTCCACCACCAACCGGCCCGGTGCCCGGTTCGGTCCCAGGGCGATCCGCGCGACCGCCTACGAACCCGGCACCTACCACCTCGACCTCGGGCTGGAGATCTTCGACTGGCTCGAAGTCGTCGACTTCGGTGACGCGTACTGTCCGCACGGCCAGACAGAGGTGTCGCACAACAACATCCGTGAGCGCGTGCACGCGGTGGCGTCGCGCGGAGTCGTCCCCGTCATTCTCGGCGGCGACCATTCGATCACCTGGCCTGCCGCGACGGCGGTGGCCGACGTGCATGGGTACGGCAACGTCGGGATTGTGCATTTCGACGCCCACGCCGACACTGCCGACGAGATCGAAGGCAATCTGGCCAGCCACGGCACCCCGATGCGCAGGCTGATCGAATCAGGCGCCGTTCCGGGCACCCACTTCGTCCAGGTCGGCCTGCGCGGGTACTGGCCGCCGCAGGACACCTTCGAGTGGATGCTCGAGCAGGGCATGACGTGGCACACCATGCAGGAGATCTGGGATCGCGGATTCAAGGACGTGATGCGCGACGCGGTGAGTGAGGCGCTCGCGAAGGCCGACAAGCTCTACGTCTCGGTGGACATCGACGTCCTCGATCCGGCGCATGCCCCGGGCACCGGCACCCCGGAGCCCGGCGGTATCACCAGCGCCGACCTGCTGCGGATGGTGCGCCAACTCTGCTACGAGCATGATGTCGCCGGTGTCGACGTGGTCGAGGTGGCGCCCGCCTACGACCACGCGGAACTGACGGTCAACGCCGCGCACCGCGTCGTGTTCGAGGCGCTCGCGGGCATGGCCGCCCGCCGCCGTGACGCCGCTTTGGCGAAGCCGGGGCCCCCGGCAAGGTAAATGCGCTTGCTGCAAGGTATTTAGCCGGCCGTGCGGCCGGTGTCCCGCAATGCATTCATCGGACAGGAATGGCTGTTAGCGTGCGCTTGTGGACCTGCTAGATCGGCTTCGCCTCGATGTTCCGGTCGCGCAGGCCGGAATGGGCGGAGGGCTCGCGGGACCCGAGTTGGCTGCCTCGGTCGCCGCCGCCGGCGGGCTGGGAACCCTGGGCCTGCTGCCACCTTCGGCGTTGCTCACCGCGATTCGCCACGTCCGAGACGCGATCCCGGACCGCTCGGTGGCCGTCAACCTGTTGATGCCGTTTGTCCGCCGCCGCCACGTCGAGGTCTGTGTTCAATCGCGAATCGACGTGGCGGTGATCGCGTTCGGGATGGACCGCAATCTCGTGCAACGACTCTCCGAACAGGGGGTGTTCGTGTTCGTGATGGTCGGCACCGAAGAGCAGGCCCGACGGGCATGCGTCTGCGGTGCCAGCGGTCTGATCGCGCAGGGCGGCGAGGCCGGCGGCCATCTGTCGGGCACGACGCGGGCGCTGGAATTCCTGCCGCGCGCGCTGGCAATCGCCCGCGGCAGGCCGGTGCTGCTGGCAGGCGGCATAGCGACCGGCGACGATACCCGGGCCGCGTTGGCTGCCGGGGCCGCCGGGGTGGTGGCGGGCACGAGGTTCCTGCTGACCGAGGAGTCTCGCGCGCATCCGATGTACCAAAGCCGAATTCTCAATGCCGACAGAACGATTCGGACGACTTTGTTCGGACTGGGCTGGCCGCTGGCGCACCGGGTGGTGGCGAACGCGGCGACCGAGCGGTGGTGTCGTGACGACGGGAGCGCCAAGCTGTTGCCGCGCATGATCAATGCGGGCAGCGGAGTGCTCGCCAGGCTTCCCGACCGGGCGGTGGGGTCGGTTCTGCGAATGCAGACCAGGGCACTGCCGATGTTCTCCCCCGTCACTCCGACCGTCGACATGCCGGACTCGGCCGTTGATCACACGGCGCTGTACGCGGGCGAAAGTGTGCTGAGGATGACATCCGTCATATCCGCGCGGAAGGCAGTGACTGCGCTGCGTCCCAAGTGAACAATGACGGTATGAACGGAGTCTTGTTCTTCGACGGGGCCTGCGGCATGTGTACGCGGTCGGTGAACTTCCTTGTCGAGCACGACAGGACCGGCGATCTGCGGACCGAGCCCCTGCAAAGCCCGGACGCAGCCGAGCGGCTGCGAATCCCTGGCGACAAGTTGCTGGACGCGATGCGGTGGCTGGACGACTCCGGCGCGGTCTTCAGCGGCGCCGAGGCGTGGGCGGCGGCCTGGTCGGTCGCGCTGGGGACGCGGCTGCCACTGCTGATCTACCGCACGCCCGGTATTCGCTTTGTTCAGGACGCGGTGTACCGGTGGGTCGCCAGCCACCGATACCGCTTCCGTGGCACCACGCCGTACTGCGAGTCGCATCCCGTTGCTTGCTGACGGCACAGAAAGGGTTGTCCGCCACCCAATTCCGGTGATCAGACCCACCACTGCCGACGATCTTGAGGCGATCGGCGCCATCTATGCCCACTATGTGCAGGCGGGTGTCGCGACGTTCGAGCTCGTGGCACCGGACGCGGCGGAATGGCGGCACCGGTTCACGGCCGTGACAGAAGCAGGCCTGCCGTTCCTCACGGCGATGCTCGACGGGAGGGTGGCCGGCTACGCCTATTGCGGGCCGTGGAAGACGCGGCCCGCCTACCGGCGCACCGTGGAGGACTCCATCTACGTCGCGCCGGACGCGGCAGGGCAAGGGGTCGGCGGCCGACTGCTCGACGCGCTGCTCGAGCACTGCGCGGCAGCGGGCGTTCGCGAGGTCATCGCGGTGATCGTCGACGCCGGGGGCGCGGCGTCTCTGGCGCTGCACCGCAATCGCGGATTCGTCGACGCCGGACGCCTCACTCGGGTGGGGTTCAAGCACGGTCGATGGTTGGACACCGTGTTGCTTCAGCGAAGTCTGCGGTGATCCCCGTCAGCTGAGTTGATCGGTCACCTCCCGCCAGACGGGGTTGTCGTTGCGATGATCACCGGTGTTGCGGCACTCGCCGTAGAGCTTCATGGTGGCGAAGCTGTCGTCGTTGACGCTGCGATAGAAGATCGCGGTGACGCCCCCTTTGGTCATCTTCTGGCCGAAGTGCTCGTCCGTCGAAGCGGCGCGCGTCCAGCCGTGTGTGGCCAGTGACGCGCCGACGTCGCGCAGGTACTTCACCGAATTGCTTTGCGGCAGAGAGAAATTCAGATAGGCCATGGCCTGGTACGGCGGCTCCGTCTCGTTCATGCACGAGACGAACGCGTAGCCGCCCGTCACGTCTTCCAGATCGGCGACGCCGACGATCTGCTTGGCTGAGTCGAGCACCTGCCGGGCGGCCTGGGCGTCGGTCATCGGCTCGCCCTTGACCTTGACGGTGCCGTCATCGCGGCCGGTGAGCCACAGCAGACCGGCCGCCACCGCGAGCACCGCCGCGAGTGCTGACAGCACCAGCACCGCGGAACGCGACGAACCCAGCCGACTGCTCATCGAGGCCTCGACTGCGAATCTACGCCCGCGATCCCGCTGATCAACCGGTCGCAGACGACGTCCATCTCCCTGCGCGCCTGGTCCGGCTCCGACGCGCGGGAGACGAACAGCGCCGCCTCGTCCAACGCTCCGAGCAGCACGTGGGCGGTCGGCCGCAGCGGCTGTTCCGGAATGGCGCCTTCGGCGACCGCCTGCGCCAACATGCCCTCGATCACCCCGAGGCCGTACTTCTGCCCCACTGCGCGCCACCGCTCCCAGCCCAGCACCGCGGGCGCGTCGATCAGGACGATGCGCTGGACGTCGGGCGCCGAGCAGCGGTCCAGAAACAGCCGGGCGCCTAACCGCATGGCGGCCAACGGGTCAGCCGGTTGGTCCTGCGCGATCTGCCTCGCGATGTCGGTAACCAGATCGCGTTCGACATCCTCATAGACCGCCGCGAACAACGCCGCCTTGTCGTCGAACTGGTGATAGAGCGCGCCGCGTGTCACGCCGGCGGCGGCGACGATGGCCTGGGTAGACACGTCGGCAAAGCCCCTGTCGGCGAACAACTTTCGTGCAGCCTCGATCAGTAGCGCGCGCGTGGCGGCGGTGCGCTCGGCCTGGGTGCGCCTGGTCGGGGTATCGGCGCCCGCTTCGTCGTTGACTTTCATACAGACTGCACGTAACTTCCATACTAAGTGTTTGTAAGTTTGATCGAAAGGATAGCGAAGATGCCGCAGGTCGCGTTGGACCAGGCAACGATTGACTATCGCGTGTTGGGCCCACAGGACTCGCCGCATCCGCCGGTGTTGTTCGTGCACGGCATCCTCGTCGACAGCCGGCTGTGGGACCCGGTGGCGGAGGCGTTGGCGCGGCGGGGCTTCCGCTGTTACCTGCCGAACTGGCCGCTCGGCTCGCACACCATTCCGGTCACCGATCCTGGCGCGCTGTCGCCGCGGGGGGTGGCCGCGATTATCCACGATTTCATCGGGGCGCTGGGCCTTTCGGACGTCACGCTCGTCGGCAACGACACCGGCGGCGGGCTGTGCCAACTGGTCGTGGACGCCTACCCGGATCCGATTGGCAGGATGGTGCTGACCAACTGCGACGCGTTCGACAAGTTTCCGCCGTTCCCGTTCACGCTGGTGTTCGCGATGTTGCGGGGGCCCGTCTCGATCAAGCTGCTGTTCGAGCAGATGCGGATCAAGGCCCTGCGGCACTCACCGCTGGGGTTCGGCCTGCTGCTCCGCCCCGACCCCCAGCTCACCGCGTCGTGGCTGGAGCCCGCCCGCACCGACGTCCGCATCCGACGTGATCTGGCCGCGCTGCTGCGCTCCGTCGCCAAGACCGACCTGGTCGACGTTTCGACCCGGCTTGGGCGGTTCACCAAGCCGGTGACGATCGTCTGGGGTCAGCGCGACCGCGCCTTCACACCGGCCCTCGGACGGCGGTTGGCCGCACTGTTCCCAAACGGTGCGCTGATCGAGGTGCCCGATGCCAGGACATTCGTCTCGCTCGACGCGCCGGGGGCGGTCGCCGACGCGATCGCGAAGGTGGGCGCGACCGCGTGATCAGCCCTTGGTCAGCGTGTACTGGCAGATGTCGGTGTAGCCGTCGCGGAACAACTCGGCGCATCCGGTCAAGTACTTCATGTACCGGTCGTAGACCTCTTGGGACTGGAGCTTGATCGCATCGTCTTTGCGCGCCTGCAGCTTGTCGGCCCAGATTTCCAGCGTGCGCGCATAGTGTTCGCGCAGGCGCTGGGCGCGGGTCAATTCGAAGCCGGCCTTCTGCGCCTGCTCCACGACGACGTTGAATTTGGGCAGGTCTCCGCCCGGGAAGATCTCGTCCATGATGAACTTCGAGAACCGAAGCAGCTTCATGGTCAGCGGCAGACCGCTTTCGACGAACTCCTCGTCGGTGGGCTTGATGATGGTGTGCAGAAGCATCACGCCGTCGTCGGGCAGCAGTTGGAAGGCCTTCTTGAAGAAGTCGTCATAGCGGTCGCGGCCGAAGTGTTCGAACGCCCCGATCGACACGATCCGGTCGACGGGCTCCTCGAACTGCTCCCAGCCGGCCAGCAGCACCTTCTTGTTCCGCGGGCTCTTGGACGCGGCGAACACCTTTTCGACGTGCGCCTTCTGATTTTCGCTGAGGGTGAGACCGATGACGTTGACGTCGTAGCGCTCCAGCGCACGGTTCAACGTCGCACCCCACCCGCACCCGATGTCCAGCAAAGTCATCCCGGGTTGCAGGCCGAGCTTGCCGAGGGATAGGTCGATCTTGGCGATCTGGGCTTCCTCGAGCGTCATGCCGTCGCGCTCGAAGTACGCACAACTGTAGGTCTGCGTCGGATCCAGGAACAGCCGGAAGAACTGATCGGACAGGTCGTAATGCGCCTGCACGTCCTCGAAGTGCGGCTTCAAATTCTGTGTGTCGCTCGTGGTGTCTGGCAAGGTCAGCCTTTGGCTTTGTAATTGGTGTGGACCGGGCTCCACGCGTTTCGAGAGCCACACCCCCGTCGTGAGGGCAGTGTACGCACAATCGATGTGAAGAGCTTTCAGCGCCCGCGCCACGTCGACATCGTTGACAATGTCAAGAAATTAGTTGACGATGTCAACTATGCCTGAGGTGGTCGACGACGTCCGTGGCTTCAACCGCTTCTACACCAAGGTGTTGGGGTTGCTGCAGCCCGACCTGGCCGGCTCGGCTTTCGGGTTGACCGAGGCCAGGGTGCTGTTCGAACTGGCGCATCGCGGTGACGTCGCGGTTGCCGACCTCCGCGGCGATCTGGGTCTCGACCCCGGCTACCTCAGCCGCATCCTGTCGAACTTCACATCGGCGGGCCTGGTGTTGCGCGAGAAGTCGGCGGTCGACGCGCGCCGCCAGATGGTGCGCCTGACCGATGACGGCAGGCGTGCATTCGAGGAGTTGGACACGTTGCAGGCGGGTGCGATCGCAACGATGCTGGCGCCCCTCGACGACGGCCAGCGCGCGGATCTGGTCACCGCGATGGGGCGGATCCGCCGGGCGCTGGGCGACGAACCACGCCGCGGCGGGCTGGTCCTTCGCGGGCCCGCACCGGGCGACCTCGGCTGGGTGGTCGACCGGCACGGCTACCGGTACGCGACCGAGTACGGGTGGGACGCGACGTTCGAGGCGCTGGTGGCCCGGATCGTCGCCGACTTCGCCGAGCGCAGCGACGCCAAAGGGGAAGCGGCGTGGATCGCCGAGCTGGACGGCGAGCGGGTCGGCTGCGTGTTCTGCACCAAGAATCCCGATGAACCAGGCGCCGCGCAGTTGCGGCTGCTGATCGTCGAGCCCTCGGCGCGCGGTACTGGCGTCGGCAGCCGACTCGTCGACGAATGTCTGCGATTCGCTCGACGGGCAGGTTATCGCCGAATCACCTTGTGGACCAACGATGTTCTGGTGGCCGCGCGCCGGATCTACCAGCGGGCCGGCTTCCAGTGCGACCGTCGCGAGCCGCATCACAGCTTCGGGCGCGACCTCGTCGGTGAGTACTGGTCCCGCGACCTGTGACCGGTCAGGCAGCAGGCGCAGCGCCGAGGACCCGCTGGATGTCCGGCTTCATGGCCTGCAGCTGACCACCCCAGTAGCCCCAGCTGTGTGTGCCGTTGGGCGGGAAGTTGAAGACGCCGTTACTGCCACCGGCCCGCGTGTAGGCCGCTTGGAAATCCTTGTTGGTGCGGATGGTCAGGCCCTCCAGGAACTGCGCGGGAATCTGCGCATTGCCAAGGCCCGCATCCAAATCCGTGGGATTGCCGTTGCCGCTGTACACCCAGATCCGGGTCCCGTTGGAGACCAGGCGGCCGATCTGCAGCATCGGGTCGTTGCGCTGCCATGCCGGTCCGCCGTATGGGCCCCACATGTCGAGCGCGTTGAACCCGCCTGCGTCGCCCATCGCGATACCGACCAGCACCGGCCACAGTCCCCTCGACAGATTCAAGAAGCCCGACAGTGCACCGGCATAGACGAACTGCCCGGGGTGGTAGGCGGCCAGGATCAGCGCCGCACTGCCCGACATGGACAGGCCGACAACAGCATTGCCGGTCGCGCTGATGCCCTTGTTGGCGGCCAGCCAGCCGGGCAGTTCGGAGGTCAGGAACGTTTCCCACTTGTAGGTCTGCGTGGTCCCGTTGCCGACCGCGGGCCGGTACCAGTCGGTGTAGAAGCTGGACATGCCGCCGACGGGTGCCACGACCGACAGTCCAGAGCCGTCGAACCAACTGAACGCGCCGGTCTCGATGTCCCAGCCGTTGCGGTCGTCGCGGGCGCGAAGGCCGTCGAGAAGGTAGACGGCCTTGGGACCGCCGCCCTGGAATTGCACAGTGATGTCGCGACCCATCGAGGGGGACGGAACGTTGAGTACCTCGACCGCGGCGCTAGCCGGCGCCGTGCCCCCGATGAAGCCGACCAGCACTGGTAGCAACGCTGCCACGAAGAACGCCGCCGACAGTCGGCGGATCCATTTGCCTGGTGCCTGGTGATTGCCTGGTGTCTGGTGAGAGATGTTCATGGTCCTACTTCGGTCGTCCCGACACCGGGTTAATCGCGGGCCAACAGCACTCAGTTACACCCCGATGGGGGGACAATCGAAGCGAGCGGAAGCGAAAGGAGCGGGCGATGAAAGCCAAAGTTGGCGATTACCTGGTGGTCAAGGGAACCACGGTCGAGCAACACGATCAGCGTGGAGTCATCACCGAGGTCCGCTCGGCCGACGGTTCGCCGCCGTACGTGGTCCGGTGGCTGAGCACCGATCACACCGCTACGGTGTATCCGGGCCCGGACGCAGTCGTCGTCACGCCCGCCGAACAGGAGGCGGCGGACGCGCGGCACCGATCTCACTAGTCGTTGACCAAACGGGACGGAGGCTTGCCATGACCACGCCTGAGAACATCGCGTTCGGCGACGACGACGCGTGGCTAGAGGCGGACCGCGTCAAGCGCGAACGGGGTTGGGACGCCAACGAAGCCGATGTGATCGAGCAGGCCATCGCCGTGCCGGACGACGAGTCCGAATTCGACCGCTGAGCGGTCAGTTGTGGATGGCTGACGACTCCTTGAGCAGCAGACCACAGCCGTTGCAGCAGATGCTGATTCGAAGAGCCTGGCTTGCCGTGTGGGTGGCGAGCCAGGCGCGCAGCGCGGGCAGTTGCTTCTCGACCGACACTTGCTTCACCCCGAGTTCGCTCAGCAGCGTGTGCAGACACCTGGGTTCTGTTGTGACGGCCATGCTGTCCCCCTTCGACGGCCCGTCGACCGATTTTATGTCGATGCGTACCGTCGCGAGGCGGTTTGCTCAACCGCTGTATCGCCGCCTCGGCAACCGCGAAAACGATAACTGCAGAAGGAGAATCATGACCCTCGGTGATGCCGTCCGGCCGTGCGCCACAGCACTGTGCGCGGCATTGGCCGTTGCGGTGTTGCCGGCAGCGCCCGCGCGAGCCGACGACCCCAACCCACTGGTGGCATTGGTGGACGCGGCCGCTCAACGGCTGCAGACGGCGGACCCGGTGGCGGCGACCAAGTGGCTCAAAGGCGGCTCGATCGAGGACCCGCCGCGCGTCGAACAGGTGTTGTCCGCCGTCGCGTCCGATGCGAATCACCGGGGCGTGGACAGCAGTTACGTCAGGCGGCTCTTCACCGATCAGATCGACGCCACCACCGGCGTCGAATACAGCCGGTTCGGGCAGTGGAAGCTCGACCCCGGATCGGCGCCCGCGGTGGCGCCCGACCTGACGGCGTCGCGCGGCATCATCGACCGCTTGAACACCGAGATGGTCCAGCAGATCGCACTGCAGTGGCCGGTGCTGCACTCCCCCGACTGCGGTCGTCTGCTCGACGAGGCGAGAACAGCGGTGGTGAGCGCAAGATCGCTCGACCCGCTGTATCAACAGGCACTGGATTTCTCGACGCACTCCTACTGCGGTGGTTGATGTTTTCGAGAAAAGATCGCACTCGGTGACCTTCGGCCGGTCCCCTGCCCTCCTGTGCGAGGTGCCCGGGGTCGACTACGACGTGGCAGCGACGATCACCATCGCGGGCCTCGTTGCTCTGTAGTAAGCAGGAGATCATGAATCTCCGCGAGGCACGAGAAGCCATCGGCGCACTTGACGCCGGACCGGGCGAGGCAGCGCACGTATTCGGGAAGGTGTACGAGACAGCCGACGGGACAACGATCGTTCCGGTCACCACCGGCCGCGAACCGGCGAAGGCCGCGGGCGTGTTCGTGGTCAAGGATGGCGAGGCGTCGTGGATACCCGCCGTGGATACCGGCCGCATCGCGATAATGGGGATTGTGGTTGGGTTGGTCGCCACGGCGCTGGCCGGCGTGGCTATGGTCCGTCGGCCGCCCTGGCCCGATCTGCACGGCGATATCTCACGCGCAGGCTAGTCGCCGCGGCAACCAACACCGCCATGGCCACCAACCATGGCCACGCGCCGTGCTGGTGTACCCAGCCCGCGACTGCACCTTGTACCCGGCCCGCCGCCGCGATCACCGGGTCTTCGGCGCTGCCGTTGCCGCTGAACAACCGAATCTCGTAGAACCCGTAGTAGCCGACGTAACCGCCGACCACGACGAGTAACGCACCGCTGATCCTGTTGACATGCGGCACGATTCGGCGCATCCGATCGGCGACGGCGGACGTGGCCAGCGCGGCCCCCATCGCGAGCACACCGACCACGAGGGCGAAACCACCCACGTAGGCGAGATACACCGTCGCTGCGCCGACAGCCGAGCTGCTGCGAAGCCCCGCGGCGGTGACCGCGAGAAACGGCCCGACCGTGCACGACAAGGATGCGATCGCGTAGCTGATTCCGTAGCCGAACATCGACCCCAGTCGCGCCGTCGGCGCCCACTGCGCGCCCCGTGCCAACAGACGCACGGGGCTGATCTCACGCCCGGTGAGCAACCAGATGCCAACGGCGACAAGCCCAACGCCGATGACGGCGGTGACGTACGGCAGGTAGCGCTGGACGGTCGAAGCCACCGAAACGGTGAGCAGGCCGAAGCCGCCGAAAACCGCGACGAAGCCCAGCGTCATCGCTGCGCTTGCGGTCGCCGCGCGCATCACCGCGGCGCGTCTGCGCGCGTCCCCGTCACCGGCACCGCCGCGCACCACGAGTGCGAGATACGCGGGCAACATGGCGAATCCGCACGGGTTCAACGCCGCCACCAAGCCGGCCCCGAAGGCCAGGCCGACCAGGTCTTGATCCACGCTGTGGCGCGCTTCTAGGTCAGCGCCGCTACCCGGTCGGACAATTCCTGCATCGGCATCGCCGAAGTCGGGTTGTTCACGAATGTCGACGATCCGTCGGACCGGTAGAAGACGTAGGCCGGCTGCCACGGCACGTTGTAGCGCGCCCAGATCGAACCGTCGGCGTCGTTGAGATTGGTGAAATTCAAGTTGTACTTGGAGACGAAGTCCTCCATCGCCGACACGTCGGCGCGCGCCGCCACCCCGACGAACGTGACTTTGGGGTTGGCCGCGGCGACCTGGCTCACGCCCGGCGCCTCGGCGTTGCAGAACGGGCACCACGGCGTCCAGAACCACAGCACCGAGGGCTTGCCCGTCAGGCTCGCCGCCGAGAAGGACGCGCCCGACAGCGTCTTCCCCGTGAACTGCAACCGGTCGTTGGCGACGGCTGATGGTGCGGTGATGAGGCCGAGCGTCAGCGCGGCCACCGTGGCGCTGAGGACAAGTGATCGGGTCAGTCGCGAGAACCGGGCGGTCATCGGGCAACTCCTTCGGGCGTGGGAGTGCGTGGCGAGCCTGCGTCGCACACTTCTATACACGATGCCACCGTCGTCGCGGTTCAGGCCGCGAGGCGCAACGCAAAGGCAGCGGGCCGCGTTTCGACCCTCAGACGCCGGGTACGCACGCAGCGTGGGCAGCGACCGAAGCGCCGGCGACTCTGGCGGCCAAGACCCCGACGCCGACCCTGAGATGAAGACCGAGAAAGCCGCGCGGCAGCCCGATCAGGCCGAAGGTGACGACGACTCGGCAGAGACAGATCCGGCCTGAATCCGCTCAGTTCTGCCGAGGCCCCAGTTCGGCAGTGAACCGGTCGATGAACCCTGCCATGTCGGCGGGCAGGGCGGGCCGGATGACGAACTTGGTCAGGCCCGCCGCCAGATAGGCATCCAACTGCCGGTGCAGTCGGGGCCAACCGCCCGCGATCAACTCGGTGGGATCGACGTCGGGTCTGCGCCGCTTGACGGCCGCGACCAAGGCGTCCGGCACCTCGCCGTCGCTGACTGCGAGGTTGATTCCGAAGTGGTCGGACTCGATCTCGCGACCCGCTGCGGCGGCTTCGCGCTGAATCTGCTCACGGCCCCGACGGGCCTCATCGGGGGTGAGGAAGCTACCGAGCCAACCGTCGCCGAGTTGGCCGATGCGGCGAAACGCCGCGGGCGCCGATCCCCCCAGCCAAATGTCGAGCGGCTTGACGGGGCGCGGTTCGATGCCCGCGGCGCTGACCGCGAAATAGTCGCCGTCGAACGCTACATCCTGTTGCTCCAGAGCCGATCTCAGCAGCCGCAGCGATTCGTCGAAGACGGCGGCACGCTGGCCCTCGGGCACCACGAAGAGCTCACGCTCTGCGGGGATCGCCGAGCGTAGGCCGAACACGGGCAGCACCCTCTTGGGGGCAAGACCGGCCAGTGACGCCAACTGTTTGGCCACCAGCACCGGGTGGCGACCAGGTAGCACCGCGACCGAGGTACCGACCTTGAGGTTCGTCGTCCTGGCCAACGCGAAGGCCATCCCGACGAACGGATCGACGGCCTTCGAGTACACCAACTCGGAGAACCACAGCGAGTCGACACCGGTCGCTTCCAAGTGGTCGACGATGCTCGCCAATTGCTCCGGACCCGTGTCCGCGCCCAACCCGATGCCGAACCGAATCTTCACTGACCCGATGCTACGGAAAGGCGCCAAGAACCCTTGTGCGCAGTTGACTCACGGGCCACAGTGAACAAATGAGCGATCCGTGGATTCGGGATTGTGTGGTCCAGCGGATCATGTTCCGCGGTGGCCTGGTGCTCAGCCTCGATGACAACGAACTCGTCATAGCGGTGCCGTTCTATCTCACACTGCCGAAGACGGCCACCGACGACGAAGAGGCCGTGCTGATCAATCCGAAGGCCCTGCGGCCCGTGGAACGGGCGTTGTTCGACTTCGCGGGATCGGTGTGCACGTACGCGAGCTGGGACGAGGACGGCAGCCTGCACCTCGGGTTCTCCGACGGCCACGAAATCCACGCGCACAGCGACGGGCACCAGACGGCGTGGGAGCTCTACGGCAAGCACCACGGGTATGCCGCCTGCCTGGCGCGTGGGCAGGTGCGCGTCGTCCGGCACGACCTGCCGGAGGACGAATCGGCTGAACGGTAGCGGCTAATCTGGCGGGCGATGAATGAACGGGTGTTTGCCCTCGCCGTGGCGGCGATGTTGCTGCTGACGACTTCGGGTTGTGGCAGGCAGTCGCCGCCGCAGCCGTCGACCGGTCCCGGCACGTCGTCGCAGACCCAGAAGCCGATGGCCGACGAGCTCGCCCGCCGCCTCGACGCCGCCGTCGATCACGCCATGACGGCAGCGGCGGTGCCCGGCGCGATCGTTGGTGTCTGGGCGCCCGACGGCGACTATGTCCGCGCGTTCGGCGTGGCCGACAAGGCAACCCGAACGCCGATGAAAATCGACTTCTACAGCCGAATCGGCAGTCTTACAAAGACATTCACGGTTACCGCCATCCTGCAGCTCGCCGATCAAGGCAAGCTCGGCCTCGACGACTCGATCGCGGAGTTCGTCGACGGGGTGCCCCTTGGCGATCGGATCACCTTGCGTCAGTTGGCCCAGATGCAGAGCGGACTGTTCAACTACAGCGCGTCACCGGAGTTCCAGCATGCGCTGTTCACCGATCCGCGGCGTGCCTTCACGCCGCGCGAACTACTGGCGTATGCGTTCAGCCAACCGAACCAGTTCCCGCCCGGCGAAAAGTTTGAATACTGCAACACCAACACGATCCTTCTCGGCCTGGTGGTGCAGAAGGTCGCCGGACAACCGTTGCCCTCGTATGTCGAAGACCACATCCTGACACCATTGGGCTTGCGCCACACCAGCTTTCCAACTGGCAATGCGTTCCCCGACCCGCACGCTGAAGGCTATACCGAGCAGACCGCGGACGGTGAAGAGGCCATCGCCACAGAATGGGACCCGTCGTGGGCGTGGGCCGCGGGAGCGATGATCTCCACGCTCGACGACATGCGCGCGTGGTCGGTCGCGTTGGCGACCGGCACACTGCTGACCCCACAGATGCAGCAGCAGCGGTTGCAGACGGTCGCCTCCCCGGGGCTGCCGGCCCAGGACGGATACGGCTTGGGGATCTTCAATCTCGGCGGTTGGGTCGGACACAACGGCAGCCTGCCCGGGTATCAAGCGGTCGTGGTGTACCTGCCGCAACGGCAAACCTCGTTGGTCATTCTGACGAACACCGACATCGAGTACCGGGGCGGTGAAGCAAGCACCACGCTGGCGACCGCGATCACGAAAGAGCTGACGCCGGACCATGTCTACTCGCTCGGTCCGCAGATGCCACGGTGAAAGGGAGGTAACAATGCAAGGATCGGCGACCGTGACCATGGCCGCGCCGGCAGACAAGGTCTGGGACCTCATCGCCGACGTCCGCAACACCGGCAAGTTCTCACCCGAAGTGATGGAAGCCGAATGGCTCCACGGCGCAACAGGTCCGGCACTGGGGGCGCGCTTTCGCGGGCACGTCAAGCGCAACGAGATCGGACCGGTGTATTGGACGACCTGCCGCGTGACCGCGTGCGAGCCTGGCCGCGAATTCGGCTTCGACGTGTTGATCGGTGACAAGGCGGCCAACACGTGGCACTACCGGCTGACCCCGGTCGACGGCGGCACCGAGGTCACCGAGTCGTTCCGGATGCCCGACAGCCTGTTCACGAAGCTGTTCGCGGTGTTGGGCGGTCAGCTGCGGCAGCGACGCAACATCCGCGACATGCGCACCACCCTCGAGCGCATCAAAGCCGTTGTCGAAGCGCCCGAGGGTGGGTGACGCGGGTTACTGAACCCCGATACCGAAGACCGGGACCCAGAGGCCGAACAGCCAGAAACCCCACTGGTGGAAGCCGTCATCCCAGACCGGGTTGACGTCATAGCCCCAGTAGTTGAACGGGCGCGGCGGTCCGCCGGCCCACTGATACGCCGGCGGTGGGCCCCAGCCCCACGGCGGCGCACCCCTGCTGTCGTCCCACCAGTCGTGCCTGTTGTTGGCCCACCACGGACCCTTGTCCCAGTCGGCGTGACGGTTGCCGTCGCCACACCACGGCGGGCAGTAGTCATCGTGCCCGTGGCCGTTACCCCGGCCGTTGTTGTCGCCACAGAATGGCGGGCAGAAATCGTCGTGTGGCTTCAGCGGTGCAGGCGCAACCGGGTCGGCGGATGCGATGGCCCCGCCAGGCCCGATGGCTCCGAATCCGAGCGCACCGACGATCATGGCTGCTGAGACGAACTTAGACAGCCCCATCGTGTATCGACTCCCAACTTGCGGCTCGACGCCGCATGCCGACGCCGAGCCGTCACTATTCATTCTCAATCCGGAGCAACGCAAGCCGTTGACTCCTCCGTGGATATCGGTACGGAAAGCTGTGGCGTTACCAACCGATGTCGTTGGCGGATCAGCGTTTTGCGGAAATCACCAGGCACGCAGGCGACGCCTTTGATCGCCGATTGCTCGCCGTGAAACGACGCGTGCGGCAGTGCTGTGTCGTTGCTCACACTTTCGGCGTTGACGTCGGCGTCAACATGCACGCGTTGGCGGTGTCTTGAAATTGCTCCGCTGCCCGTATGCGGCTGGTAGAACGAATGCTGCTTCCGCGAGCCGAAGGAGTCACCGATGGGCAAATGGTCACGCGAGGAACTCGAAGAGGCGTTCGCGGCTTATCAGCGCGACGTGGTGGAGGTCGGCAAGACGTGGGACTGGGCAGGCTACGCCGACCATTTCACCGAGGACGCCAAATACGTCGAGCACGCGTTGGGCAACATGGAGGGCCGCGACAACATCCGCGAGTGGATCGTCTCGACCATGAACGCGTTCCCCGGCAGCGAGATGCCGTCCTATCCGGTCGAGTGGTATTCGATCGACACCGACAAGGGCTGGGTCATCTTCAAGAACATCAACACGATGAAGGACCCCGGCGACGGCAGTGTGCACGGCGCGGCGGTGATCACGGTGCTGGAGTACGCAGGCGACGGGAAGTGGAGTTACGAGGAAGACGCCTACAACCCGATGAACTTCCTGATGATGATCCAGGGATATGTCAAGCGCTGCCACGAACTCGGCACGCTGTCCGAAGACGCCCGCGCGTTCGCCAAGAACATGAATTGGGAGCTGGCGTAATTTCTCTCGCGAGCAGACGCAAAACTGCCCATTTTTCGCGATTTTTGGGCAGTTTTGCGTCTGCTCGCGGAGGGTGATTAGCGGATGACGAAGTCGCTTGGATCGGCTTCGCGGGTCCACGCCCAGTAGTCGACAAGCCGCCACGGGCTCAGTCCGTAGACCTCGCCGAACTTGTTCTTGTAGAACGAGTGCTTGATCGACGGCTGCGACCACACCAGCTTGCGCATCTCCGCCTGGCTGCGGTCGAGCCAGTCGGCGGTCTTGTCCTTCCGCGGTTCCATACAGCGATGGCCGCCGTCGATCAGCAGCTCCAAACATTGTGTGATGTACCGCATCTGACACTCGGAGTGAAATATCAGGCTGCCGCCGCTGGCCAGGTTGGTGCCCGGCCCGTACATGCAGAAGAAGTTCGGAAAGCCCGGCACGGTGATCCCCAGATAGGCCGACGGCCGTTCACCCCAACGCTGGCTGAGGATTTCACCACCACGCCCGACGATCGTCATCGGCCACAGCATCTTGGTCGCCCGAAATCCAGTGGCGTACACGATGACATCGGCGGGATAGCGGACACCGTCGTCGTCCACCACCGCGTCCGATTCGATGCGAGCGATGCCCGTCCTGACCAGTTCGACGTTGTCGCGGGTCAGCGTCCGCAACCAGCTTCCGTTGTCCTGCAGGGTGCGCTTACCCGTCGCCGGGTAGTCGGGCAGCACCTTGGCCAACAGGTTCGCGTCGTCGCCGACTTGGCTGCTGATCCATTCGGTGAACATGATCCGCGTGATCTCGTTGATCTCGCTGACGGCGTTCTGCTGATCAGAGTAGTCAGGGTCGACGTACGCGGCGGCAAGGCCCTTGTCGCAGCCGGGCCAGAACAACAGGAATCGGTACCACCGGCCGTAGAACGGCAGGTGCCGCAGTGCCCACTGCACCCCCGGGCCGACCGGTTCGTGATAGTTCGGATTCGGGAACATCCATTGCGCGGTCCGCTGGAACACGGTCAGCTGCCCCACCGTGTCGGCGATGGCGGGCGCGATCTGGAATCCGCTTGCGCCCGCGCCGATCATCGCGACGCGCTTACCCCGCAGATCGACGGAGTGGTCCCACTGCGACGAGTGAAATGCAGGCCCGGCGAAGTTGTGCTGCCCCTCGATGTCCGGCAGGTTCGGCCGGTCGAGTTGTCCGACGGCGCTGATCACCGCGCGCGCCGTCAGCGTCGACGTAGCTCGGTCGCGGTCGCGGGTGAACACCGTCCAGGTGGCGGCGTCGTCGTCCCATACCGCCTCGGTCACCTCCGTCTCCCACCGCACATGCCTGCCGATGTCGTGCTTGTCCATCACCGCCTGGAAGTAGGCCTGCAATTCGGGCTGCTCGGCGAAGAAGTGCGTCCACTGGTCAGTGGGCTCAAAGCTGTAGCAGTAGAAGTGGTTTCCCACGTCGACTCGTGCGCCCGGATAGGTGTTCTGCCACCAGGTGCCACCGACACCCGCGTTCTTCTCCACGATCGTGAACGCAATGCCCGCCTCTTTCAGCCGGATGCCTGCCAGCAGGCCCGATTCCCCGCAGCCGATGACCACGACGGGAAAAGCTGCGGGGGTCCCCGGCACCGACCTGGCGTCGCGACCGTCGAGTTCCATCTCTTCGAGCAGCATCGGCACGTACTCCGGCGGAACAGGCTCGCACACCAGCCACTGCATCATCTCCTGCAGCAGTTCCGGCCCGATCGGTTCCGGCTCCGGGCAGCCGCGGTCGCGGTAGTCGGCGATCACCTCGCGCGCGAGCTTGCGCACCGCGGCCTTGTCCTCCTCGGACATGTAGCCCTGCACTTCGTTGAGAAACAGTCCCGCAGGCTTGAGTTCACCGCGGATCAGCCCTGGGTCCCCCGACATGTGCACCAGCGACAACATCAGCGTCGGAATGCTGACGTCCAGCAATGCCTCGGCGATCTGCTCGTCGGGCGTCGTAAACGGTTGCCCTGCATGTGGGTTGCGCACGCTTCGGTGCTACCACGCCGGACGTCGAATTGGAACATGTTCCAGAAATCCGTGACGGCGGCCTGGCCGGACCCTACGCTCGGGGCATGGGTATCGCCGCGCGCGTGAATGGGACGGCTCCCCCGTACGTGCCGCTGTCCGACGTCAACCTGGGCTCATGGGATTTCTGGGCGCTCGACGACGACATCCGCGACGGCGCATTCACCACGCTGCGCCGGGAGGCGCCGATCTCGTTTCACCCCGCCTACGTGGTGGACCCGACCCTCGAAGTCGCCGGTCACTGGGCGGTCACCCGCTACGACGACGTCTTCTACGCCAGCAGGCACCCGGAGATCTTCAGCTCCGCCCAAGGCATCGTGATCGGCGATCAGAATCCCGACCTCGCCGAGTACTTCGGGTCGATGATCGCGATGGACGACCCCCGGCACACCCGGCTGCGCAACATCGTCCGCAGCGCGTTCACGCCGCGGGTGCTGGCGGTGATCGAGGACTCGGTGCGCGACCGTGCGCGAAGACTTGTCGAGGCCATGGTTAGCGAACATCCCGACGGCAAGGGTGAGGTGGTCGCCGAGCTCGCCGGGCCGCTGCCCCTGCAGATCATCTGCGACATGATGGGCATCGCCGAAGAGGACCACGAGCGGGTCTTCCACTGGACGAACGTCATCCTCGGCTTCGGCGACCCCGACATCGCGACAGACCCCGACGAGTTCTTCAAGGTCGCCGTCGACATCGGCGCGTTCGCATCCGAGCTTGCCGACGACCGCCGAGCCCATCCCGCCGACGACCTGACCACCAGCCTGGTGCAGGCCAACGTCGACGGCGAACGGTTGACCTCCGCGGAGGTGGCCTCATTCTTCATCCTTCTTGTCGTCGCGGGCAACGAAACCACCCGCAACGCGATCAGCCACGGCGTACTGGCGCTCAGCCGTTACCCCGAACAGCGCGACGACTGGTGGTCCAGCTACCGCGAGGCGGCGCCGACGGCCGTCGAGGAGATCGTGCGGTGGGCGTCCCCGGTCGCCTACATGCGCCGCACCACCACCTGCGACACCGAGTTGGGCGGCGTGAAACTTCGGGCCGGCGAGAAGGTGACACTCTGGTACGGCTCGGCCAACCGCGACGAGTCGAAGTTCGCCGATCCGTGGAAGTTCGACGTACGTCGCCAGCCCAACCCGCATGTCGGCTTCGGCGGCGGCGGCGCGCACTTCTGCCTCGGCGCCAACCTGGCCCGCCGCGAGATCACGATGGCGTTCGAGGAATTGCACCGGCAGATACCGGACATCACCGCCACCGAGGAACCGGACCGGCTGCAGTCGGCGTTCATTCACGGCATCAAGCGGCTGCCGGTGTCCTGGACACCGCCTCGCTGAGTTCGGCGCGCGTCGGCCCGTCGGGAACCGGCGGGCGCCATCCGCTCACGAAGATCTCACGAGCGCGGTCATGGGCCTCGGCGAGGCTGGCGGGCGGTGCATCCATCGTGGTGTAGGCGCCGACGATGTCGGCCACCCCGGGATCGGCCGCGCCGGCCGCCACGATCAGATCGGAGGGCAATCGGCGGTTGACATCGACGTCCCCGCCCGCCCACCGGCGCATCCGGTCGGAGTCGGTGTAGCGGTGGTCGTCGAACCACGGCCGGATGTGGTCCGTGCACCATCTGTCGAATTGCTCTGTGGCCGTTGCGATGTCCGCCTGTTGCCCGTCGAGGATGTGGATGAGTTCACGAGCCTGCATCAACGCCAACGAGATCCCCCGCCCTGCCAGCGGCGTGGTGGTGCACACCGCGTCGCCGACGGAGATCAGCCCGGGTAGTGGGGGCCGCCCCGCGGCGCCGAGCTGTCCTCGATAGCTGTTGTACAGCCGGCCTCCCGGCAGGGCGCGCGAAACAGGCTGCGCCCGAAGCGGATCGATCCATTCTGACAGCTGCGGAATGGCGCGCACCGCGTCGTCGAACACCACGTCACGGGCCAACATCCGCAGCCGTTTATCGGTCCCGTCGTGCGTGAACGTGATGGAGAACGCGCCGTTGTCGTGAAGGAACGCGATGGCCAGGTAACCGGACAAGTTCAGCGACAAGCCAATCGGTGAGTTCATCGGCCCGGTGTCTGCGGTGTCGTGCAACCGGTACTGTCGCGTCACGTACACCGCTCCGCAGTCTTCGCCCTCGGCAGGCGGCCGGATGCCGTCGGTGAACCGGCTCGATCGGCCCGAGGCGTCGATCACCAATCCCGAAGACACCGTCGCGCCATCCACCGAGACCCCGATGACTTTGCCGCGGTGCTGCTCGATGCGATCGACATGCCCGCACTGCATGGTGACGCCGGGTTGTGCTGCCGCGTGGGCACGCAACACCCGCTCGAAAGTCGCGCGGCGGCACAAGATCGCCATCGGTCGCCCGTCGGCACCGATGGCCACCTCCGCCCCGGCCGCGAAGAGGCTGTCGAGCACATCGGGCATCTCGGCTGCCAGCACGTCGAGCACTTGGCGCCGGAACGTGTGCGCGTGCTGGAACTGCATCACGCCCTTGCGCTGCCATACCTGGCCCTGGTCCGGCGGCGGGCCGGGATCCCGGTCGACGACCAGAACCTCACGTCCCCGGCGCGCCAATCCGATGGCGATGAACAACCCGGTCGGCCCGGCCCCCGCTACCACGGCTCGCATACCCGCTCCAATTGAGGTAATCTATAGTGTAATGAATACACTCAGGGTTACCTAGATGGCCGCCGCTGTCAAGCGCGAGTACCGCTCGAATCTGCGCGCAGCGCACGCGGTCGAGACGCGACGCCGGATCGTGGCCAGCGCCGCTGAACTGTTCGTAGCGCACGGTTACGGCGCGACGACGGTCGACGCGGTCGCCGAAGCCGCAGGGGTCAGCCGCAAGACGGTGTTCACCGCGGTCGGAAGCAAGCTCGATCTGCTCATCACCGCGGTGGACTGGGCGGTCGCTGGCGACGACGAGCCGGTGCCGGTGGCCGATCGCACCGAGATGCGGGAGGCCTTACAGCAGCGCGATCCCGGCGTACTGCTGACCCGACTGGCGCATTCGATCACATCGATCGGCGCTCGGGTCGCGCCGCTGTACGGCGCGGTGGAGGTCGCTGCGGGCCTGGAGCCGGGGGCGCGCGCAGTCGTGGAGAACGCGCACCGCGGCCGCCTCGACGACGCCCGCAAGGTGGTCGACAGGTTGCGCGATCTCGACGCGCTGACCGGCGATCTCACCTACGAGGAAGCGGTGGACCTGGTGTGGCTGGCGACCGATCCGACACTGTTCGACCGGCTGGTTCACAGGCGCGGCTGGACGGTGGCCAGGTTCGAGGAATGGTTGGCCGAGGACCTGTGTCGTCAGCTGCTCGGCGGGTAACCCCGCGGGCATGCCTTGGGATCGTTTCCGCTCACTGCTGACCTCACCCGGCCCCTACGGCTCGGTGTATTTCGACTGGAACTCAAGAGGCGTGCACTGCGCGAACAGCTCGAGTAGCAGGGCGCCGACCCGGCTCTGCCGGCAAGCATCGAAGCGGCCATCGCCGGAGGCCGTCCCGCCGTGGGGCGCAGTGGCCGCGCGCGCTGACGGCGTGCTCATCAACGAACACCGGACCGGCCCGACGGTGCAGGTGTCGTCGCTGCCCTACACCGTGCCACTGGTCGAACACGGCGACGAGCACGTCACCGTCGCGCCCAACGAGAACGTCCTCTCCGAATTGGGCACGGCGCCGACGCAGACATTGCCCGCCGATGAGGCGCTGCCCATGCTCGCGGTTTCCACCGGCGCAGCGCTGGTCCGCACCGACAAGCATCGCCCCTCTGTGTCGGGGCGGTGCTGCGGTACTCGCTGCGCTGAGACCTAATCGCCGAGCTTGGCGATCAGCGTGTCGTCGAGGTGCTGGCACAGTTCGGCTGCGTTCTCGAAAACGGCTTGCGCACCGGCCTTTTCGAGCTCACCGCGGGAAACGCCGCCACTGAGAACGGCGATCGTCGGCAGCCCTGCCCGGTTGCACGCCTCGACATCCCATACCGCGTCGCCGACGAACACCGCATGGTCGGCGTCGACGTTGGCGCGGTCGAGTGCGACGCCGACGATGTCGGGTTGCGGCTTGGCGGTGTCGACATCTTTCGACGAGGTCACCGCCGCAACCAGGTCGTCGCTGGCCAGCACCTCCCGCAGGATCGCGAGCTCATCCTCCGGCGCCGACGTCGCCAGCACGATCTGCAGGCCAAGCGCATCGACGGCCTCGAGGAGTTCACGTGCACCTGGCAACCGCCGCAACAGCGACGTGGTCTGCTTGTAATAGCGTGAATGGAGATCCTTCAGCCGCGACTGGGTATCGGCGTCGGCGTCGCCGGTCAGCGATTTGACCAATGTCGAGCCGTCCATTCCGATGCACCGGTGGATCCGCCAGTCCTCGACGTCGAGGCCGGCTTCGTGGAAAGCGCGGTGCCACGCGTACACGTGCAGGTAGTTCGAATCGACCAGCGTGCCGTCGATGTCGAACAGCACCGCCGCCCCTCTGCCGCCCGTCACCTGCGCGGTTGCTGCTGTGGCGGGGTGTGCGGTTGCATCGGTTGCTGCTGCGAGGTGTGCGGTTGCATCTGTTGTGGCGAGGTATGCGGTTGCATCTGTTGAGTAGAGGTGTCCGGATGCATCTGCTCGGCGTCGTTGCGCCGCGGGTCGAGCTTGTCGGCGTGCTGGCGGCGGCCTTCGAGTTCCTCACGTGACGTAGTCGCCGTGTCCCGGTGTTGCGCCGCCGAGCTTTGCAGCCGGGCCGCCTCGGCCGCCTTCGCGTCGGCCTCAGCCTTGGCGGCTCGCGCCTTGGCCTCGGTTTCCTGGGCCAACGCCTCGCGCTTCTCAACATGACGGGAGTCGCGGTGAACTTCCTGCCTGATCTGTTCGGCATGCGCCTGCCTGCGCCGATTGCGCGCATTCCTAGCCAGATATACCAGCAGGGCGATGAGGATGATCGCGATGACCACCGCGACGACGATCCCGATCACGGTATTGGTGGCCATGACGGCTCCTTCCGTTGGTGTCCGTTGACGAACCCACTAATTCCGCCGGATGCCCTGGATATGACGTCCTTAAACCGCTGCCAGGGGTGAAGCCTGACGGAACACCGGTTTGCCGAATCGTGCGCCCGTTCGGCCGCGAACCCGCTCGCACCGAACCGACGTCGCCGCCGAGCGGACAAAGTCAACCGGTCATCAACGGACGCAACGGATCTAACCCATCGGACGTCGGCTGCCGCGAACGGTTACGTGACGGTCAGGGTGCCGTGCATGGACGAGTGGTACTTGCAATGGAACGCGTATTCGCCCGGTTCCTTGGGCGCGGTCAGCGTGCCCTGCTCCTTGCCGTCCACCTCTACGTCGAACTTGCCTGCCGCATCCGACGTCACCGAATGCTCGGCGGAATCGTCGTTCTTGACGGTGATCGTGGCGCCTGCGGGCACCGTGACAGGCTGGCCGAAATTCATGTTGGCAATCGTGATCGTGGCGGCACTCGCCGCGGCAGGGGTGGTGGCCGTATCCGACTCCTTGTTGGCTTGGCTTGACCCGCCACACGCCGTGGCCAGCGCTACGACCAGACAAATGGCCGCCAACAACAACGCGACTCTGTTCATCGTGCTCCCTCTCGATTGATCCTCGAGAGACACGGTTGGCGAACCGGTTTGGTTCACATCGACGTCTGTGGATTCTCGTCAGAAGTAGCCGTTGGCGGGCGGCCATACCCCGTTGACCGCGTAGTTTCCTGCGGCATAGGCCTTGTAGGCCAATGGATTATGACTTGCGAGCGTGCGGGTGTTGCGCCAGTGTCTGTCCAAGTTCAGTTTGCGGGCCGTCGCCGACGCTCCCCCGGTGTCGAACAGTCGTTCCGCGGCAGCGAGGGTCAGGCGCTCCGCCACCAGCTGTGCCTTGGCGATGGTGATGGACAGCTCGGCCAGCGCGTCGGGATCGGCCTGCCTGCCGGAGTCGACTACGGCGTCGATCGCGGCGGCCGCGGTGAGCACCAGCGCTTCTGCCGCCGCCGCGTTCGCCGCGATGTCGCCCACTGCGGCCAGGACGAACGGGTCCTCGGCCGCAGAGTCGGCTAGCGAATGCGACGCGGGGCGCGCCTTGTTCCGGACGTACGCCACCGCGTCGTCGTAGACGCCGTGCGCAATACCGGCCGCCACCGCCGCCAGGTACAGCTGGAGGAATGCGGTGGAGTGTCCGAGGTGCGCGCCGTCAGACACCGTTGTCACCTCGACCGGTTCGACGGCGACGTCGGTGAACCGGGTGCCCCCGCTGGCGGTGAGTCGCTGACCGAATCCGTCCCAGTCGTCGAAGAGCTCGACGCCGGTGCGGTCGGTCGGCACGATGGCCTGCAGGTCTCGGCCGTCGGCATCGACGGCGGACACCGCGATCAGATCGGCGAACAGCGTTCCGGTGGAATAGAACTTGTAACCGTTGAGCCGGAGCACCCCGTCGGCGCCGGCCAACAGCGTGGTGTCGGCGCTGCCGGGGGCCTTGCCGTTGGCGTCGGTGACGGCGTTGCCGAAGACAACGCCCGCATTCAAGACGGGATACCATTGCGCCCGCTCGGCCTCGTTGGCGCGGTTGCTCAGCAGTCGCTCCGAGAACCCGAAATGCGCCCGAAGCGATTGCGCCACATTGGAACTGCCGCGCGCGATCTGCACGACAGCGGAGACGACGTCACGTGCGCCGCCACCAGGGCCGCCGTAGCGCGTCGGTACCCGCAGGCTCAGCAGGCCGGCGCGACGCAACCGTTCAATGGCGCCGTACTGCAGGACACGGCCGCGTTCGGCGGCGGCGTCGGCACGGCGCAACTCCTCGACGATGTCGGGCAGCCGGGCCAACCGGTCTGCGACCGAGCCGCCACGCGGCTCTTCGGAAAACGCGGGGCGTGCCTCGATGGCTTCAAGGGTCACAATTTCTCCTAGCGGAAATGCGGAATGATCTTGTCGGCGAACCGGTCCAGTTCTGAGTCCAGTGGCTGGAACTGCAGCACGAACAACTCCACGCCCGCCGCGTGGAAGGCCTCGATGCGGTCGATGACCTGGGAGTAACTGCCGACCAAACCGGCCAATGTGCCGCCGTTGGAGCCGACGCGGCGAGAGCCGGCCAGCACCTTGTACATCTGGGTGTTCGGGTCGGTGCCCGACGCGGCCTCGGGTCTGCGCTCGCCGTCGACGAGCGACTGCAGGTACTCCAGTTCGGCCACCGCCTCGGTCTCGGTGTTGCGGGCGATCACGAAGGCGGACAGGCCGAACCGCAGCGGCGCACGGTCGCGGGGCCGGGCCCGCAGGTCGTCGATGACGTCGATCGTGTCGGCCAGCGGCCGTCCGTTGATGAAGAACACATCGGCGTGTTGCGCGGCCAGCGCACGGGCCGGTTCGGACTCACCCCCGAAGTACACGGACGGCGGCCGGTCGGGCATCGGACGGACGAGCGCGGGCTGACCACCGCCGCCGGCGATGTCGACCTGCTTGCCCGCCAACAGGTCGAGCACGATCTCCAGCCACGTCCGGGTATGGGCGTAGCGGTCATCGTGGTCGGCGGCGTCGAGGCCGAGCGCTTCCAGTTCGGGCAGGAACCAACCACTGACGACATTGATCGACAGCCGGCCGGCCGCGATGTCGCCGATATTGGCTGCCAGCTTCGCGAACACCAGCGGGTTGATCAGCAGCGGCTTGATCGCGCCGATGAGCTCGATGCGACTGGTGGCTTCGGCTACGGCTGCCAACGTCGACCACGTCTCGAGCACGTCGTCCTCCACATTGGAGGGATGAATCACGTGCTGCGCCAACAGAGTCGAGTCGAAGCCGGCCTGTTCCGCCCGGACCAGCAGGTCGCGGTTGCGGCGGTACCCGGCATCCGGCGCGTCGGCGGGGTGGTGACGAGCGCCGTGGTTGCCGTAGACCGGCGCCCACACACCGAACCGTGGTGACGTCATGAACTCGTCAGGTAGCGCTGGCGTTCCCAGTCGCTGACGTGGTTGGAGTACTGCTGCCATTCGCTACGCGCGATGGCCGCGAAGTCGCGGACGGACGCTGCGCCGAGGATGTCCAGAATGGTGTCGTCCTGCGTGGCGAGCGCCAGCGCGACACCGAGCGACTCGGGCAGCGGCGTCCCGGTGAAATAGAGGTTGCCGCCTTTCGGTTCCGGCGGTCGACGCTTCACCCGCAGCCCTGCCACCACCGCCGCGAGCGCGGAGGCGACCAACCAGTAGGGGTTCGCATCCGATGCGCCGCTGCGCAGTTCGATTCGAGTGGCTGCCGGATCGGCCTCGATGAGCGAACGCACTGCAGCGCTTCGGTTGTCGCGACTCCACGTCACCGTTGCTGGAGCGAAGGAGTCCGGAACGAACCTGCGGTACGCGTTGACCGAGTGCGCGCCGAACAATGTGATCGACGGCAGGTGTTCGAGCAGCCCTGCGATCGAATGCAACGCCACATCGTTCTCGACGCCGTTGTCCGAGGCGAAAGCCGCTACGCCGTCACGCCACAACGAGATGTGCACGTGCTGGGAACTGCCGGAGTGTTCGGAGAACGGCTTGGCCATGAAGCTGGCGATCTTGCCGTGTCTGCGCGCAACCTCCTTTGCGGCGTACTTCAGTCGCGCCGCATCGTCGGCGGCCGCCAGCGCGTCGGTGTAGACCAGGTTCGTCTCCACCTGGCCCGGCCCGTACTCGGTTTGGATGCCCTCCAGTCTGGTGAAGGCGCCAAGCGTTTCGTTCAGATCGGTGATCAGCGGGTCGAGGGCGTTGGCGTTTTCGAGTGAGTACGCGTGGATGTCGTGCTGAAACGGCGTCCCGTCCGCGGTGAGTAGATAAAACTCGAGTTCCACGCCGATCTTCGCGGTGTAACCCAGTTCGGCTAGTTGAGCCAACACACGTTTCAACACCGAGCGCGGGTCGAGCAATGACGGATTGCGGTCGTGCGCAACGATATCCGAGATGACGTGGCCGGCTCGTCGTCGCCATGGCAGCGCTCTGAAGGTCGCGAAGTCGGGTACCGCGAACACGTCGGGGTAACCGCCTGCCCAGTTGGTCAGCCCGAGGTCGTCGATGACGGTCCCGTCGGTGTTCCAGCCCAGCGAGGCCTCGCAGAACGCGAACCCGTCGCCCTTGGCGCGCTCGAGGAACTGCCCGGCCGGTATCCGTTTGCCCTGCGCGTGGCCGAACGGATCGCTCCACGCCACTTCGATCTCGGTCAGTGAGCCGTCGGTGATGCCCTGCAGCAGATCACGTTCCGTCATGCTGTCGCCTTTAAGACGCGGGTACCCACCGTGGCGCCCACCACGAACGAACCCACGAGCAGGCCAATGATGACCCACGCCAGAACGCTGGAGCCGCCGACGAGATCCCTCAGGTTGGCCAGTATCAGGATCAGCGCACCCGTCAGGCCGACCAGTCCGAGGAAGGGCGCGATGCGCACGCGCCACTGCGAGTGGCCGCGCCGGTCAGACGCGAAGAACACCAGCACCGCGACGCTGGTGGCGATCAGCAGCACCACGAATCCGACCGTGGTGGTGCCCGCGAACCAGGTGTAGAACTGCGCGGCCGGGTCGAGCTCGAAGGCCACCGCGAGTATGACGCTGACCGCGACGACACCGGAGATCCACAACGAAGCCTGATGCGGTGAGCCGTGTTTGGCGTGCGGATAGCTCAGCGACTCGGGAAGGACGTCGCGCTGCGACAGTGCGAAGACATACCACGATGCGACGTTGTGGAACGACAGGATGCAGGCGTACAGGCTGGTGAAGTACAACACGGTGATGATGTCGTTGCCGACAACGCCGATGTAGCGCTGCGCGGTGTCGGACAGGAAGGTGCTGCCCGACTGGGTGGCCCTGCTGACCGCTTCTGCGTCGCCCCATCCAGACACCAGCGCCCAACTCGTGACCGCGTAGAACGCGCCGATCAGGATCAGCGCGGCGTAGGTGGCGCGCGGAATGGTGCGCTCGGGTGTGCGGGCCTCGTCGCGGAAGATCGCCGTGGCCTCGAAGCCGACGAAACTGATCAAAGCGAAGAGCAGGCCGATCCCGACTGATCCAGAGAAGATCACGCTCGGATTGACGATGCCGGTCGACAGGCCGTGATCGCCGCCCCGCGCCACGATGACCGCGTCGAGCACCAACACGATGACGATCTCCGCGGTCAACAGCACCGCGAGCACCTGGCTGGACAACTGGATGCTGCGGTAGCCCAGGAAAGTGGTGAGGACGAACGCGACCGCCGCGAACAGCCACCACGGCAGCGCCGGGCCGCCGAACAACTCGACGACGGCCCCACCCGCCGGGCCGAGCAGGCCGTAGACGCCTGCCTCGATCGCCACGTAGCTCACCAGTGCGACGAAAGCGATGCCGATACCGGCGGGGACCCCCAGTGCGGCACGCACATAGGAGAAGAAGGCACCGGCCTCTTCGACATACGGTGTCAACGCGGTGAACCCGACGGCAAACAACAGCAAAATCACCGTCGATGCGATGAACGTCGCAGGGAACCCCGCCCCGTTGCCCGACGCCAGACCGAGCGGCACCACGCCGCCGATCACGCCGAGCGGGGCGGCTGCGGCGACGACCATGAACACGATCGCAGGCACCCCGAGGTTGCCCTTCAGCTGACGCCGCGGCGTCGCCGGCCGCTCGCCCAAAATGTCTGGGCTGGTGGTGATTTCGGACATGTTGACCGCCCTATCGGTGGAAGTTGGCTCGACGATAGGAGGAACACCCTTGGCGGCACCATATCTGGACTCACCATGAGTCATACGTGGTCACGCGGATACCGCACGAACGCGGATGCGGTTCGGCGCAGCGTGACGGGTTACAGGGTGGCGGTCAGCGGACCCATCGGCTTGCAGATCGGCTGCGGCGGGTTGCCGGTGTTGGCGCATCCCCTTCCGGTGGCGGTGTACGTCGCGCCGGGCCGGTACGGCTGAAAGAAGATCTGGGCGGAGAGGATGCCGACCTGCTGCGCGCATTGGCCAGGACCGTCGCTGCCCTGCATCTGGACACAAGCGACGGTCTGATACGCCACGGATTGGTCACAAGCCGCAACTGACAGCGTGGCCGTGACCGCGTTGGTTCCGGACAGCTGGACGACATGAGGCGGCGACAACGTGTACTGGCACGGCGGCGGGCTCAGGTCGGCGCGTGCCGAGGCAATGGCGCCCGCCAGCGCCAGCGTCACCGCGGCGGTCAGGATCATCGGCGACCGGAGCATCTCTGGATGGTAGTTCACCGAAGGTGCTGTTCATCGACGATGAACAGACACAGCGTCACTGCGAGGAATCCGGCGGGCAGCCAGATGGCGTGCACTCCGAGCGCTCGGCTGGCGAATGCCCCCACCACAGCCCCGGTGGCGAACGCGAGTATCAGCGTGCCGTACACGCCGAACGCCCGTAGCGACCCCGGTCGCCTTTCGACGAACCCGTCGTAGCCTGCCTCGACGAAGCGCATCAGGTTGCCGGTGGTGGCCACCGGCAGATAGACGAGTTCACCGATGTTGCGGAACAGCCCGATCTGCATCGCGGCCAGAAACGAGATCGGCACCGTGACGTAGCTGTGCGGGACGGAGGCCGGGACGAATCCGATCGCGGCCAGCGCGAGTGCCTGGACCGCCATCGTCCACACCAGTGGCCGGGATACGAATCGTTCCGTCCGTCCGGATTTGATGTGCGACGCCAGTCCGACGCCGGCGATGAAGGCGAGCAACGGCCAGAGATGGGCAAGCGCCGCGGCCCACTCCCGGTTCGAGGTATCGATGGCGCCGAAGATGACGTTGGCGGTCTGCACGTTGGCGAACACCCCGCCGCGCGAAATATAGGTGTGGGCGTCGAGGAACCCGTTGGCCAGGGTCAGCAGCAACGCGAACCACAGGCTTCTGGTGCGCTCGGTGTCCTCGGCCACCAGGCCAAACTAGCGCGGTCAGCGTGCGCCCAAAGCGCTCAGCATGCCCGCCGCCGACCGCGGCCAGGTGAATTGTTCAGCGCGTCGGCGCGCGCTGGTGCGGCGCAGCGGTTCGGGCTTGCTGATTATCGACGCGACCGCGCGGGCGATGGCGTCGGCGTCGTTGTCGGCGGTAGCGCCGCTGTCGGTGGTCAGGATTTCGGCGAGCGCGGACGTGCGGGATACCACTGCGGGGGTGCCCGACGCCAGCGCCTCCAAGGCGGCCAGCCCGAATGTCTCGTGTGGGCCCGGGGCGAGAGCGATATCAGCGGTCGCCAGAATGGTCGCCACCGTGTCGCGGCAGCCGATGAAGCCGGTGAAGTCGACCGGCAGGCCGGCGGCGCGCCGTTCCAGCCGCGGGCGCATCGGCCCCTCGCCGACGACCACCAACCTGGCGTCGACGCCGGAATCGCGCAGTGCGGCAACGGTGTCGATGCTGCGGTGGGCATGCTTCTCGACCGAAAGGCGCCCGCAATGCACCAGCAGAGTCTGGTCAGGACGAGCCCAGCGCTGCCGTACCGTCGCCGAGTGGCGACGCGGATGGAACTGGTCGAGATCGACACCCAGCGGCACCGTCTCGATGTTGGTCGCATGGATGCGGTCGAACTCTTCGCGCGCGAACGCCGTCGTGCAGACCACTGCGTCGTAGCTGTTGGCACTGCGGCGGTTGGCCATGTTGGCGACCGATCGCGCGATGCGTCCTGGAAGTAGCTGTCCGACAAGGCGATCCAACCGCTCGTGGGAAATCATCACCGTCGCCACCCCGCGGCGGCGACCCCAGGCGCCGAGCGAGCGAAGCGTCAGCCGGTCCGAAACCTCCAACGCGTCGGGTGCGAGGTGTCCGAGCAGCGAGGTGACCGGGCCGGGCAGCACTGCGCGATAGCCGCCGGTGAACGGGATCAGCCTGGCCGGCAACGAGATACGGACAACGCCCGACGGCAGTTCGCGCCATTCCGAGTTTTGACCCGGCACGACGAGGAAGACCTCGTGTCCGGCGGCGCGGTACTCCGCGCCGAGGCGATCCACCGCCGTGCGAAGCCCACCCGAACGCGGGCCGTAGAAGTTCGCAACCTGCACAACCCGCATGGGTGAGATCAGAACCGGCACGCGTGTTCGGTCAACAACGCGACATCAACCAGTCAGAGAACTGCCGGCGAACAGACGCGAACTTGCACAGAATCGACGCAGAATAGGCAACTTTGCGTCTGCTCGCCGGGGCTTCAGCCCACGTACTGCGTCATCCAGTCCTGGACGCGTCGCCAGGCGTCGTCCGCGGCGGCTGGGTTGTAGCGGTCACCCGTGTCGTTGAAGAAGGCGTGGTTGGCGTTCGGCTCGGTGACCAGTTGGTGCACCATCCCGGCGTGTTCCAGCGCCGCTCGCACGACCGGTTCGGTGGCGTTGACACGCTGGTCCTGCTCGCCGTAGAAGGCAAGCACCGCAACATTTTTCGAGTTCTGAAAATTGGGGTTGTCCGGCGCGGGTCCGTAGAACGGCATTGCTGCCGCCAGGTCGCCTGCGCCCGCGGCGAGCAGCTGCCAGGTCAGGCCGCCGCCCATGCAGAACCCGACGACGGCGAGTTTCTTGCCAGGCACCCGACGCGCCAACTCCCCCACCCCGGATTTCAGGTTCGCGACGAAGTCCTGCGGAGGGATCTTGCCCAGCGCCGCGGTGGCCGCGGCCGGATCGGTGAACGTCGCCGTGCCGCCCTGCCCGGACAGCAGGTCGATCGCCAGGGCCGAATAGCCGATACCCGCGAATCGGCCCGCCACCGACCGAACCCAGTCGGTGAGGCCCTTGTTCTCGTGGATGACGAGAATGCCGCCCTTGGCGTTCGGCGCCTCGGCCCAGGCCGCCTGCAGTTGACCCTGCGGGCCGGCCCAGGTGATCGGTGAGGTCGGCAGCGCCTTCGCCGAACCCGGCGGAGTCGTCGGGGCGCTGGCCGGCCCGCTCGACGTGACCGGGGCGCTCGAGGTGGCGGGTTTGTTCTCCCCACACGCCGCGATCACCGCCGTGGCGGCCGCGGTGCTGAGCCCGAGTAATGCGAGCCTGCGCATGGCCTCCCGGCGCGACAACAACCCGTCGACATGATCTGTGGCAATTTCTTCGGCGATATAGCGCTGTAGCGGCGTCACATTGGCGAGTATGCCCCTATGAACTGGACGCCGGATGCAGATGCGCTGCGCGGTCGCATGGCACTCGTTGCCGGCGCCACCCGCGGGGCGGGGCGCGGTATCGCCGCAGCGCTCGGTGAAGCGGGCGCTACGGTGATCTGCACCGGCCGAAGCAGCGTGTCGGGCAATTGCCAATCCGACTATGACCGTCCGGAAACCATTGAGGAGACAGCCGAACTTGTGACCTCCCTCGGTGGGGTCGGCATTCCGATACAGGTCGATCACCTCGACGTCGCGCAAGTGCACGCCCTTGCCGACCGAGTCCGCGACGACCACGGCGGCATTGACATCCTCGTCAACGACATCTGGGGCGCCGAGGTGCTCAAGGGTCAGCCGCCGACGTGGAACCGGCCGATCTGGGAACACAACCTCCGCGACGGTCTTCGCATCCTCGAACTCGGCGTAGGCACCCACCTGATCACCGCTCACTGCTTGTTGCCGCTGCTGGTCACCAGGCCAGGCGGCCTGCACGTCGAAGTCACCGACGGAACAAAGGAATACAACGACCACTCCTACCGGATCTCGGTCTTCTACGACCTGTCCAAGGTGGCGGTCAACAGGCTCGGCTACAGCCTCGGCCACGACCTGGCACGGTTCGGTGCCACCGCGGTGGCGGTCACCCCTGGCTGGCTGCGCTCCGAGATGATGCTCGACAACTGGGGCGTCACCGAAGAGAACTGGCACATGGCGTTGGACCCGAACCGGTCCGACGGCCCCATCGCTCCCCCCGGTTTCGCCGTGTCGGAGTCACCGCGGTTCGTCGGAAGGGGCATCGCCGCGATGGCCGCCGACGAGGACCGGGCACGCTGGAACCAGCGTTCGGTCACCTCGGCCGAACTGGCTCGGGTGTACGGCTTCACCGACATCGACGGCCACCAGCCGGACGGCTGGGCCGAGGTATAGACCCAGCTCAGCCCGTAAAGTAGACAATTTTTGCAATCTGTTCACGGATTTCGTTGACACCCGCAGGCATGGCCTGTTCTATGGCGTGGTGACCTACGACACCATCATCGCCAACGGTCGCTGGTTCGACGGCACCGGCGCTGACTCCGCGGTGCGGAACATCGGCATCCGCGACGGCCACGTCGTGGCCATCACGCACGACGAGTTGGACGGTGCGCACTGCTCGCGCGTCATCGACGCGACCGGCAAGTGGGTGCTGCCTGGCATGCTCGACATTCACACCCATTACGACATCGAGGTGCTGAACGGACCGTCGCTGTCCGAGTCGTTGCGGCACGGCGTGACGACCGTGATGCTCGGCTCGTGTTCGCTGTCGAGTGTCTACGTCGGCGGCGAGGACGCCGGCGACATCTTCGGTCGGGTCGAAGCGATCCCCCGCGAACACGTCATCAACGCGGTGAACACGCACAAGACCTGGACCAACGCCGAGGAGTACGTTGCTGCCCTCGAGGCGCGTCCGCTCGGTCCCAATCTGGCTGCGTTCATGGGCCATTCCGACATGCGCGCTGCCACCATGGGGTTGGACCGCGCGACGCGCAAGGACGAACGCCCCACCAAGCGGGAGCAGGCGCGGATGGAGCGGATGCTCGACGACGCGCTGCGGGCTGGTTTCGTCGGCATGTCGTCGCAGCAACTGCTTTTCGACAAGCTCGACGGCGACGTGTGCCGATCGCGCACGCTTCCGTCGACGTACGCCAAACCGCGCGAACTGCGCAGGCTGAAGTCCATCCTGCGACATACCGGCCGAATCCTGCAGTCGGGTCCTGATATACAGAACCCGCTGAACCTGGCGTCGCAGTTGACCCAGTCGCTCGGCATCTTCCGCAACCCGCTCAAGACCAGCCTGTTGTCGGCGGCGGATGTGAAGTCCAACCCGTACAGCATTCACGCATTGGGTCCGGCCGCTCGGCTGATCAACCGCCTCGGCGGCGACTTCCGCTGGCAGCATCTGCCGGTGCCCTTCGAGGTGTACGCCGATGGCATCGATTTGGTGGTTTTCGAGGAATTCGGCGCCGGCGCGGCCGCGCTGCACCTTCGGGACGAAGTCGAGCGCAACGCTCTGATGCGTGACGAGGCGTATCGCCGCCGGTTCCGCAAGGACTATGAGAGCAAGTTCGGTCTTCGGGTGTGGCAGCGTGACTTCTTCGACACCGAGATCGTCGACTGCCCCGACGCTTCGGTGATCGGCAAGTCCTTCGGTGAGGTGGGCAACGGTCGGGGCGGCCTTCACCCGGTCGATGCGTTTCTTGACCTGGTGCTCGAACACGGCACGGAATTACGTTGGCGGACAACAATTTCCAATCATCGACCTGAGGTGCTCAAGAAGCTGGCGCGCGACTCCGGTATGCAGATGGGTTTCTCCGACGCCGGAGCCCACCTGCGCAACATGGCGTTCTACAACATGGGCCTGCGACTGCTCCGGCACGTCAACGACGCGCAGAAGGCGGGAAAACCGTTCATGACGGTCGAGCAGGCAGTGCACCGACTGACCGGTGAGCTGGCCGACTGGTACCGCATCGACGCAGGCCATCTGCGCCGCGGCGACCGGGCCGACATCGTCGTCGTCGACCCGGACCGTCTCGACGCCACACTCGACGCATACGCCGAGGACAGGGTCGAGCAGTACGGCGGGCTGTCACGCATGGTCAACCGCAACGACGACGCGGTCAAGGCGGTGTTGGTCGGCGGTCGTCCGGTGTTTTTCAACGGCGTGCCGACCGATCTCGTCGGCACGCAACGCACCGGCCGCTTCCTGCGCGCCGCTCACAGAGCCCGGCTCTTGCAGAAAGCGAGTTACTCAGTGTCGGTTGAGGAAACAATCCATAGCATGTGGAAGGCGTTGTCGGCGCGGGACTGGGACGGGATGAAGCCATATTTGGCCGACGAATGCATCTATTACGACGTGCCCATCGGTCCGGCGGCTGCGGCGAAGGGCCCGGACGACATCGTCAAGCGCATCAGGATTGCCTTCGATCAACTGACCGCTTACCAGAACTTCCCCGGACTGCTGCTGGTTGACGGACCGAACGCCATGTATGAACACCATGAGGAATGGCATTGGCCCACAGGAGAATCCGCCGTGAACCGATTCGTCACCGTGCATCGGGTCGAGAACGGCAAGATCACGCTGTGGAAGGACTATTGGGATATGGCGACGCTTGCCAATTCTGCACCGCCTACGTGGCAAGAGGATTTGATGAAGGCCGATATGTCGTGGATGTTCGACGCGACCGGCTTGGTCTGACCCGAAAACACGCGGGATGAGCCGTTTCAAACCGGGTAATGCGTCGTGATGCCAACCTGCCGTTCGGGATTCGGGTTCCCTTAGGGCAAACGCGAGACTGCGGGCCCAGCGATATGTCATGCTTTGCTCCCAAAGAGGGGATCCGCTATGCATGCCGCCGTTCGTCCGTTCATCACCACAGGCATTGCGCTGGTGGGGGCCAGCGTCGTCGCAGTCAATCCGATCACGCCGGCGTCTCCACCCGATGACCACATCGTGAACACGGCGGTGCAGTTGACGGCCGTCCCGAGCGCCCTCGAGTTCTACCCATACGTGGTTCGGGCCACGCTCGAGAACGCCGGCATCATGGTGCAGCGGTATCTTGCCGAACCGGTCCCCATCGTCCGCGCGCTTCTCGGAGCGGAGGTCACTGCGCCGACGGACGTCCTCACGGCCCTCGGCCGGGTCGCAACGTCGTCCGTCAGCTGGGCGGTTCCCGGTGCACTCGGCGCTCTTCACGCAGTGGGAGACGTCGTAGGCGCAGGCTTGGCGCTCAATCCCGTCGACTTCGTGAATGCCCTTCTCAACGTCCCGCTGCGGATCGTGGATTCCCTGCTGAACGGCTACACCATCACGTGGTTGCAAGCCGATGTGGAGGGCCTCCTCGGCCTCGCAGGCTCGCTCATCGCGCTGAACCAGGCGATCGGAGCGGCCATCTCGGGGCTCTTGCGTCCCGCCTCGACAGCATTACTTGCTGCCGACGAGCTACCCCGGCCTGCAGCGATGAGGGTGAACCTGACAACGAGTCCGGCGGTGAACGACGACCAGGGGTCAGTAGATACGCGACTCCCCGAGCCCGGAGCCGACAGAACCACCCAGGTTGCCGATGGACCCCATGCGGGCACAACCGTCACAACGAACGAACTCTCTCAACCCGATTCGAATGCGGCAATCCAAGAACACCGTGAAACCAGCACACCCGCTGCCGAAGGTGCCGACGAACCCGACGAACCCGGCCAACCCGATGCACCGCTTCGGACCGGGCGTGAACTCGATACGTCGGTCGCGGAAGCGGCCAACGCCAGCCATGGACTCACCGACGCCCGGTCGCGCGCATCGGCAGAAGGACAGCGCGGACTCGACACCGCAACGACGGCAGTCACCAACCCGGGCAAGCATATTCGTGACGGCAACAAGGTACGCCCGAATCAGGCGGGTGGTGAGGGTGCGTCGTCCGGCAGCGATGACGGGAACGCCGACAAGCCACCAGCTGACACCGACACCGCGTCGGACGGTGCCTGACCGATGTTTGATCTGAAGATCACCGGCGCAACGGTCGTCGACGGAACAGGAGCCGACCGGTTCGCCGCCGACATCGGCATCAAGGACGGTCGAATCGCTGAGGTGCGCAGGCGAACCGGTGACGACCCAGGGCTGGAAGGGTTCGAGTACCCGGCTGCCGAGACGATCGATGCAGCAGGGCGCATCGTCACGCCGGGGTTCGTCGACATCCACACCCACTACGACGGCCAGGTCAGTTGGGATCCGCTACTGGCGCCGTCCAGCCTGCATGGCGTCACCACCGTGGTCGGCGGGAACTGTGGCGTCGGCTTCGCCCCGGTGACGCCCGGTCGTGAGCAGTGGCTCATCGAGTTGATGGAAGGCGTCGAAGACATTCCGGGTTCGGCGCTGGCCGAGGGCATCACCTGGGAGTGGGAGAGCTTCCCCGAGTATCTGGACGCGATCGAAAAGCGGCCGTTGGCAGTCGATTTCGGTACGCAGATCGCGCACGGCGCGGTCCGCGGCTACGCCATGGGCGACCGAGGGGCCCGTAACGAGGAGGCGACCGACGACGACATCGCCGCGATGGCCCGCATCGTCGAGGAGGCCATCGAGGCCGGCGCGCTTGGTTTCTCGACGTCCCGCACGGAAGGGCATCGCGCGGTCGACGGTCAGGCCGTGCCGGGCACCTACGCCGCCGAGCGCGAGTTGTTCGGCCTGGGCCGGGCGATGGCCGCGGCCGGCCGTGCCGTCTTCGAGGTGGCCCCGCAAGGCGTCGCCGGGGAAAGCCCCGCCGAGGCGTCGCTACGAGAACTCGAATGGATGGTCAAGCTGGCGGTCGAGATCGAGCGGCCGGTGTCGTTCGCGATGATCCAGACGCCGGGCGCTCCTGACCTGTGGCGAGAGATGCTCGAGCGCGCGGGCAAGGCACTCGAGAACGGTGTCGAGGTCTACGCCCAGATCGCGGCGCGGCCGTTCGGCATGTTGTTCGGCTTTCCCGGATACCACGCGTTCACGCATCGCCCCACCTTCCGCCAGTTGAAGGCCGAACTCGACCGCGACGAATTGTCCCACCGGCTGGCGGATCCGGCCGTACGTGCCGCGATACTGGCGGAGCCCGATCTGGCGCCGGACCCGACCGTGTTGTTCGACGCGATGTACGGCCTGATTCAGCACAGTGCCGACAACATGTATCCGCTCGGCTTCCCGCTCGACTATGAACCCACAGCCGATCAGACCGTCGCGGCGATCGCCGAGCGACGCGGGGAAAACGCGTTGGCCACGATGTACGACCTGATGCTCGAATGCGACGCCGGGGCGATGCTGATGCTGCCGTTCTACAACTACGCAGAGGGCAACCACGACGCCATCTACGAGATGCTCACCCACCCCGCTGCCGTGTCGGGGCTGTCCGACGGCGGAGCGCACTGCGGCCTGATTTGCGACGCCTCCTATCCGACGTTCCTGCTCTCGCATTGGGCGCGCGACCGCCACCGCGGTCCCAAGCTGTCGCTGGAGTATGCGGTGCGAAAGCAAACCCGTGATACTGCAACGCTTTTCGGTTTGTCCGATCGCGGAGTGATCGAGGTGGGCAAGAAGGCCGACCTCAACGTCATCGACATGGACGCGCTGGCGCTGGACCTTCCCCGAATGGTTTACGACCTTCCGGCTGGCGGCCGACGGCTGATCCAGGGCGCCAGCGGATACCTAGCGACCGTGGTCAGTGGAGCGGTCACCCGACGCGGCGGCGTGGACACCGGCGCGAGGCCGGGCAGGTTGATCCGCGGCGTGCGGTAGTCAGGCGAGCGCATAGACGCGGTTCGCGTTGCCGTGCGCGATCATGTCCACCACCCGTATCGCTTCGGCTTCGCTCCATTCTCGCGCGTCGACGAAACCCTGAAGCACGTGTCGCATCCCGTCCCGCCACAATCTGGCCCCGAGGTAATGCAGTTCGGGTGGGCCGAACGCATCCGACGAGTAGAGGATCTTCCGGAACGGCGCCAGCTCCAGCAGGCGACCGATGAAAGGCCCCGAGCGCGCACCGAGGTGGTTGATCGCGAGCCCACCGTCGAGGTAGACGTTGTTGTACGCCTGCGCGAGATAGCCTGCCTCGCGTTCGTACGGATAGCAGTGCAGCAGCATGATCGGGGTGTCTCCGCTTGTGCGCAGGAAATCACGCAGATGCAGCGGATTTACCTTGGCCAAGTCGCAGTCGCGGTCCCCGAAGCCGACATGAAACTGTAGCGGCTTGCCGAGGCGCAGGGCCTGATGCAGCCCGAACCGCAACAGCACCCGGTCGGTCAGCCGAGTCTGCCCGCTGTCCCGCCACCGACCCGCCGCGTCCGCCACCTCCGCGGCCGTCGGTGCGGACAGGTCGCCGTCGAAACCGCCGCGGTACGCCAGTATCGATTTGGTGGCGATCGCCGTCGCTGCCCGCTCGTCCAGAATCCGCGTGAACGCACACGCGTAGTCTTCGTCCGACGTAACGGCGGCCTCCGCCACCGATTCCAGCCTGACGATTTCGTGTACGTATCCGTCCGACAGCTCCGCGACGACGTCGAGATCGGCAACCCCGTCGGCGAATCCGGTGTCCACCAACCAATCCGACACCTTGGCATGTGACAGGAACAGCCTGGCCAGAGCGTCTTCGGAGTGTTGACTGCGGCGACTCCAGTACGAGTCGGCGTCGACGTGTCGCGGCAATCCCAGCAGCGGTGCACAGTGAGCGCGGACGGCGAATCCGAGTTGGGTGTCGAACGCCGAGTCGAAGTCGGCGAGAGGATCGGTGTTGGCCTCGTTGAGCCCGTTCTCGAACCGTGTCCGGTCCGGCGGGTCCAGCCAGCAGCCGTGCACATGATGGTCGACCAGCGGCACGGTCTCGATGTGCTCGGCCAGCAGAGACAACCTCATACACTCCACGCCAACCGGAACTTTTCGGCGAGTTCGTCAGCGCTCAGATTGCCGTATGTCCGAAGCTCGTAACGCCGGACGGCCAGCACGGCATCGACCGGTTCGTCGCCGAGAATGCCACGCATCAACGCGGATTCGTCCAGCGCATCAAGCGCGTCGGCCTGCTTGCTGGCCAGCAGTTTGGTACCGGCCTGTGCCCGCTGTTCAGCGGTGAGCTTGGCAGGGTCGACGGTGGTCTCCGGCGGTAGCCGCAGCTCGCGCTCGATGCCGTCGAGGGCGAGTCCCAGTATTGCGGCAGTCGCGAGATACGGATTGGCCGACGGGTCGATGACCTTCACCTCCACGTTGGCTCCTTGCGGATTGCTCGAGCCGCCGATCAGGTACCGCACTGCGGCTTCCCGGTTTTCGGTGCCCCAGCAGACATATGCACCCGACCAGAGTCCTGGCTGCATACGCAGTCCCGACACCACAGAGCCGGACAGGATGCCCTGCGCTTCGGCCAGCCCGGCGAGTAGACCGGCGACGGCCGACTCCCCCTCGGCTGTCATCCCACCTGCCTTCTCACCGCCGGAGAACAACGGCGTCTCATCTCGCTTCATCGAAAAATGTTGATGTGCACCAGATCCGACGCTGCCGGCAAAGGGCACCGGTGACAGGCTGACCCGCAAGCCGTATCGCCTGGCCACTCTGCCGATGATGATGCGGATCAGGACCAGCTGGTCGGCGGCGGCGACAGGTGAAAGTGGTGACAGCGAGATCTCGAACTGGTTGCGTCCATACTCGGGATGGAACTGCTCGATGGCGACGCCTGACGTCGTGGCGGCGTTCGTCACGTCTCGGACGAAGCCTTCGAACTCCAGCACCCCGGCCAGCCCGTACTGCGCCCACAGATGCGACGGCAGCTGACTGCCGTCGGGCCCGACGAGAACGAATTCCACCTCATGACCGACGACCGCGTCGATGCCTGCGTCGGCAAGCCGGTCCTCCATCCGGCTCAGCGCACCCCTGGTGCAATACGGATCCGGTGAGCCGTCTTGATTGAAGAAAGCGCCTGGGGCCCAAGCCAATCCGTCACCAAGGATGCGTAGCGCGCCCAGGTCGATTCTGATCCGCTGATCCCCCACCACGCCGGTTCGCTCACCGAAGACGGTGCCGACTTGATCGATGGCGAAGACATGCCAGACGGGGCTGGCGCCGAGGCCGGGGTCGGCGAACGTGCCCATCCGTCGAAGCGGCACGGTTTTGGCGTGCGTGAGGCCGGCCGGGTTGACGACCGTCCCGATCAGCGTGGCGACTCCGTCGGCTTCCAGTTGGGCGATCGCCGCGGCGGCGAGCGGTTTGGCTGCCATGACAGCCATTGTCCAATGATGCGACCCGAGTTACAGCGTGATCTTGCAGCTTTGGCCGATGTCGAGCGTGCGCAGCATCCGGCCCATGCCGAGCCACATCGCGCACGACAGCGCGAGATCCGTGAGCAGTTCGTCGCTGAAGTGCTCGCTGCAGCGCGTCCAGAAGTCCTCGTCGTCGCGAAGTCCGGTGTGATCGCCGGCGAAGCGCTCGGCGAATTCGGCCGCGATCCGTTCCTGCGCGCTGTAGCCCGGCCAGGTCCGCCACTCGGCGGCATGGTCGTACAGATCCTCGTCGACGCCGGCGGCGATGCCTTCGGAGTCGCGGGTGTTCTGGCACACGACGCATTCGTTGTCGAGGGCGATGACCATCCGAGCCAACTCACGCACCCGCATCGGCAGTCGGTTCTTGGTGTACACCGCGTTGGTGAACCTGGCCATGGCGACACCGATGTCAGGGGATTTCGTCACCCAACCGGCCGCGTCGTCGTCAGCGAGAGGTCCGATCCGGCTCATGGCCCGAATAATACGTGCCGAGACGGCAGAATTGGAACGCGTTCTAGAAACTGGTCCCGGTCGCTGCTAAAGGGAAGACGGCGGCCGCGACACGCACTGCGCCAGGTACAGCTGCTCGCCCAGCTTGTCCATCAGCTGCAACTGGGTCTCGAGGTAATCGATGTGTTCCTCTTCATCGGCGAGGATTCTCTCGAACAGATTCGCTGTGGTCGCGTCTTCCTTCTCGCGACACATCACGATGCCCGGCTTCAGCCGCGCCATCACTTCGTACTCGATGGCGAGGTCGGCTTCGAACTGCTCGCGCAGGGTTTGACCGACCCGCAGTGAGAACAGTCGCTGATAATTCGGCAGCCCGTCCAGAATGAGAATGCGGTCGGTGATCGCCTCCGCATGCTGCATTTCTTCGAACGATTCTTTGCGGGTGTGCTCGGCGATTTCGGTGAATCCCCAATTAGCCTGCATTTTGGAGTGCAAGAAATACTGGTTGATCGCCGTGAGTTCGCTCGTCAACTGCTCGTTGAGCAGTTTCAGAACATCGGCATCGCCTTGCATGGTCGCTCCTATGCAACGTGGGGGCTGAGTGAAGCTGCGCGGTCCGTGGTGCCCCATCAATCTAGTGCAGGCGCCACTCCGAGGGCCGCCATATGGGCTGGAGGCAGACGTGTTTTGGCCCTCGTCACCACCTACTCTGGACTGGCTACGCTAAGTAAGGTTAGACTGCGCTAACACCGCCAGCCACCTCGATCAGACAGGGGAAACGATGAGTGAGTCCGATTCACTCTCACTCATTCTTGCCTGCGATTTCCGAATCGGCGAGCGGTTCTGATCCATGTTCGTTTGCCTCTGCACGGGTACGACCAGCCACGCGGTCAGCGAAGTCGTGGCGAACGGCGCGACGACGTCCAGACAAATTGCCGAGGCCTGTGGTGCGGGTGGTGACTGCGGCCGTTGCCGCCGAACCCTGCGCGCGTTGATCGAAGCCCACTACGCCAACCGCGCATCCGAACCGGTCAGCCACTAACCCAACAGCTGTCGGACCCGTTCGACACAGAATCCCGCGAGATCGGATTCCGCGGTCAGCAGTCCCTGATCGCGGAGCCGACTTTCCAGTCGGGACACCGGAATGCCCATCTGGACCGCCGCGAGCACCTCGTTGTAACGCAGATTGCAGACCCCCCTGCCGGACATGTGTTCATAGCGAGCCACGGTTTCCTCACGGCTCGGCGTGCCTGTCAACCGCGCCACCCCCTGGTACTCCGAGCAGGCCCAGTCCACGAACAGCAGCCACGCCAGGTCCGCCTCGTGATCACCGATACAGGCGAGTTCCCAGTCCAGCACCGCGGCGACTTCAAACTGTGGCCCGTAGAGGATGTTCGACAGCCTGCTGTCACCCCAGCACAGCACCAGGTGTTCGGGCTCGTAGATGTTCTGGCGCAACCACTCCGCCGCGTCGAAAAGCTCCGGATAGCTGCTCTGTGCCGAGCCCCAGGCGAGCACCTCATCCAAGTACTCGACGGCCTGCTGCAGCGGTTGCTCTCCCCGTCGCGGCGCCATCAGCTTGTCCAGCCGCAGGCCGCGCCAGTCCAATGCGTGCACGTCGGCGATCGTCTGCACGCACCCCCACCACATGGTGGCTCGTTGGTCGGGCGTCGCGTCGAAATACAAGCCGTCCAGGTGATACGACGGGAAATCGCTCGCGCTGCCAATTGTCCGAACTTGTTCCATCACGAAGTAGGGCGTTCCGAGATCGTCGGACTGGCGGTCCAACCAGCACACGGTCGGCACCGGAATCGGGGTGTCACGCAGCCGGTTCATCACCATCACCTGACGCGTCAGGTCGTAATCCGGGTAGAGGCTGACAGCGGGCGGCCGCCGAAACACCAACCGTTGCAGTGTCGTTGGTCCGGTTCTGCCGTCCCGTTCGAGGTCGAACACGAACGTCTCGGTGGACAGCCCGCGGTCGGCGGGACGCCAGTTGACGATGCGGGCGTCGGCCGCTCCCGGAATCCGCCGTCGTACGATCGGCTCGAGAAGCGAGACGATCTCGTCCGCGGCGGGACGGGAATCCATCAGAATCAGTTCGTTCTCTTCTGCGTGAAGTCGGCCAGCGCGTCGGCGTTGGCCGCGCCCCCGAGAAGCTCGGCGAAGTGTGCGATCTCTCGTGCGGTCGCCGCCGCAATCTCCCCGCGAACCGGTTCCACGATCGTCCGCTTGACCGCCATCAGACTGGGAATGGGTCGGGAGGCGAGGATTTCGGCATGCCGTCGCGCTTCCGGCAGTAGGTCGTCGGGTTCGCACACCTTCCACGCCAGCCCCATCCGGTGCGCCTCGGTCGCGTCGACCCACTCCGAGGACATCAACAGCCACGCGGCGTTCTGCCTGCCTATCAACTGAGGCAACAGGTATGACGACGCTGCTTCGGGCGCAACCCCCAAGCTGGTGAACGGCGTCTTCAGCCGCGCGGTCGAGGACATGAAAACCAGGTCGGAATAGCCAATAACCGTTGCGCCGATGCCGACTCCGACCCCGTTGACCGCGCAGATCAGCGGCTTGGGCAGGTCGGTGAGTGCCTCGATCATGGTGGTGAAGTGGCTGCCCTGCGAGTTGAACTCGGGATCGGTGATGCGCCGGTGCATCTCCTTGAGGTCGTTACCGGCCGAAAATGCGCGTCCAACACCGGTCAGCAACACGACCGCCACCTCGGGATCGGTTGCGGCCTCGCGCAACGCAATCGCGGTTGCGTGATACAGCTCCTCGTTGAACGCATTCAGCGCTTCCGGCCGGTTCAGGGTGAGCGTGCGCACCCGGCTCTCGTCGGAGATTTGCAGGACCACGCCAGCAGCGTAATGGGTCAGCCGTTGCTGTAGACGCGGGTGGGTGCGATCAGCACCACGGTGCGGCGCTGTTCGGCCATCACCCTGTCGTATTCATCCCAGTCGTCGTGCGTGCCGCCGGCCGCGGTGAACACCTCGCGAAGCAGCAGCCGGAGCTGCTCGGCATCGGCGAGCCAAGGCGCGGTATCGTCGGGCCCCGCGAGCTCGGCGCGGCCCTCGACCGCCGCCCACATCCAGCCCTTGCGGTAAGTGACCGTCAGCTGGGGACGCGCCCGCAGATTCGCCAGCTTCACCTTTCCGTAGGTGACGAAGCCGAGCACTTCGTCCCCGGTTGCCGGATGTGCCAGCTTCCCGACATTGACGAGTGAGGTCTGGATGGTCTCGTCGGCGCGCAACGTCGAGACGATCGCGAGTCCGCTCTCGTCGGTGGCCAGCGCGACCGCTTCGTCAAGTGTTGTCATTGAATCCCTCCCCAGCAAAAGGCGTCCGGAAGACATACCGGCTCGTCGGCACGGTGTCCACGTCACGATTGGCGCCGAAAGCGGTGGTGCTGGCGACCATTTGCTCCATTCGGTCCCGCAGATCACCGTCGTCGGCCGCGCCGAAGAACGCGTGCAGGTCGGAGGTTGCTTCGATCGGGAAGAGCTCCTCGACGATCGCGTCGATGACGGGAGCCTCCGTCGTCAGCGGGTGCACCACCTTGTTCTGTATGTAGCCGAACGTCGACTGGGTGGCGATGGCGACCGGAGTGTGATCGATGTGCCAACGGTGCCGCCATGTCACGTCGTCGAGACCGGCGGGCCGTCGCAGAAGCGCGACGTTCGCCAGCCCGGGAGTGCGGTCTCCTGGGGCGGTCCGCGGCGGTGGAAGGGGTACCGATTCGGTCACCAGATACCCGGCCACCAGCTCGCACTCCTTTTCCAGCCGAGCGATAGCGGTGCGCACCTGTTCGCCGTACGACTGCTGCGTCCACAACGTCACGAATCCGACCACCGGCGGCTGCAGCGTTGTCAGGGTCATCAGCGAGGCGCGCACCGCATCGTCGCGCGCATTGACCACGAGCCCCGGCACGTGGAGGTCGAGCAATTCAGCAGTGACATCCTCGCGCAAGCGACTGCACCACGCCTCGTCGACATCGGCGTCGCGTAGGGTGATGATCACTTTCTCCACGGGACGACGCTACGCCTCCAGCCTCTCCCGGATCCTGGCGAGCCGTCGTTTCAGCTCGGCCTCGTCGATGATGCCCCGTGCCACCAACGAATGTGCCAGTGCGACGAGTTGGTTCTCGGGGTACGGCAGGCTGGCGTAGACCGTCGCCGACAGCTGGTCCTCCTCGTCGCGGCGTTCCTTGAAACTCGGGACGCTCTCGTCGCACGACGCGCGGTCCAGCGCATCGCACATGCCGTCAAGACTGGTCTTCCAAGGCGGCACGGGATTTTCGACGCCCCACTTGGCGGCCATCACCGGCCAAGTCTGATTCCGTTCGACGATCTCCTGTAGGACCTCGATGCGCTGACTCATCCGGCGTTCCCGGGATGGATCGCCGGCCTGGTGTCGGTGATGACATTGGTGGTGACGTCCGGCTTCGGTAACGCGACCCCGATCAGGCAGTCGCGCGTGATGATCTCGACCAGTTGGTCCTCGGTCCAGTCTTCGGTGCCCTTCGGCTGCAGAGGCATGACCATGAACCGGTGCTTCTGGTTGGAATCCTGTACATGCACGGTGATTTCGTCAGGGAGATAGAGCCCGAACTCCGCCAGCACCTGACGCGGCCACCGCACCAGGCGCCTGCGGTAATTCGGAGTGCGGTACCACTCCGGCGAATTGCCGAGGATCGGCCTGGGATAGCACGAGCACAGTGCGCACACGATCACGTTGTGAATCGTCGGGGTGTCGGCGAGGATTTGGAACGCCGTGAAGTCACTCGGTGTCCCCCACCCGGTGGGGTGCAGCCAGTCGACACCGACCTCCTTGCTGGCTGTCATCGGTTCTGCCAGCGCAAGCGTCTTGAATTCGGGATCACGCCACGCCTTGGCGACCAGACGGGCGGCGGGTGTCGGGCCGATCTGTTCGGCGAACTCGGTCATCAGGCGATGTTCTTCCGCGGTGAAGATCCCCTTCTCGATGCACAGTTCGCGCAGCGCGATCTCGAGCACTTCGAAGTCGGTTATCTCATCCACCATCGGCGCGACGGTGCGCTCGTGGTCATGGTCATGGTCATGGTCGTGGTCATGGTCGTGGTCATGGTCATGGTCGTGGTCCGTCATACGAAGTCCTTCCTGGACAAGCTATTTCGCAGCCTCGAGCCAATGCTCGGGAATTTCGGTCGAGATGATGTCCTGAGACGTTCCGGTGTAGCCGTAGAACAATTCGGCCAGGTTGAACCGGACGATGTAGAACCATTCCGGTTTCGCGGGACGGTCCCATGTCTCGTCCTCCGCGGCGGGGCTTTCGTATGCGACCGCCTCGATCTCGCCCCTGGCGCCGCGGACATACTCCGGGGTGCGGGTGTAGAAGATCACCGGAAGCTCACGCACCACCACCTGGTCGCCGACCTTGAACCTGGCGGGGCCGGCCTGGCCTTCATAGCACTGCGGATCGCCCTTCCCTTCCGCTTCCTCGGCATGGTTGTTGCGCTTGACCGTCGAGCCGTCACCTTCGGACTTCGGCTTGGCCTCCGGCATTTTCCCGTCGAGTCCGCTTGCGTAGCGTTCCTTGACCTCGGCCATGCGCTCGGTCAACTCGGTGAGGCCGATGTGTTGCTTCTCCACCAGGACGCGGGCGACCGCAATCAGCCAGCGACCGTAGTACGGCAGCCCCAGATACTGCGCCCGACCGACATCGACGTTGCCGATGCGGCGGCGTTCCTCCGACAGCCAGATGCCCCGCCACCCGAGCACCTCACAGATGACGTACGTCATGTGCTCCCACAGCTCGTACTGTTTGTTCTCGTACTTCATCGGGGCGTCCGGCTCACCGCCGACGTCGTGAACGGGTTTCAGGTACGCGGTGATGCGCTCATGGTCGAGCATGTCGGGCGTCGGTGCGTCGGGGAGCTCCGGATACGCGGACTTGAGCCGGGCTACGAGTTCCAGCTGGGCGGCTCGCTCGGCGGCCGTACTCATGTGGGCTCCCTTCGATTCTCGGACAGACCGCCCCATCGCGCGCAATGGACGATCGCGGCGCTACAACGGAAAAACCTCTGAGTACAGGACTTCGGATGGAAACCAGCAACACCGTCGGCGTTGTCGGCCATCGGCACCTCCGGCGGAGACGTGTGATCCGGTTAGCCGACCGTACCTCTCATAGCCGCCTCACGTGGGCAAATCGCCGACTGAGTTCAGCATCCGCTGTGCCACAAAGGTTTTGACGGGTTCGCTAAATCGGGCCGGAGTTTGCGGCGACGTCGACCGAAATTTCAGCGCGTGTGTTCACCGTTTGTGGCGCTCAGAGGGGCCAAAATGGTGCGATGACCACGGGCGGTGGCGTGATCACCCCGGCGGGCCGCGGATGGGCCAGGACGTTGCGGTTGACCACACCGGACATCGGAGCGGTGGCGCGCAGCCTGCTCGGCCTTCTCGCGGTGGCGGCCGTGGCGCTGGCGTCCGCTTCACCCCAAGCCGCTGTCTGGGCCGCTGGCGCCGCGGCTATCGCGGGCGCGATCGCCGTGCAGGACAGCCCCGCGGGCCGCGTCCCGCTCGTCATCGTCGTGTCGCTGCAACTGGGCTTCGTGGTGTTCCTCGGTGCAATCACCGCGCCCTACCGTGTGGTGTTCATCGCTGCCGTCGCGCTCTGGTGCTTCGCGGCGGCCATGCAGTGGGCGCTTGGCAGTAAACCGGCTTTGGTCGCCACGGCGGGCGCGGCCCTGTTGGTGATCTCGCCGCCCGTTCACTCGTCGCCGGGCGCGGTGGCGTTTTCGATAGTGCTGACCGTGGCCGCAGGCTGCATTCAGGCCGCGCTCATCGCGGTGTGGCCACCCCAACGCTGGCGCGGGCAACGGGAAGCGCTTACTCGCGCTTACCAGGGACTGGCCGGCGATGCCCGGCGCATCGCGGCCGACAGGACCGCTTCGGTGGGTGTCGGACCGCTGACGTGGCTGCGGGAGGCTTTCGTCGACAGCGACGCGATTCGGCGTCCGCTGGCCTATCACGGCGGTTACCGGTTGCCCGAGCGCCTGACCGCGACTCTGGGTGCAATGCGTGGCGGCGATGAGGCGGTGACGGCGCTGCTGGTGCCAGCCGCGGATTTCCTCGAAGCCATCGCGAGTCATCACTACAGCGCGCGGCGTGACGCCGAGTATGCGCTCGCCCGCGTCGATACTGGGGTAGCTGGCGTGGAAGAGCCGCAATCAATTGTTGCGCAGCGTCTTTCACAACAGCTCCACGAAGCTTTCGCGTCGCGATTTGGCGAATTCCGCCGTCCGGACCTGGTCGGCTCCATGCTTGCGGCCGTCGCGGCGATCCGTGAGCATCTGACGTGGACGTCGCCGGTGCTGCGGCACGCGGTCCGGCTGACGGCGGCCACCGCGCTGGCTGTCGCAGCAGGCCGATACGGCGTCGTCGGGTATGGCCAGTGGATCGCGTTGACCGTGCTGATGGTGCTGCGCCCGGAAACCGCTCACACGTACACACGCTGCGTCGGACGGGTGGCGGGCATTGCCCTGGGAATCGTTGTCACATGGTTGTTGACGTTGGTGTGGCAACCGGTCGGTTCGTCGGCCGCCGTGGTGTCCGCGCTTTTTCTGGCATTGACGTACGCGGTGACGCGGTACGGGTACCTGGCGGTGAGCGCTGCGCTGGCAGCCGCGGTCGCGTTCCTTCTCGACATCAATCCCGCGGCGGCACATGGCGCGGCCGTCGAGGATTTGTTGTTCGCGGTCGTCATCGGCGGCGGGCTGGCGGTGGTGGCCCATGTCGTGTTTCCGGACCATGCGCTGATCCGGTTGCATCAGCGCGCGGGCGAATTGCTGAAATCCGAAATCGACTATGCCGCAATGGTGATCAAGGCCTTCGTGCACGAACTCGATGACCCCGCCGAATCGCTGTCTTCTGCGTGGCAGCGGGCGTTCCGGGCACGCGCGGCATTCGAGGCGGCGTCGGGCGCGACTCGGACGGATTCGCGCGAGCTTCGGCGGTGGCTGCGGTCGTATCGGGCGGCGCTGAATGGCGTCACCAGCGCCTGCACCGCTCTGGAGGCGACTTTGACCAGCGAGCCATCCACCGCGCTGACCCCGGAATTCGTTGCTGCCGTGGATGATTACGTCGACGCGCTGCGTGGTGGACCACCCAACGCGGCCAAGCCATGGACCGTCGACATCGCCGAGTTGACCGCGGCGCATCAGCAGGTGCGCCAGCAGGGTGCGAGGCTCGCGGCCGACAACGCCGCCGCACGAGTGCTGGTCGCAGAGGTCGGGGCGATCACCAGGAACCTTGCGGACATCGCCACCAGTCCTCAGCCTGCCGCGTCCTAGCACGTGGGTGTGACATTTTGGGGTGGTTATCCCCAGGCTGGTGTTTGTCCACAGGTGGCGGGTTGGCCGCTGGGATTGGTCGGGGGTGGTGGATAACGTTGTGGTGTGGGCGAATTCATGACCGGTGCGGCGGCGCGGGAGCAGTTTGACGCGCTGGCCGATCAGGTCGATGCCGCCTATGCCCAGATGCGGCAGTTGTGCTCGACGGAGGTAGGTAATGCGTATCGGACCCGGTTCGCCGAACGGTTGGAGACCCAGGCGCGCGCCAATCGGGGGTTGATGTATCGGTTCTTCGGTCAGATCGCCGATCCGCCCGATGAGGCCAGGATGGCCCCCAGGATGGTCAACAGTCTGGCCGCGCGGTTGCGGATCACCCCCGGTGAGGTCAAACGCCGGATGACAACGGCGGCCACGCTGTGCCCGCGCCGCCAACTGTCCGGTGCACCGCTGCCACCGCAACTGCGGTATGTGGCCGCCGCCGTCGCGACCGGGCAGATCGGTGAGGACCATGTGAAGGTGATCGCCAAGGCGATCAAGGATCTGCCCGCCAATGTGTCGGTGCGCGACCGCGACGAGGTGGAGGCCTCGCTGGTGGGTGAGGCGCGCAAAACTGATGCCGAGATCGTCAAGAAGCTGGCCGAGCGTGTCGATGAGATCTTCAACCCCGACGGCGACTTCACCGATGAGGATCGTGCGCGGCGGCGCGGGCTGACGCTGGGCCCTCAAGGCCACGACGGAATGTCGAAGCTATCCGGCTATGTCGACCCCGAAACCCGCGCCTACGTGGAGAGCTGCGCGGCGGCCGCACGCCCGGGTCGCCACCTGCCCGGCGGCGGCATCGACGCAACCCCTGACGACCGCAGTGCCGCGCAGCGTTGCCACGACGGAGTCAAACTCGGGCTCAAGGCCGGCATCGCCTCGGGCGGGTTGGGCAGCCATCGCGGGATCCCGGTGACGGTGATCGCGCGCACCACCGCCACCGAACTCAACCAGGCCGCCAACGCCATGACCGATCCGGCGGTGCCGATGCCGGCGCCGGCGCGCACCGGTGGGAACACCTGGTTGCCGATGCGT